>NZ_JBFAHJ010000013.1:170182-256651 GCF_040654115.1 Nonomuraea sp. NPDC050786
CTGGCCCCGCGCGTTCCGCAGCTGGCCCCCGCGTCCACTGCCGGCCTGGCCGCGCAGCGCACCGCACCGCACCACGCCGCACCGCCTCGCCCGGCGGGGCGCTTGACCAAGCTTCTCTGTCCGTGCCGGCAGCCCGCCCAGCACAGTCTTCCCTTCCCAAGAGGCCCGCACCATCATGAAACGAACCGGGATGCGTGACATCCTGATTTCCGGTAAACAAGCCACTCCTCGCCCCTTCCGCGCGATCTTCGTCCTGGCCCTCGGCACGTTCGCCGTCGGCACCGACGCCTACGTGGTGGCCGGCTTCCTGCCTGCCATGGCCGGATCCCTGCACGTCTCCGAGGGCGCGGCAGGCCAGTCCGCGACCGTCTTCGCGATCGCCTACGCCGTTCTCGCCCCTGTGCTCGCCACTGCCGCCGCCCGCGTTCCCCGCCGCGCCCTCCTGGTGATCGCACTGCTCGTGCTCGCCGTGGCCAACCTGGGCTCGGCGCTGTCTCCCAGCTATGGGTGGCTGATGGCGTCCAGGGTGCTGGCCGCGTTCGGGGCCGCCGGGTTCACCCCCAACGCGGGCGCCGTCGCCGCCTCTCTGGTCGCCCCCGCGCAGCGGGCCCGCGCGCTGGCCGTGGTGGTCGGGGGCCTGACCGCCGCGACCGCGCTGGGGGTGCCCCTGGGCAACCTGGCCGACAGGCTCCTGGACTGGCGGGCCGCGCTCACCCTGGTCGCGCTCCTGTGCCTGGTGTGCGCCGCAGGCGTGTACGCCGTCATGCCCGCACTGCCGGGCAGCCCCCACGTGCCCCTACGTGACCGGCTCGCCGCCCTGCGCCGCCCTGGCGTGGTGGCGGTGCTCCCGCTGACCGTGCTCGGCCTGGCCGCCGGCTATGGGCTGTACGCGTACGCCGTCCCGCTCCTGCACGCGCTCGGCGCGGCAGGGGCATCGGAGATGTGGATGCTGTTCCTGTACGGGGTCGGCGCCGTGGCCGGAAACCTGGTGGCGGGCGCGGCGGCCGACCGGCACGGGCCGATCCGCGTCCTGGCCGTCGGATACGCGGTCCTGGCGGTGACGCTGGCCGTGTTCGCGTGGGCGGTGGAGGCCCGCTGGCTGCCGCTGGCCGGTCCCCTCATGGTGATGTGGGGCGCGAGCACCTGGTCCCAGACCCCGGCCCAGCAACTGCGGCTGATCTCGGCCGCGCCCCAGGAGACGGCGGTGGTCGTCGGCCTCAACGCCTCGGCGCTCTACCTGGGCATCGCTCTCGGTACGGCGCTCGGCGGGCTGCTCCTCCCCGTCGGCGTCCCCCTCGCACTGGCGGCCGCCGCGGGGCTCGCCGTCCTGGCCCTCGTCTACCTGGCGCTCACCCGCCACACCGGCCGGCGCGGAAACCCTTGACCGGTGGTCAGCGGTCGCGCTGCGCCAGGGTGAGGCGTGTGCGCGCCGGCCGGTGGGGGCGGCCTTCGACCGGTCAGCGGTGGCGCTGCGTCCGGGTGAGGCGTGTGCACGCCGGCCGGCGAGGGCGGCGCCTTTGATCGGTCAGCGGTCGTGCTGGGCATGGGCGATGCGTTTGCCGAGGCCGGCCAGGGAGTCGTCGGCCATGAGGGCGGGCAGCCGGGGTGCGTCCGTCTCGACCTGGGCGAGCACCTCGGCATGGCCTCCGGAGAACCGGCTCCAGGCCCGCACCACCTCCGGCATCGCCGCGATCCCCGCCTCCGACAGGATGGCCTCCCTGGGCAGCCACGACGTCAGGAACTGGGAGACCCGCGCAGGGCTCCACCACAACGGGCGATCACCCACGAACTCGGCCAGCTTCTCGAACGCCTCCTGCGCGCCGGGCAGCTCCGGCAGCTCCTGGAACCGGCTCATCGTGTCGTCGGGCGCCGGCCGTACGAGATCGGGCACCGCGTGAGCCCGCAAGAGCGCGACCGGCCGGACGGCGGGCAGCGTCTCGGCGACCAGCGCGCCCATGATCCGGTCACCCAGCTCGAACGCGTCCAGCACCCGCCCCGCGACCACACCCGGCTCCTCCGCCCGCAGATCCAGGTCGTCGAGGAACTTCACCTCCTCGACCACCGCGTCAACGGCCAGCCCGCCGCTCACCTGGTCGATGCCGACGACGAGGAGGTGCGGCTCCTTGCCGTTCTCGTAGCGGAAGGACAGGGCCGCGAGGGTCTGCTCGCCGTACGGGTCTGCCTTGCCGTACCAGGCTCCCTCGCACGTCACCCGCCCCATGCGCCGTACCCACCCGGGCAGCGTCTCCATCACGCCATTCGCGGCACGCGCGAACACCCCACCATCCACGGCTCCGCCCGCAGCCGGGCCCGTGCCTGCACCTGCGGACAGGCTCGCGTCCTCGCCGGTGGGCGGGTTCGCCTCAGCGGAGGCGTTGACCGCGGAGAGGGCCGCGAGGGTGAGACGTGCCTCCGCGCTGCCGTCCTCGACCAGCCGCCGCAGGAAGGGCTCCGCTTCGTCCGGCTGAAGGTCGGCGGTGAGCCGCGCAGCCCACAACTCGGTCCGCAGCGGCGACCGCCACCTGAGGAGGTCGCGGGCCTGCCCGATCGCCGTGCTGAACGCTGTGCTGCTCACACCTCGACCGTATCGCCCCCGGCCCGCTGGGCGCGCAAAGCAGCGCACCGCCGGGCGAGACGGGCGTCGGCGGCTCATCCGGCACCCGTCTGCGGCAGACCGGCGGCTGGCCGGTCGGCGTGGACGGGTGCCGGCAAGCTAGCGGTCGTTGCCTGTGAGGCCCGCCTTGCGGAGGGCTTCGGCCATCGCGCCGGTGGGTGCCGGGCGGTCCTGGCGGCGGCCGCCGCGCTGGCCGTCTCCGCGCCCGCGCTGGCCCCCGTCGCCGCCTCGGCTGCCGTCGGCACCGCGGCCTCCAGCGCCGCCCCGGCCTCCCTCACCACTGCGGCCGCTGTCCCCGCCTCGGCCGCTGTCCCCGCCTCGGCCGCTGTCCCCGCCTCGGCCGCTGTCCCCGCCTCGGCCGCTGTCCCCGCCTCGGCCGCCGTCAGCACCGCGGCCTCCAGCGCCGCCTCGGCCGCCGTCGCCTCGGTTGCGCTGGTCGTCGCCGCGGCCCTGGGCGCGGTCGCGCTGGCCGTTGCCCCGTCCGTCACCCCGTGCGCCGTCCCCGCGCCCCGAGCCCCTGCGTGAGCCGTCGCCCGAGGTCTGAGCCGGCGTCTCGTCCTCCAGCCGGAGAGTCAGGGAGATCCGCTTGCGGGGAATGTCGACGTCGAGGACCTTGACGCGGACGATGTCGCCGGGCTTGACCACGTCGCGGGGGTCCTTCACGAAGTTTCGGGACATGGCCGAGACGTGGACCAGGCCGTCCTGGTGGACGCCGATGTCCACGAACGCGCCGAAGGCGGCGACGTTGGTGACCACGCCCTCGAGGATCATGCCGGAGCTCAGGTCGGAGATCTTCTCGACCCCCTCCTTAAAGGTGGCGGTCTTGAACGCGGGCCGCGGGTCGCGGCCGGGCTTCTCCAGCTCCCGCAGGATGTCGGTGACCGTCGGCAGGCCGAACGTGTCGTCGGTGAACTCGGCGGGCTTCATGGCCCGCAGCGCCGCCGTGTTGCCGATCAGGGACTTGAGGTCGGTCTTGGCCGCCGTGAGGATGCGGCGGACGACCGGGTAGGCCTCGGGGTGGACGCTGGACACGTCGAGCGGGTCGTCGCCGCCCCGGATGCGCAGGAAGCCCGCGCACTGCTCGAACGCCTTGGGCCCGAGCCGCGGCACGCTCTTGAGCGCGGCACGCGTCCGGAAGGGGCCGTTGGCGTCACGGTGGCGGACGATGCTCTCGGCCAGCGTGGAGCCGATGCCGGACACGCGGGTGAGCAGGGGCGCGGACGCGGTGTTGACGTCGACCCCGACGGCGTTGACGCAGTCTTCGACCACCGCGTCGAGCGAGCGGGAGAGCTTGGATTCGGCCAGGTCGTGCTGGTACTGGCCGACGCCGATCGACTTGGGGTCGATCTTGACCAGCTCGGCCAGCGGGTCCTGGAGCCTGCGGGCGATCGATACCGCCCCGCGCAGGGACACGTCGAGCTCGGGCAGCTCCTGCGACGCGTACGGCGAGGCCGAGTAGACCGAGGCCCCGGCCTCCGAAACGACGATCTTGGTGATCGACGGCATGTGCTGGACCAGCTCGCCGGCCAGCTTGTCGGTCTCGCGCGAGGCGGTGCCGTTGCCGATGGCGATCAGCTCGACCCCGTGGCGCTGCGCGAGCGCGCCGAGGACGGCCAGCGACTGGTCCCACTGCCGCTTGGGTTCGTGGGGGTAGATGGTCGCCGTCTCGACGACCTTGCCCGTGGCGTCGACCACGGCGACCTTTACGCCCGTACGCAGGCCGGGGTCGAGACCCATCGTGGCCCGGCTCCCGGCGGGGGCGGCGAGCAGCAGGTCGCGCAGGTTGGCCGCGAAGACCCGCACCGCCTCGTCCTCGGCCGCCTGCCACAGCCGCATCCGCAGGTCGATGCCGAGATGCACGAGGATACGGGTGCGCCAGGCCCAGCGCACGGTCTCGTTCAGCCACTTGTCGGCCGGCCTGCCCTGGTCGGAGATGCCGAAGCGGGAGGCGATGCGCAGCTCATAGTCGGGGCTGTCGTCGGGCTCCAGCGTGACGGAGAGCACCTCCTCCTTCTCGCCCCGGAACATGGCGAGGATCCGGTGGGAGGGCAGCTTCGTGAACGGCTCGCCGAACTCGAAGTAGTCGGAGAACTTGGCCCCCGCCTCCTCCTTGCCCTCACGGACCTTCGACACCAGCCGACCGCGGTTCCACAGCTGCTCGCGCAGGCCGCCGATCAGGTCGGCGTCCTCGGCGAAGCGCTCGATCAGGATCGCCCTGGCGCCCTCGAGGGCAGCGCCCGCGTCGGCCACGCCCTCGGTGACGAAGCCCTCGGCCGTCGCGGCGGGGTCGAGCGTGGGATCGGCGAGCAACTGGTCGGCCAGCGGCTCCAGGCCCAGCTCGCGGGCGATCTGCGCCTTGGTGCGCCGCTTGGGCTTGTAAGGCAGGTAGATGTCCTCGAGCCTGGCCTTGGTCTCCGCCGCCATGATCTGCTCGCGCAGCTCGTCGTCGAGCTTGCCCTGAGACTCGATCGACTCCAGGATCGCCGTCCTGCGCTCCTCCAGCTCGCGAAGGTAGCGCAGCCGCTCCTCGAGCGTGCGCAGCTGCGCGTCGTCGAGGGCGCCGGTGGCCTCTTTGCGGTATCGCGCGATGAACGGCACGGTCGCGCCGCCGTCGAGCAGATCGACGGCCGCCTGCACCTGGCCGTCGCGTACGCCCAGCTCTGCCGCGATCCGCTGGTGAATAGAGAGCACTTGCCTGCCTTTCGATGGTCCCGCCGGTCAATTGTGCAGGACGACGCCGTCTTTCATGACCAGAGTGCGCGCAGGGTGAACGACCACCGCCTCCGCCGCGCCCCCGCACGGCACGGCGACCAGATCGGCCCGGTCACCCGGCGCCAGCCCGTACGACTCCAGCCCGAGCGCGCGGGCCCCGCCGTAGGTGGCGGCCTCCAGCGCCAGCTCGATCTCCTCGTCCCTCCGGAACGTGCTGCGGTAGGCGACGTGCATGGCCCGCTCCAGCATGTCGCCGCTGCCGTACGGGCCCCACAGGTCGCGGATGCCGTCGTGACCGCAGGCGACCGTGACGCCGGCGGCCCGCAGCTTCTTGATCGGCGGCACGGGGAAGCTGTAGACGGCCGCGGTCGCGATGGCGACGCCCGCCTCGTCGAAGCCCTGGATCAGCCGATCCTGGTAGGCGTCGTCGAGCTGGCCGAGCGCGTACGCATGGCTGACGGTCACCCGGCCGCCCAGCCCCAGCGCCCTGGTGCGCTCGGTGATGAGCTCGAGCTCCCACCCGCCCAGCGAGCCGCCGTCGTGCAGGTGGAGGTCGAGATGGGTGCCGTAGCGCTCCGCCAGTCCGAAGATCAGGTCGAGGTGGCGTACGGGGTCGCGGTCGATGCCCGCCGGGTCGAGGCCGCCGACCGCCTCGACGCCGCTCTTCAGTGCCTCTTCGAGCAGCTCGGCCGTGCCGGGGTTGACCAGCACGCCGTGCTGCGGGAACGCCACCTGGCGCACGTCGACGGGGGAGCCCGCGGCGGCCTCGAGCACGGCCTCCACGCCCCGCAGCCCCACGACGGGGTCGATGTCGGTGTGGGTGCGGACATGGCATGTGCCGGCCGCGCTCATGCGCTCCAGCAGCGCGCCTATCCGCTCGACGCTCGGCACGCCCAGCTCCGCGCGGCGGCCGAGGTCGTTTCCGATGCGCCCGGCCAGCGTGTCGTCGGCCGAGTGGGGCACCCACGGGCCGCCGAAGAGGGTCTTGTCGAGGTGGCAGTGCGCCTCGACGAGGCCGGGCAGGACGAGCTGCTCCGCGATGTCGACGACCAGGGCGCCGGGCGCATCGATGCCCTGGCTGACGAGGTGGATCCGGCCGTCGCGGACGAGGATGTCGGCAGGGCCCTCGAGCCCCCAGGGGAGCCCGCCGCGGAGCAGGACGTCGGTCATGCCAAGCACCCTAAACGGCGGCGCCGACGATTTCCGCTCCTCCGCCGCGACCGGTCCCACTCGCGAGGGTCGTTCGGCCTCGCTCACGGTGAGCGGCCGGTCCCGCTAACGGGCGGCGGCCGGTCCCGCTGACGAGCGGTGGTCTGTCCCGCTCACGACGGGCGGCCGGTCCCGCTGACGAGCGGCGGCCGGTCCCGCTTACGACGGGCGGTCGGCGAAAAGCTCCAGGTGGTGGCAGTAGCGGCAGCGGTAGGCGTCGATCTCCCACTTCGGCCGGCCCATCAGCTTGGCGCCGCCGAAGATCCCCCGCTCCAGCGCGCCCTCGACCCACCTGGCGAACCCGCGGGAGTTCTCGCCGGAGTCCATGATGAACCCGGGCTCCAGCCCCTCTTCACCGCAGTGCGTACAGCGTAAGTCCATACTTGTATAGCGTAGTCAGATCTCCTCCAGATGGGAGACGTTCGCCACGTCGGCGGCGTCGGTGCTGGGCCGCCCGTCCAGCCAGGCGTTGAGGATCTCGTCGAGCACCACGTCGGACGTGAGCCGGAGGCTGAGCGCCAGCACGTTGGCGTCGTTCCACTTCCTGGCCCCGTCGGCGGTGTAGGCGTCCACGCACAGCGCCGCGCGGACGCCCGGCACCTTGTTCGCCGCGATCGATGCCCCCGTGCCGGTCCAGCAGCAGACCACCGCCTGGTCGGCCCGCCCCTCGCTCACGTCGCGGGCGGCCAGCTCGGAGGCCCACGCCCAGTCGGCGCGCTCCTCGTCGCTGAGCGCGCCGTGGGTCACCACCTCGTGCCCCCGCCTGCGCAGCTCCGACACGACCCGCTCCGCCACCCCGTCCTTGCTGTCGGCGGCCACCGAAATACGCATGCGCCCTCCCTTACCCGATCTCAGGTCTACCAAGGGCCGCGGACGGAGGTAAAGGCACGAGCACCTCGCCTGGACTGGCTATATGAGATGAAATGTGCTTGGTTGTGTCGCCATATGAGCAGCGTTGATGTGAGCGACATTCCCGCTCTCGCCCGAGGGTGCGCCGTTCTGGGCACCGGAGGCGGCGGCGACGTCCGTACGGGATCGCTGGCGGCGATCAGGGCCATCCGCGAGCACGGTGAGGTGCCGCTGGTCGAGCTGGACGACCTGCCCGAGGACGCGTTGGTCGTGCCGCTGTCCGGCATCGGGGCCCCGACCGTCAGCCACGAGATGATCCACAGCGCGGACGAGCCCGTACGCATCGCCGAGGAGGTCGAACGCCTCTTCGGCCGGCCCCCGAGCGCGATCATGTCCTCCGAGATCGGCGGCTCGAACGGCGTGGCGCCCGTCGCCTGGGCCGCCCAGCTCGGCCTGCCGCTGCTCGACGCCGACGGCATGGGCAGGGCGTTCCCCGAGGTCCAGATGGTCTCCATGTACGTGGCGGGGCTCCCGGCGGACCTGGTGATCATGTCGGACATCGTGGGCAACGTGGTGACCATCCGCCCCGTCGACGGCCTCTGGTCGGAGCGGCTCGCCCGCGCCGTGTGCGTGGCCGCGGGCTCGTCCGCGCTGATGGCCGACTACGTGCTCACCGCCGCGCGGGCCAGGGGCGCGGTCATCGAGGGTACGGTCACCCGCGCCATCGAGATCGGCAGGGCCGCGGAGGGGACGGCGGATCCGCTCCGAGCGCTCCAGGAGACCCTCGGCGCCGTACGGCTGATCACCGGCAAGCTCACGGACGTGGAACGCCGCACCACCGGCGGGTTCGTCAGGGGGACGGCCACGATCGAGGGCACCGGGGACGACCGGGGCCGCCGCCTCACCCTGGAGCTGCAGAACGAGAACCTGGTCGCCCTCGAGGACGGCCGGGTGCGGGCCATGGTGCCCGACCTCATCACCGTCGTGGACACCGAGACCGCCGGCGCCGTCCAGACCGAGGCCCTCAGGTACGGCCAGCGCGTCACGGTGCTCGCCTGGCCGTGCGACCCGCTCTGGCGCACCCCCAAGGGCCTGGAGACGGCCGGGCCACGGGCCTTCGGGTACGACCTGGACTACGTTCCCGTCGAGGAGCTGACGGCGCATGGCTGACCTCAGGATCGGGATCGATGTCGGCGGCACGAACACCGACGCGGTGGTGCTCGGCGCCGACGGCCAGGTGATCGCCAAGGCCAAGCGCCCGACCAGCCCGGACGTGACCGAAGGGCTGCGGGCCGCCCTCGACGCGGTCCTCGGCGAGCTCGAGGGCGGGTGGGGGCGGATCGGCCGGGTCATGCTCGGCACCACGCACGCCACCAACGCGATCCTGGAGCGCAGGAACCTCGGCCGCGTCGCCGTGCTGCGGCTCGGCGCGCCCGCCACCACCTCCGTCCCCCCGCTCTCCGGCTGGCCCGACGACCTGCGCGCGGCCGTCTCGGCGGGGGAGGCGATCGTGCCCGGCGGCCACTACGTCGACGGCCGCGAGATCGCCCCGCCGGGGCTCGACGCGGTCCGGCGCTTCCTGGACGGCGTGGAGGCCGACGCCGTGGCCGTCACCAGCGTGTTCAGCCCGGCCGGTGACGAGCACGAACGGCTCGTCGAAGAGCTGGTCAAGGCCGAGTACGGCCTGCCGGTCTCGGTGAGCCACGAGATCGGCTCGCTCGGCCTGCTCGAGCGCGAGAACGCCACCGTGCTCAACGCCGCCCTGTACGGCGTCGCCGCCCATGTGACCGAGGCCCTGGTCACCGCGCTGGCCGAACGCGGCCTGAGCGCGCGCCCGTACCTGGCGCAGAACGACGGCACGCTCATGACGCTCGAGCACGCCGCGCGACTGCCGGTCTCGACGATCGGCTCCGGCCCGGCGAACTCCCTGCGCGGAGCCGCGTACCTGTCCGGCGTGTCGGACGCGATCGTGGTGGATGTGGGCGGTACGTCCACCGACCTCGGCGTGCTCGCCGGCGGCTTCCCGAGGGAGTCGGCGGCGGCGGTGGAGATCGGCGGGGTGCTGACCAACTTCCGCATGCCCGACATCCTGGCCATCGCGCTCGGCGGCGGGACGGTGGTGCGGGACGGCGGCATCGGCCCCGACTCGGTCGGTTACCGGATCGCCAGGGAGGCGCTCGTGTTCGGCGGCGCCACGGTGACGATGACCGACGCGGCCGTGGCGGCGGGCCGGAGCCCGCGCGGCATGACCGGGTGGCGTGAACGCCTCGAAGCCGCCGTCAAAGCCGACATGTCGGAAAGAATGAAAGACATTCTGGAAAGAGCGGTGGCCATCGCGGACGAGACGGTCATCGACGCCGTGGACAGGATGGCACTCGGCAGAACCGACCGGCCCCTGGTCGCGGTGGGTGGCGGGGCCTTCCTGCTGCCCGACGCCATCCCTGGCGCGAGCCGGGTCATCCGCCCGGAGCACGCCGAAGTGGCCAACGCCGTGGGCGCCGCCATCGCCCTGGCGAGCGGCAGAGTGGATACGATCTTGCCAGCGGGAGACAGCCGGTCAGCAGCGATCGAACGGGCCAAGGAGGAGGCGGCGGCGCGGGCCGTGGCGGCGGGGGCGGATCCCTCCGGCGTAGAGATCGTGGACCTCCTCGAGGTGCCGCTGAGCTACCTCTCCCAGCCCGCCGTGCGGGTACACGTCAAAGCAGCCGGACCCCTCGCCCGGTAGAAGATCGAAAGGATCCCCCCACCATGCGCTGGCACAAGCGTCTGCTCGTCGCCGGGGTCACCGGTGCCGTGGCCTTGACCGCATCCGCGTGCGCGGGCGGCCAGGTGCGCGGCGCCGGCGGGACCCCCAAGCCGGCGGCGAGCGACAGCAGTCAGCCGGCGGCCTCCCCGGCCGCGCAGGCCAACGACAGCACGTTCGTCTACGTGCCGAACCTGGACGTGGTCACCGACTGGGACCCGGCGACCTCGTACTCCAACGAGATCATGGCCATGCAGAACATCTACGAGGGCCTGACCAGGTACAACTCCGAGTCCCGCAAGGCCGAGCCGCGTCTGGCCACCGAGTGGAGCTCGGCGGACGGCGGCAAGGAGTGGACGTTCAAGCTGCGCCAGGGCGTCAAGTTCCACTCCGGCGCGACGCTCGACGCCGAGGCCGCCAAGAAGGCCATCGAGCGGACGATCGAGAAGAAGGGCGGCGCGTCCTACATCTGGGGCGCGGTCAAGAAGATCGACGCGGTGGACCCGGCCACGCTGAAGTTCACGCTCAAGTACGCCACGCCGCTCGACCTGGTCGCCTCCTCCGCCTACGCCGCCTACATCTACGACGTGAACGCCGTGGACAAGGACGGCAAGTCGGACGCCGGCACCGGCCCGTACACGATCGGCTCCTGGCAGAAGGGCAAGGAGACCGAGCTCACGCTGAAGGCGTTCGACGGCTACTGGGGCGGCTGGAAGCCGGAACAGTACAAGAAGGTCGCCTTCCGCGTCACGCCCGAGATCACCACGGCCTGGCAGCTCCTGCAGAAGGGCGAGGTGAACTTCGTCCAGCGCCTGAACCCGCAGCTGTTCGAGCAGGCCGGCATGACCCAGAACGTGAAGACGTCCTCGTCGCCGTCGTTCCAGAACCTGCTGGTGCTCTTCAACACGGCCGCGGGGCCGACGAAGGACGTCAAGGTCCGGCAGGCGCTCCAGTACGCGATCGACTACGACGGCCTGACGGCGGCGCTGAAGGGCTCGGGCCAGAAGGCCAGCGGCCTGGTGCCGCAGGGGCTGCTCGGCCACGTCAACGGCATGGAGCCCAAGCAGGACCTGGCCAAGGCGCAGGCGCTGCTCGCCGAGGCCGGGTACGGCCCCGACAACCCCGAGCTCAAGCTCACCCTGACCTACGCCCAGGGCGACGACGACCAGAAGCTGCTGGTCACGCTGCTCAGCTCGGCGCTCAAGGGCATGAACGTGACGCTGCAGGCCAAGCCGATGTCGTGGGCCGCGCAGTGGGACCTGGGCAAGAAGCAGGGCCAGGACATCTTCGTCATGTACTGGTATCCGGACTATCCGGACGCCTATTCCTGGTTCCTCAACGTGTTCAAGAGCGCGGACAAGCCGCAGTTCAACCTCTCGTACCTGAAGGACCCGGCCATCGACAAGGAGATCGACTCGCTGCCGCAGCTCACGGCGACCGACCAGCTCCAGGCCGACCAGGCGTACCAGGACTTGCAGAAGAAGATCATCCAGGAGCAGGCGGCGGTGGCGGTGCCGTACGTGCAGAAATACTCCCGCGCACTGACGGCCGACGTCGAGGGATATGTGGACAATCCCGCCTATCCCAACGTCGTCTTCTTCTACGACCTCAAGCGCGCAAGCTGACCCATGCTGCGTTACCTGACCCGCCGGCTCGGCCAGGCCCTCCTGGTCGTGGCCGGCGTGGTCGTGCTCACGTTCGCCGTCATGCGGCTGGTGCCGGGGGACCCGGCGGTCGCGTTCGCCGGGCCGAAAGCCACGCCCGAGGAGCTCGCCGCGGCACGCAGGCAGTTCGGGCTCGACGACCCGATCCCCGTGCAGCTCTTCAACTACGTACGCGACCTGCTCTCGGGCGACTGGGGCATCAGCCTGCACACCAGGCAACCCGTGCGTGACGACCTCTACCTGGCTTTTCCCGCTTCTCTGGAGCTGGTCGGTACGGCTCTGCTCATCGCGGTCGTCGTGGGCATCCCGGTCGGAGTGCTCGCCGCCCGCTACAAGACGAAATTGCCGGATATGGGGGTGCGGTTCGGCAGCATGCTGGCCGTCTCCGTCCCGGTCTTCTGGCTGGCCCTCGCCCTGCAGACGGTCTTCGCCAGCAACCTCGGCTGGTTCCCGATCGCGGGCGAGTACGACTCCAAGCTCGACACCACCAGCCCCCTCACCCTCTGGACGAACATCACCGTCGTCGACGCCCTCATCACCGGCAACTGGCCCATCTTCACCAGCACGCTCCAGCACCTGGTGCTGCCCGCGCTGGTCGTGGCCGCGTACCCGACGGGCGTGATCGCCCAGATGACCAGGGCGGCGCTCATCGAGGAGTCCGGCCAGGACCACACCAGGCTGGAGCGCGCGCTCGGCTTCGGGGAGACGTCCATCCTGACCAGATTCGCCCTGAGACCCGCGTTGAATCCGGTCCTGTCGCTGATCGCCCTGGTCTTCGCCTACTCGATCGTCAACGGCTTCCTCGTCGAGGCCGTCTTCAACTGGCCCGGTCTGGGCCGCTACGCCGCCGACTCGATCCGCTCGCTGGACACCCCGGCCATCGCGGGCGTCACGCTGCTGGTGGCCCTGGTGTACGTGCTGGCCAACCTGCTCGTGGACGTCCTCCAGGGCTTCGTCGACCCGCGAACGAGGGCCCGATGACCGAAGCTCCGCTGCGCCGCACCCTGCCCAGGATCCCCGACCGGTTCGCCGCGCTCGGCGCGGTGCTCATCGTGCTGGTCCTCCTGGCCGCGATCTTCGCGCCGTGGCTCGCGCCGTACCCCGTGGACCGGCTCAACCCGGTGGAGGGGCTGCAGCCGCCGAGCGGCGCGCACTGGTTCGGGACCGATCAGGTGGGCAGGGACGTGCTCACGAGGATCCTGTACGGCGGCCGCACCTCGCTGTTCATCGCCGTCGCCGTCCTGGCCGTGTCGTCGGCGGTCGGCGTCACGCTCGGCGTGGTCGCCGGGTACGCGGGCGGCTGGATCAGGGACGTCATCATGCGGGTCACGGACGTCTTCCTGGCCTTCCCCGCGCTGCTGCTCTCGCTGGCCCTGGCCGTGGTGCTCCAGCCCAGCGTGACCACGGTCATCCTGGCCATCGCGGTGACGTGGTGGCCCTGGTACACCCGCCTGGCCGCCTCCGTGGCCGCCTCGATCGCCACCCGCGGCTACGTGGACGCCGCCAGGTGCCTCGGCGTGCCGGCGCCGCTGATCGTGCTCAGGCACGTGCTGCCGAACTCGCTCACCCCCGTCCTGGTCCAGCTCTCCCTGGACGCGGGTGGCGTGATCCTGACCTCGGCGGCGCTGTCGTACCTGGGGCTGGGCGCGCAGGAGCCGACGGCGGAGTGGGGGCTGATGGTGCAGCAGGGGCAGACGCTCTTCACCACGAACTGGTGGGTGGTCACGTTCCCCGGGCTCGCGATCCTGGTGACGGCGTTCGCGTTCAACGTGCTGGGCGAAGGGCTGCGCAACGCGCTGGATCCCCGGAGCGGAGGAGCTCGGCAGGAGAGAGCGGAGCCAACGAGTGCCGAAGCGGCCGCGACCATGAGCACGAGGGCGGTCAGATGATCGAGGTGCGCGACCTCCAGGTGCGGTACGGCGGGCGGCTCGTGGCCGACGTGCCGGAGCTGGACGTGGGGCGGGGGGAGTGCGTCGCGATCGTGGGGGAGAGCGGGTCGGGCAAGTCGACCACGCTGATGTCGCTGCTCGGCCTCACCCCTGATGCCGAAATTTCAGGACACGTACGGGTGTGCGGCGTGGACGTCCTGACGGCCCCGCCGCGCCGGCTCCGCGAGATCCGGGGCGCCAGGGTGGCACTCGTCATGCAGACGCCCCAGGCCGCCCTCAGCCCCACCACCCGCCTCGGCGTCCTGATGCGCCGCGCACTCAAGCTCCACGGCGTCGGCAAGGTCCCCAGGCCGGCCCCTGACGGGTCCCCTTCCTCCGCCCAGGACAGCACCCCTCCACAACGTGCCGTCACGCACGGTGGAAAGGGGAGCCTGGACGAGATCATGGGGGAGGCCGTGGAGGCGGTCATGCTCGACCGCGAGATCCTGCGCCGCTACCCCCACGAGATCTCCGGCGGCCAGGCGCAGCGCTTCGCCATCGCGCTGGCCATCGCCCTCGGCGCCGAGGTGATCCTGGCCGACGAGCCCACGAGCGCTCTCGACGTGACCGTGCAGGCCGAGGTGGTCGGCGTCCTGCGCAGGCTGCGGGCGGAGCGCGGCCTGGCGCTGCTGCTCGTCTCCCACGACCTGGCCCTGGTCTCCACGATCGCCGATCGGGTGCTGGTCATGAAGGACGGCGCCGTGGTGGAGTCGGGGCCCGCCGCGAAGGTGCTGGCCGAGCCGTCCCATCCGTACACGCGTGAGCTGCTGGAGGCGCTGCCGTGACCATGCTCAGGGCCGAGCGGGTGACGCTCGGGTACGGCCGCCAGCCGGTCGTGCACGACGTGACCCTGGACATCACCGAGGGCGGCGTCGGCCTGATAGGGGAGAGCGGCTCGGGCAAGACCACCCTGGCGCGCGCGTTCCTGGGCCTCCTCACCCCCATGTCCGGAAATATCTGGTACGGCGACCAAAACCTGAAAAAGACGGACATGCGGAAGTTCCGCAAGGACGTCCAGCCCGTCTTCCAGGCCGAGGCCCTCGACCCCAGGATGCGCATCGGCACCTCCGTCGCGGAGGCACTCCCGAGAAGCGCCCGGTCCAGAGTGAAGGAGCTGCTCGAACAGGTCGGCCTGGACCCCGACGTGGCCACCCGCAGGCCGCACCAGCTCTCCGGCGGCCAGCGCCAGCGCGTGGTCATCGCCAGGGCCCTGGCCGTCGGCCCACGCCTGCTCATCCTGGACGAGCCCACCAGCGCGCTCGACGTCACCGTCCAGGCCAGGATCCTCGACCTGCTGGCCTCCCTGGAGACCGAGCGCCTGCTCATCACGCACAACCTCGCCGTCGTGGACCGGCTCTGCCGCGCCTCGCACGTGCTCTTCGCGGGCCGCGTGGTGGAGTCGGGCCCCACGGGCGACCTGCTGGCGAAGCCGGCCCACCCCTACACGCGTGCGCTGCGCGACGCCGTGCCGAAGCTGGGCGGCGCTCCGCCCGAGGCCAGGGGCAGGACGGAGGCCGTACCCGCCCGGACCGGATGCGCCTTCCGGCTGCGCTGCCCGCTGGCCGTGCCGGAATGCGAGCAGCCGCCCGCGCTCAGAGAGATCGGAGGAGGCCGTCAGGTCGCCTGCCACCGCGCGGAGGACGTACTGGCTAGATAACGCCCCGCAGGTGTGCGGTGAGGTCGTCGGCCAGTTTCCCCATCAACCTGGACAGCTCCGCTCGATCCGCCGTCGACCACTCGGCGAGCGCGCCCTCGAACCAGTCGGTCGTCACCTTGCGGCACTTGTTCGCGACCTCGATCCCCTCCTCGGTGAGCGCGATGCGCCACGCCCTGCCGTCGTTGGGGTCGCGTACCCGCTCGACCAGCTTGCGCTGCTCCAGCGAGGCGACGTGCCTGGTCACGTGAGGGCTCTCCACCCGCAGGCCTTCGGCGATCGCCCCGATCCTGCACGGCTCGGGCGCGTCCAGCAGGTGGGCGAGGATCTGCACGTCCGGCCGGTCGAGCCGGACGCCGGCCGCCTCGGTCAGCCGCTCGTGCGTCTTGGCGCGGTTGAGTGAGTTCACGAGTGTGCGGAACGCCACAACCGTCCTGTTGAGATCTTCGTCCATCCTGATTTACTTACCTAACTTACGTATGTAGTATCGTCGCTTGTTACTTACCTAAGTTACCTAAAGGAGCCGACATGGCGACAGTGGTCGTGCCCGCCGCGCGCGAGACGCCCACCAGGAACCCGTGGCCCGCGGTGGTCGCGCTCTCCTTCGCGGCCTCCATCGCCGCGCTGCAGAACACCGCGGTGGTGCCGTTGCTTCCCGTGCTGCAGCGGGAGCTGGATGTCTCGATCTCCGCCGTGAGCTGGACGCTCACCCTGAGCCTCCTGGTCGGGGCGGTCGCCACGCCGCTGCTGTCGCGCTTCGGCGACATGTACGGCAGGCGCCCCATGATCCTCGGCGCTCTGGCCCTGCTGGTGGTCGGCTCGGTCATGGCGGCGCTGGCGACCTCGCTGACCTGGTTGATCGTGGCGCGGGTGCTGCAGGGTGCGGTGGCCGCGCTGGTGCCGCTCTCCATCGGGGTGGCGCGCGACGTGCTGCCCAGGGAGCAGCTCGCGACCGGCATCGGGGTGATCAGCGCGACGATGGGGTTCGGGAGCGGCGGCGGGATGATTCTGGCCGGGCTCGCGTCCGGCGACTTCCACCTGGTGTTCTGGATCACGGGTGGCATCTCGCTGGTGGCCGCGGTGATCGTGGCCTTCCTCGTACGGGACGGCGCTCCGGCCGGCAAGGGCCGGCCCGACCTGGTCGGCGCCGCGCTGCTGACCGCCTGGCTGGTCGCACTCCTGCTGGCCATCAGCGAGGGCGGCTCGTGGGGCTGGACCTCGCCGGGCGTGCTGGGCCTGTTCGCCGCCGCGGTGGCGCTGGCGGCCGTCTGGGTGCTGGTCGAGCGGAGGGTGGCCGAGCCGCTGGTGGAGATGGCCATGCTGACGCAGCGGGGGACGATCGGGGCGACGGTGGCCTCGATGCTGCTCGGATTCTCGTTCTTCACCCTCATGACGGGCATCTCCAACTTCGCCCAGATACCCGAGAAGACCGGTTACGGCTTCGGCGCGTCCACCCTGGAGGTCGGCTTCCTCCTGCTGCCGAGCACGCTCTTCATGCTGGTGATCTCGCTGTTCGCCGGGCGGTTCATGCGCCGCTTCCAGGCCTCGTCCATGGTGGCGGTGGGTTCGGCGGTCACCGCGCTGGCCGCGCTCTGGCTGGTGGCCGAGCACAGCAGCCCGGCCCACCTGTACGTCGCGACCTCGCTGATGGGCATCGGGCTGGGCGTCGGCTACGCGGCGCTGGGCACCATGGCCGTCGAGCACGTGGACCCCGCCAAGACCGCCCTGGCGGCGGGCGTCAACGCGCTCGTGCGCATCGTGGGCGGCAGCACGGCGGGCGCGGCCATCGCCGCCATCCTGGCGGCCCAGCCGGGCGTGGGCGGCTACCAGCGGGTCTTCGGGGCGGCCGCCCTGGCAGGCGTCGTGGCCGCGATCTTCGCGGCCGTGTACGGGCGCCTCAACCGCAGGGCGGTCACAGCGCCTTCAACCCGCTGATCACCTCGAGCAGCACCTTCGCGTCGGGGGCGGGTGGCGGGTGCTCGACCTGCACGAGCTGCTGCGCGTGCAGGTCGCCGACCAGCACTCTGACCACGCCGATGGGCAGGTTCAGCTCGGCCGCGACGTCCACGAGCCGAGTCGGCTTGGTGCACTTCTGCAGGATGATCAGATGCTCGGGGCCCAGGCCCATGGGCAGGCTCAGACCGCCGGCGGTGATGATCACCGCGATGAGGTCGATGGCCTCGCTCGCGGGCACCGTACGGCCCCGGGTAAGCAGGTAGGCCGGGACGATAGGACCGGCGTCCTCGTCCAGCCAGCGCTCGTCATTCACTTCGCACCACCCGCATGGGTCGAGCGGGCTCGTTCACGTGGGCCTCCGGTTCTGGCTCGGCCACGTGCTCTTCCGGGATCAACACGATCGCGGTGGTCCCTCCATATGGTGAACCGCGCAACGTCACGCGGATGTCATGCCTGGCGGCCAGGCGGGAGACGACGAAAAGGCCGAGCCGGTCGCTGTCGGCCAGGTCGAACTCGGGTGGGCTGGCCAGCCGCTCGTTGAACTCGGCCAGCTCCGCTGCGCTCATCCCGAACCCGCGGTCCTCGACCTCGAAGACGAAGCCGCGGGCCGCCACCTCGCCGCGCACGATGACCGACGTGTGCGCGGGCGAGTAGACGGTGGCGTTCTCGATGAGCTCGGCGATCAGGTGGATCACGTCGCCCACCACGGGCCCGGCCAGGCGCTGGCCGGACATCGGCTCGACGGTGACCCGCTGGTAGTCCTCCACCTCGGCCGACGCGCCGCGGGCCACGTCGAGCATCGGCACCGGCCGGCTCCAGCCGCGGCCGGGGGTGGCGCCCGAGAGGATGATCAGACCCTCGGCGTGGCGGCGCATGCGGGTGGTCAGGTGGTCGAGCTTGAACAGGTCGTCCAGCGCGTCGGGGTCGGTGGCGCGGTGCTGCATGTCCTGCAGCTGGATGCGCTGGCGGTGCAGCAGCGTCTGGCTGCGCCTGGCCAGGTTGCGGAACACGTGCCCGACACCCTCGCTGAGCTGCGCCTGCCCCACCGCGGCCTCGACGGCGGTCTGCTGGACGGTGGAGAACGCCTGGCCCACGTCGTCGATCTCGACCGTGGTGCTCGCCACGGAGAGCTCCGGCACCTCGACCGTCTCTCCCTTGCGGAGCTTGGCCACCACGCGGGGGAGCCGTTCCTGGGCCACCTCCAGCGCGGCCATGCGCAGCGCGCCCAGCTCCTTGGAGAGCCGGTTCCCCATACGCAGTGAGAACGCGATCGACACGATCACCAGGCCCAGCGCCGTGCCCGCCAGCAGGAGCGCCCTGGACAGCACCTGGTCGGCGATCGGGTCCGCCCGCCCGTTCAGCACCGTGCTGGCCTGCATCTGCGCGTCCTGGAACGACTTCGCCAGCGACTCCGTGGTGGCGAGCCAGCCCTGCGGCGCCCGCCCGGCGATGATCTGGTCCTCCATCAACCGCATCCGCTGGTAGGCGGGGCTGGTGATCAGCGCCACCTGGGTGTCGCGCAGGACGGGGTCGAGCTCGCTGAGCGACTGGTCGACCAGGAAGCGCCGGTTGCCGGCGAGCTGGGTGAACAGCCTGCGCTCCGCGGGCGTCGTCGGCCCGAACGCGACGGCCTGCTCCCTGGTGAGCAGCTCCTTGGCGTACCCCATGTCGATGACCACGCGCGACTGCTCGTAGATCGGGATGTCGTCGATCATCTCGACCCGCTTGTGCAGGCCGAACAGGGTGTCGATGATCGCGCTGTACGCCTCCACGGTGTGCAGACGGTCAGACAGGCTCGTGTCGATCTCTCCTCGGATCGCCTCGAGCCTGTCGAGCTGCGTGTTCACCGCGTCCACTTGTGTGCGGATCTCTTCCGATCGGTCCTTGGATGTGCTGGAGCGCTGCCTGAACTCGTCCCTGGCGGCGTCGGTCCGGGTGCGCTGCGCTGTCACGGTCGACTTGCTCTCGGAGTGGCGGAGATACTTGGCCGCGACAAGACGCTCACGCTGAATCTCGCTGATCAGTTTGTACGCGGGGAGGCGGAGGTTCGTCCAGAGTGTCTTGTATTCGCGCAGCTCCAAGCTCTCAGTGGCGGTGACGGCGGTGATGACCCCCCACAGGACCACCATGGAGGTCAGCGGCACGAGCAGCAGTCCGATGATCTTCATGCGGATCGTTCGGCTACGACCCATGGCACCTCACTCCGGTCGGTCCCCTGCTGGCAACCCCGGACGGGACAAGCCCCGAGGATAGCAATTCGATCACCAGAATGCCCAATTTTTCGGGACTTTTGGACACCTGGGCACGGATCCTATCGATCTTGGAGTAGGTTTCCCGAGTACATCGCTGACAGAGGGAGTTGCGTTGCGCCGTCGTCTCGCAGCGGCCGCCGCGCTGATGCTCCTCGCGGCCTGTTCGACGCCTCCGGAGCCGCCTCAGGCCCCGGCGGGGGTGTCCTCGTTCGTCTACGTCAAGAACCTGGACATCGTCACCGAATGGGACCCGAGCAAGTCCTACTCCAGCGAGGTCGTCGCCTTCCAGAACATCTACGAGACGCTCACCTTCTGGAACCCCGTCACCAAGAAGTCCAGCCCCCGCCTGGCCACGTCGTGGCGCTCCTCACCCGACGGCCGGACGTGGACCTTCAACCTCCGTCCCGGGGTGACCTTCCACACCGGCAGGCAGCTGGACGCGGCCGCCGTCAAGGCGTCGATCGAGCGGACCATGCAGGCCAGGACGGGCGCCTCCTACATCTGGGACGCCGTCTCCTCCATCAGGGTCGACGGCCCCACCACGGTGACGTTCGCGCTGAAGTACCCCGTTCCCCTGGACCTGGTGGCCTCCTCCACGTACGCGGCCTACATCTACGACACGCAGGCGGCGCCCGACCTCGGGGCGTTCTTCGCGACCGGCAGGGACGCCGGCTCGGGGCCGTACACGGTGACGAAATGGCAGAAGGGCAAGGAGGACGAGCTCACACTCACCGCGTACGACAAATACTGGAGAGGGTGGGAGGGGCCGCACTACAACACGGTGAGGTTCCGCGTCGTGCCCGACCCCGACCGGGCGTGGCGGCTGCTGCAGCGGGGCGAGGTGAGCTTCGTGCCGCGGCTCAATTCGCGCCTGTTCGCCGAGGCCGCCGCAGAGCCGGGCGTGCGCACGTCGGAGCGGCCGTCGTTCCAGACGGCGATGATGCTCTTCAACACCGCGAGCGGGCCGATGCGCGACGTGCGCGTGCGCCGCGCGGTCCAGAAGGCCGTCGACTACCAGGGCCTGATCAAGGACCTGAAGGGCGCCGTCTCCCCGGCCAGCGGCATCGTCCCTGAGGGGCTGATGGGTCACGTGCCGAGGCGCGTGCCCCGGCAGGACCTGGCGGGCGCGGCCCAGCTGCTGGCCAAGGCGGGGTACGGCCCGGGCGGCCGGCCGCTGCGGCTGAAGCTCACGTACGGGGAGGGCGACACGGACTGGCACCTGCTCGCCACCAGGCTCGCGTACGCCCTCAAACCGCTCAACGTCACGATCGACGCCCAGGCCATGCCGTGGACCGCCCAGTGGGAGCTGGGCAAGAAGCGCGGCCAGGACATCTTCGTCATGTACTGGTGGCCCGACTACGCCGACGGCTACTCGTGGTTCGGCAACGTCTTCCACAGCGCGAACCCGCCCGTCTTCAACCTGACCTATCTGCGCGACCAGACCCTGGACGCGCTGCTCGACACCGTGCCCGAGCTGACCGTGACCGACAAGACGGCGGCGCAGCGGGCGTACGAGCAGGCCACGAAGCGGGTGCTCGACCTGCGGGCGGCCGCCGCGATCCCGTGGGTGGTCAACTACCAGCGGTCCTTCCAGGGCGCCGTGCAGGGCTACGACGACAACCCGGCCTACCCGGACGTGGTCTTCGTCTACGACCTGCGCCCCTCGGGCTGACCCGTCTCTGCACTTGCTCCTTGGACGCGCTCTTTCAGGCGCGCCCGGATCTCCTCGGGGGTGTAGGCGCGGCGGCGGCGCTCGGCGCGCGCGATCACCACTCCCGTGGCCGCGACCCCCATGATCCCCGCCAGACCCAGCATCTTCCACCAGCGCATGCGCATGTTGCCTAGGCTAGCGGTGTGCTGACTCTCGATGAGGCCGTCAGGGTGACCAGGACGGGCGATCTGTGGATCTTCCGCGGGCGTTCGGTGCCCGACCGCGCCATCCAGACGATGACCAACAGCCCGGTCAACCACGTGGGCATGGCCATCGTGGTCGAGGACCTGCCGCCGATGATGTGGCACGCCGAGCTCGGCAGGTCGCTGCTCGACCTGTGGTCGGGCACCCACCAGCGCGGGGTGCAGCTGCACGATCTGCGCGACGCGGTGACCACGTGGGGCGACCGCTACGGCCAGCGGGCCTGGCTGCGCCAGCTCGAGCCGGAGGCGACGCGGGAGATGGAGGACGCGGCCCTGCGCACGGTGGCCCGGCTCGACGGCACCCCGTTCCCCTCCACCGCCCGCCTGGCCGGCCGCTGGGCCAAGGGCCGCCTCCCGCGGCTGCGCCGCCGCCTCAAGGAGGAGACGCTCGAGAGCGCGTACTGCGCCGAGGTGGTGGCCGTCACGTACGAGGCCATGGGCCTGCTGCCCGCCGGGCGGCGCCCCAACTGGTACGACCCGGGCAAGTTCTGGAGCGGCGACGACCTCGAGCTGCTCATGGGGCACAGGCTGAGCAACGAGATCATGGTGGGCGTGGAGCGCAGCCGCCCCTGACTTACGGCGCTTCTCCATGAGGGTGCTTCCCCTGCCACGACGTTCAGCGGCGCGTCGGCGTGGCAGGGTGGAGACATGCGGCTCGCAACGTGGAACGTCAACTCCGTGAAAGCCCGTCTGCCCCGTCTCCTCGAGTGGCTGGCCGAGACGAAGCCGGACATCCTCTGCCTCCAGGAGACCAAGTGCCCGGCGGAGGCGTTCCCCACGGCGGAGGTGGCCGAGCTGGGCTACGCCGCCGCGGCCCACGGCGACGGGCGGTGGAACGGCGTCGCCCTGCTCTCCAAGGTCGGCCTCGACGACGTGACGCTCAGCTTCCCGGGCGAGCCTGGATTCGGGGAGCTCGACGGGGTGGGCGCGGCCATGCCCGAGGCCCGCGCGATCGGCGCGACCTGCGCCGGCATGCGCGTGTGGTCCCTGTACGCGCCGAACGGCCGCACCGTGGACTCGCCGCACTACGCGTACAAGCTCGACTGGTTCGCCGCGCTGCGGGACGCGCTGGCGGATGAGATGACCATGCCGCTGGTGGCGTGCGGCGACTACAACGTGGCGCCCACGGACGCCGACGTGTGGGACCCCGCGCTGTTCGCCGGCTCCACCCATGTCACCCCGGCCGAGCGCCAGGCCCTGGCCGAGCTGCGGGCCCTGGGGCTGCACGACGTGGTGCCGACGCCGATGAAGGGGCCGCACCCGTTCACGTACTGGGACTACCGGGCCGGGATGTTCCACAAGAACATGGGGATGCGCATCGACCTGGTCTACGCGAGCGCGGACGTCGCCGGACGGGTGCGCGCGGCGTACGTCGACCGGGAGGCCCGCAAGGGGAAGGGCCCGTCCGATCACGCGCCGATCGTGGTCGATCTCGAGCCTTAATTGCGATTACAAACCGCTGTCGGCCGAGTATCGTGAGTTCTCAAAGTTTCGGGGGCGTGAGTAACCTTCAGAGCCACAGGGGGTCTCCGTGGAACCTGCAGACGGTCGCATCATCTTATTCATCATCATCGCATTCGCCGTGTTCGCTCTCGGCCGCCGGTTCCAGCACATGATCATTATGCGTCAGGTCTGGAAGCAGAGCGCCAAGCAGGTGGTCGCCAGGAAGGAGGTGGCGAACAGCGCAGCGAAGTCGATGATCGGGATCACCCTGGTGGCGCTATTCGTCGTCTGGCTGGTGCTCAACCTCAACCGCGTCATGTGAAAAGCGCTCAATAGCAGTTGATTACCGCGCAATTGCGCCGCGGCCCGCAATCTTCCAAATGGCCTATTTGTGCCGATTTTTTAGGGCCCAGGCTGTCAGTACGGCCACTCCCGCAGCGGCCAGGCTCACCGCACGTGTCAGGCGCACGGCCCGGCGGATGTCCTTGACGCCGGGCTCCGGCCCGTCGCCCATGGTGGGGCGGTGCTCGGTCCTGCCCTGATAGACGTTCGTGCCGCCGAGGGTGACGCCGAGCGCGCCGGCGAAGGCCGCCTCGCACCGGCCGGCGTTCGGGCTGGGGTGCCGGTGGCCGTCCCTCCTGAGCACGGCCAGCGCGCGGCCGGGGCTCGGGCCGGTCAGGACCGTCAGCAGGGCGGTCACCCTGGCCGGCACGTAGTTCGCGACGTCGTCCAGCCGCGCCGCCGCCCAGCCGAACCGCTCGTAGCGGGGCGAACGGTGGCCGATCATGGCGTCCAGCGTGTTGATCGCCCGGTACGCCAGCAGCCCCGGCACCCCCGCCACCGCGCCCCAGAAGAGCGGGGCCACGACGGCGTCGGAGGTGTTCTCGGCCAGCGACTCGACCGTGGCCCTGGCCAGTCCGTCAGCCTCGAGGTGCGAGGGGTCGCGGCCGCACAGGTGGGGGAGGCGCGCCCTGGCCCGCGCCAGATCGCCGCGATCGAGGGCGTCGGCCAGGTACTCGCCCTCGCGGGCGAGCGTGGTGCCGCCGAGCACGGCCCACGTGGCGACGGCTGTGACGGCCGTACGCGCCTGTGGGATCCGCTGCGCGACGATACCGAGCGCGGTCACGCCCCCCACGCACATAGCGACATGTACGACTCCGTACGCCTTCTTATCCGCGTACAGGGATTTTTCAATCTTCGCGGCGGTACGCCCGAAGACCGCGACCGGATGGGCGGGGCTCTGCGGGTCGGCGAACAACCGGTCGAGGGCCACCCCGAGGGCGAGCCCCAGCGGATCACACCAGGTGCGCATGGAGTGCGTCTTCGTGCGCGTCCAGCCAGGCGGAGGCGCGGCGGATGCGCTCGCCGGCGCCGCCGGCCCACATCTTCGCCCAGTTGCCGCCGGTCGAGGCGCGGGTGCGCATGACGGTGTAGGAACGGTGGAAGCGCAGCCTGGCCAGGTCGAGGAGGCGGCGGCGGTCGCGGGGCGGCACGCCGTACGCGTCGCAGAACAGCCGCAGCCGGGCGCCCACGTCGAGGTCGCGGAGGAGGGGGTGCCGGTCGACGGGGTCGGCGATGGGGGCCCAGTGGCGGAGCGTGGTGACGACGTCGAAGAGCCTGGTGGTCGGGCGGGCCAGGTCGAAGTCGATCAGCGCGCGGGGCGTGTTGTCACGAAATATCACGTTTTCTGGCGTTAAATCACAGTGTCCTATGACTTCTGGCGCTTTGTCGTCATTCGACCCGTACGCCCATCCTTCGGTCGCCAGCGGGAACCCGGCGGTCGCGTCATGGAACTTGCGCACCAGCACGGCGAGCCCGGCCAGCGCCTCGTCGGTCACGCACTCGACCCGCAGCCCCGTCGTACCCGGCACGTAGGTGAGGATCTCGCGCCCCAGCGCGTCCATCCCCAGCACCCGCGGCGCCCCCTCGAACCCCGCGGCCTCGAGGTGCCTGAGCAGGGCATGCACAGCGGGCGTCGACGTACTGGCCGGTCTCCGTACGGTGTCACCGACCCGCACCACCCCGTCAGTCACGTCGCCGCCCTGCAGGGGAATCTCATGCAGGAGCGTCGCGACCATGCCACGAGAGCTTAGACCCTTTTGCCCCGTCCCCGCCCGGCCTTTTCACGGCTCGGCCGTCACACTCCCGCGCCTCTGACGTTGACTCCCATGCCGATCCTGCTGGCTCTGGCGGCGTTCCTCATGGCCATCCTGGGCGGCCTGGCCGCCGACCGCGTCGGCAACCGCCGCCACCTCCTCGTCGGCGCCGCCGCCGGGATGATGCTCGGCGTGGTGGCCTTCGACCTCCTCCCCGAGGCTCTGGCCCACGACACGCTGCGGGCGTACGGCGTATCCCTGCCGCTGCTGACCTTCGCCCTGGCGTTTCTGGCCCTCCACGTCGCCGAACGCGCGATGGGCATGCACGACGCCCACGAAACCGACCACGCCACCCACCGGCGCCACGCCCGTTCGGGAGCCGGCCTCACCGCCGGCGCGGCCCTCGTCGTCCACAGCCTCCTGGACGGGGCCGCCATCGGCGCCGCGTACCAGACGGACACCTCGCCGGCGGTGGCCGTGGCGGCAGGAGTGATCGCTCACGACTTCACGGACGGCTTCAACACGTACACGGTCACCTCCCTGTACGGCAACGCCCGCCACCGCGCCCTCACCCTCCTGCTCCTGGACGCCCTGGCCCCCGTGCCCGGCGCCACCCTGACCACCCTCGTCACCATCCCGGACGGCCTCCTGGGCGCCTACCTGGGCTTTTCTCCGGTTTTCTCCTCTACCTGGCAACCTCCGATATCCTCCCAGAGGCCCACACACCCAGACGTGCCACCGGCTGGACGCTGACGGCGACGGTCGTGGGGACGCTGGTGATGTGGGGTGTGATCGGGCTGACAGGCTGACACGAGGAAAACGTGTGCATGACAAGTCGCCGGATCATGCACAATAAGGCGGGAGCGCCCTTAGCTCAGCTGGATAGAGCACCGGACTTCTAATCCGACGGTCGCAGGTTCGAATCCTGCAGGGCGCGCTTTGATGATGGTCTGACCTGCGGTTATGCGGGATCGGATGCGTTCTAGAATTTTCGTCTAGCGCTTGCGTGCTCCGTGCGTGCTCGCGCGCACCAACCCCGCACACACCATGATCCATTAGGCCTCTCCGACTGCTACGGGAACTGCAGCGGCCCCGCCTCGCCGCGACAAGGTGGCGAATGCGGGGCCGGATGCTTAATCCGACTGTCAGCTTCTCAGCGAGATGAGTTTCCCGGGCGCGGCCTGGCCTTCGTCACCGAAGAGCAGGGCGGCGGTCTTCTCGGCCGCGGCCGTGGCCACCTGCGGGTAGACGGAGGTGTAGGTGTCGGCGGTGAACGCACTCGAGGTGTGTCCCAGAGTCTCCTGCACCACCTTCATCTCCACCCCGGCCGCCAACATCAACGAGGCCGCGCCATGACGCAGGTCATGGAGCCGGATCGGCGGTAGCCCCGCCAGGTAGGCCAGCCAGAGAAACTGGTCGGAGACGTGCTGGGGATGCAGGCGGCTGCCGTCGGGCTGGGTGAAGACGAACCTGCTGTCGGTCCATACCTCGCCCATGGCCAGCCGTTCCTGGAGTTGCTGCTGCCGGTGGACGCGCAGCACCCGGGCAGTGTCGCTGTCCAGGGCGATGGTGCGCACCGAGGCGTCGGTCTTCGGGGTGCCCTCATGAACCTCCCAAGCCAGCTGCACGAGCTGCCAGTTCACGGTCAAGGTCTGGCCGTCGAGGTCGACCTCTTTCCAGCGCAGTCCGCAGGCCTCGCCCCGGCGCAGCCCGCGCAGCGCGATCAACTGATAGAGGGCGAACAACCGATGCCGTCGTGCTTCTTCGAGGAACAGGCGGGTTTGCGCCGGTGTCCAGACCATCACCGGGGAGGGACGGGGCACGCCGGTGTAGGCGTCGATGGGATCGACCCGCCGCCCGCCCCGGCGCTGCTTCTCCCTCTCCCGGTAGCTGCGGTAGTCCTGCTGCCAGGCGCGGATCCGGTCGTCGGTCCACACCAGCGGCTTGGGCCGGGTGTGGGCGGCCATCTCCAAGACAGCGGCGGGGTTGAAGTCGATGAGCCGGTCTTGCCGCATGGCCATGTTGAGCGCGTGCCGCAGTGTGGCGCGGATGCGATGCATGGTGGAGACGCTGATCGGCCGCCGGTACTTCACACTCGCCCGAACCTTCGGGTCGGGGTCGGCGCGGCGTTCGGCGATGGTGTCGCTGAACTCCTCGATCTGCTCGAACATCAACGCGATGTCGCTAACCTTGAGCTGATCCAGCCTGAGCTGCCCCAGGTAGGGGGTGAGGTAGAGGCGGATGTGGCCTTCATAGGAGCGGCGGGTGGTCTCCTCGATCTTCCGTTTGCGGTTGAGGAACTCGGACAACCACTGCTCGACGGTGATCTCCTGAGTGAGATGCTGCCCAGTCTTGATCTTGCGGCGGATCGTTTCCGCGTCCGGGAGGGTGTCGGTCTCGGCCAGGGTGCGTTTGATCAGGTCGGCGATCTGGGTACGGGTGGCCGGCTCGCGCGGGTCGGCCAGCGCCAGCAGGTCACGCACACTGCTGAGTTCGTCCTTGGCGGCGTCCTGGGTGGCGAAGCCGCCCCGGCGCAGTGGCCCACGCCGCTTACCGTCAGGTCCAGGCGGGAGTTCGATCTGATAGTTCCAGATGCCATGCCGGTAGCTCCATCCGCCGTCGGCGCGGCGCAGCTTGGGGCATTGCTGCCCGAGTGCCTTGCCGACGCTGTCGCGGCAGGAGCAGCGTTTGAAAGTGCGTCCCTCGGCCATTGTGGTGACTGTCCTGTTCTCTTCGGTGCTGTTGGGCGGGGCCGACGTGGGGTCGTGAGAGGGGCAGGGTGGCACTCGGCACAGGATTGCTGCGCCCAGCTCCGGTAGCGGTGCTGGTGAAGGGACCGATCGCCCCGGTCAAAGGGCGTGCCTCTGAATGCTCCTGTTCCGGACACGCATCCCGCGCTACCCCGTTCAGTCATGGCCCCGGTGATTGCTGGGTATGGACGCACGGCAGCCCCTGTCGCCCGTGCCGCTGTCTGTGCGTTGTGGAGCGACGGGGCCCGTCGTGCTTCCCGTCCGGCGCGGCCGATGCGGTGGCGTGATCGGGCGAGCACGCCCGTGGTCGTCACCCCGCCGCATCGATGGCCGTGCCGGACATGGCGTATCGACGCCCACCTGGATGGCGTTGGTCAAGGCCGAATCCGACGGTCAACGCCGGAACGGGGCGCCGGCGGTTTTCGCACGGAGTCGCCGCCGTCTCATCGCGAATCGCTTCGAGGCGCCACAGCGTAAGGACAGCTTCCGTGTGCAGGAACGCACCCATGCGTGCCAGCGGGATGAGAAGCCGTTTCCAGTACGCCGGCCGGGGATGACATGTGCCGTCGCTGCCGACTCGATGGGCTCTTTGCAGCGGTCGGGGCCGTCGGTCGTGCTGAGCGGTAGGGTTCGCGATTCGCCTGGTACGGCGGATGATGTGGTTGGTGGTGTCGCGTTGTCCTGCGGTGAAGTCATGTCGGTGCGGCCCAATTACTTGGGCCACCTGATCCCTGTCACCTTTATAAATACCTGCGATCAGGTCCGGTTTTGGACAGCAGGCGAAGCAAAGATCTGACTATGATTACCGGACAAAGCATTCGTTTCCGGTTCATGTTCGCTGCCCTCGACCGGCGGGTGGCCGCCGCAGGTCGTAGAGGCCGGGGGCATGGCGGCGTGCAGGATGTGAGCGATGAAGGGAGAGAAGCTGGCGCGCCTGCGGATTAAAAGTCCGAAGCTCTTATGTCGAACCCTATCTCAACGTATCCGATTATATCACTCTGCGCGCTGATGTCAGTTTCGAAATGTCCAAGAATATCGCATGGTGCTATGCTGTATCAGGTGCCGCTGAGCATTTAACGGGCAACCATGGGGCGGATGGCATCTCTTGAACATTCTCACTTTTCATTCAATTGGCCGATTGGGGTCGCCTGATCCGTATCGAATATTATCCGGTGGGTGTTAACAGCTGGCCTGAGCCTGAGTGTCGCCGTGTACCGTGCCGGATCCAATTGCCGATCCACAGCGATTCGTCGCCCCCACCATACGTCTACGGGGCAGGCTCAGTGAAGTCCTCGACGGGCATTAACGCGCCGCTTGATCAGCCCGGATAGAGTTTTCGGCAGGCACGGTGCTCTCGTGATTCATTCGCTCGCCTCCAAGAGCTCGCCGCGAAATGCCTTCGCAAGTACGACCTGTCCAGCACGCTCCAGGCGCGTAGAGGAATCGTCGATCTTCTGCAAGGCTCTATCGGCTATTTTAAGTAGCTCGTCAACACGCCGAACTATCTCACGCTGCTCGTCGAGTGGCGGAAGGTCAACAATCAACCCACGAGCGTCGCGGACGTTTATTCGCGGCATCGCCAGGCCAACATACTGGTCGCGCATCCTTTGCTGAGTGCTTGGGGCGGATAGGTAGTATGCCAGATATTTGCCTACGATGTTACTGCCCGGACGGATGCGAACCATTCCTTGCGTTATGTTTGCTCCGTCAATTCCTGGGGCGACAATGGCAACGCGAAGATTGCGAATTATGCATAGGAGTACATCGCCTTCTCGGAGAGCTGTCCGCTGGCGTTTAGACGCTATGTCGGTGCTTGTGTGGGCAAGCTGATCAACGAGAACCGTGCCGTTGATAACATCCTGCTGGCGCACATACGGGGTCTTCGTAATTGACGGGGCCGGTGTTGTCATGTGATCACCTTGGGTGATCTTGTTGTGGGTTCGGAACGTGACGATGGTCGGCGGCTCACCCGTGTTGTCGCGTAGCGGGCGCGGCGGCGTTGGTTGACAGGGTTGCGGAAGCCGAAGGCGATCCGCCCCACCAGTTTGATGATGCGGTTGGTGCCTTCGCTGGCGGCGTTGGAGACGCCGAGCAGGACGGCGGCGGCGATCTCGTGCCGCCAGGTGCTGACGGTCTGGGCCAGCCCTGCCAGCTCGGGGATGTGGGAGTGATCGGCGCACCAGGCGAAGAAGGTGGCCAGCCGGTCGCGGACACCGCTGGCGCAGGTGGCACGGAAGACCGCGCGCAGTTGTTCCTTGGCCACCCAGCAGGCCAGCACCTGCTCGCCTGCGCCGCCGGCGGCCAGAAAGACCTCCCACATCGCGTTCACCCGTTTCTCGGGCACGTCTTCCCGGTTGCGCAGCAGCGTGCGGCGCATGCCGTACTCCGGGTCCCCAGCGCGGCCCCGACGGCCGTAACGGGCATGGATGGCGCGACGGCGCACCAGGTTGATGACCTTGCTGGCGGCCTGGATCACGTGAAAGTGGTCGACGGCCAGCACGGCGTGCGGCAACGCGGCGCGCACTGCGTTGGCATAGGAGGTGCTCATGTCGATGGCCACCACCCGGATCTGGTCGCGCCAGGCGGCCGGCTGCGCGGCCAGCCAGGACATGATGGTCTCGGCGGTGCGGCCCTCGACCTGCCCCAGCAGGCCCTGCCCGCCGTCGAGATCGACCAAGCCGGTGTGTCAGGTGTCGGCCTGCAGTACCCGCTGTCCCTGCTCATCGAGCCGATAGCGGGGCTTGCCGCGGCGGGTCTCGTCAATGCCCAGCGCGGCGACCGGCTCCAGCGGGCGCTCCAGCACCGGATCGGCCACCGCCGCGAAGGCGGCATGGGCGGTATGCCAGCTCACCCGATGAGTGGCGGCGACCTCGGATACCGGACGCACCTGGTCGCCGATCTCGACGGGCCATCTGCTCGCGCAACGCCTGGCTCAGCCGGGCGCCGCAGGCGATCGGCGGCACCTGCTCGGTGAAGGAGGCCCGCTCACACCACGGTGTGTCACAGCGCCAGCGCCGCTTGTGCACCACCAGCGTGACCGGCTCCAGCCCGATCGGCACATGCGCCGCCCGCGCCGTCACCCACTGCTTGGCCCGGCCTGCAGGAAGATCGCAATCCGGGCATAACGGCGGCCCCGACCGCTCCGGGACGACGTGCACCACCCGGCCATCGTCCCCGTCGTGTTCCACCTCGAACACCGACACACCTATCAGCCCCAGCAGGGCCGAACCCGTATGCTGCTCCATGCACCCGTGTGGCTGTGATCTTTATTCTTTGGCGAGAACATGATCCATCACCACGGGTGCTTCTTCGTCAATGGGTGCGGCTCTCCCGCAGGGACTGATTCGCCCAGCTCAGCGGATCCCTCCATGAGAGCTGCACCCAACCTGTAAAGTCCCCACCATGTCGACCCAGCGCCTGGCCTTTGTGGCTCCGCTTGACGAAGACAGCGAGGTCGAATGGGATGAGGACGGGGGATGGTGTCACGTTGCAACCAACCACCCGTTTGTCGTATTCGCCGGTGACCAACGATGGCAGCCAATTCGGCTGCCCGAGTCGTACGGCGATGGCGACCGCGCCGCGTGCGACTGGCAGACCCCCGATAAGACAGTCGTACGGCTGACCTTGGACACGATCGTCGCAGTGAGCCATGTCGAACTGCAGGGCGACTCGGTTAAGACGACGGAGGCGACGATTCGGACGAGCTGGGAGTGCGGAAGCTATGCCGACGTACTGTCCGGGCTCGTCCACCTGCATATGCTTAGCGAGGCGCAGGCCAAACAGGAGCTTCGGCGGCTCGCCGTGACAGGGCCGCGAGACCCGGACGCACGAGCTGTCGAGGTGGTCGAGGCTGCCGTTCGAGACCCACGTCCAAAGGTCCGTTCGGCGGCGATGACAGTCGTCCAATACCTCAAGTGGCAAGAATTTCGTCCCAGCGTGGAGGAGGTCTTGCGCCTCGACTCCGACGACGTTGCCGCATCGACGGTCCTCTATTTGCTGGACCTGGTGAGGCAGGCGGCGGGCGGCTGACCGTCATTCCGCCCACCGTGGGAATCTGGCTTGGGTGCAGCTCTCATGGAGGGATCCGCTGAGCTGGGCGAATCAGTCCCTGCGGGAGAGCCGCACCCTTCGTCTATCCAGCCCTGTTCGCTTCTCAGGCGACCGACCGTCACCGCACGGGATCACTCAACGTGATCAACTAGCAACTCAAGCCGGCGAACTACGAGAAGCCATCAAAGCGCCGCTGGACTACTCTCGCGGCCCTGAAAAGACCTGGGTATACGGAGGCCTGCGCATCGCCGACGGGACCGCGGTGACCATGACCGCCCCGCCCCGCAGCAGCCACTACTACCAGCAGTTCCTCGCCACGATCGAGGCCGCCAACCCCGGCGATAGCCTCATCTTCGTCATCACCGACAACTTATCCAGCCACAACAGCTACGCCACCCGGGACTGGCTGGCCGGCCATCCCCGCATCCGACAGGTCTTCATCCCGGTCGGCGCCTGCTGGCTCAACCTGCAAGAGGCCTGGTGGCGCATCTTCCGGCGGCATGCCATCGCCGGGCAGTGCTTCGTCGGCCCCGACGACATCGACTATGCCACGCGAATCGCCACCGCCCAACTCAACGCCCAGGCCAAACCCTGGGTCTGGGGACGCCCACCACCGCTACCACGGCAGCTACGCCGACGGTTCACCTACACCCTTTGAGGAACGCAGCACTAGTGCTGCGACCAGAACGGTTCACCGGCTTCGCCGCCCCCATGTTCCACCTGGTGACCCGCTTCCTCCAGGACGGTGACGGCCTGCTGCTTTCTCTGCTGAGGAACGAGCACCAAGTCGGCGTGGGAAGTCGAGGCGACGAACACCGTTATCGCTGCATCCGCCAACGGTTTGACGATTGCCGACAGCATGCCGGGAGTGTCAAGGTCGTGGGCGGTGGCGCCACTGTAGAAACCGATCCACCGTTCCCCTGGGTCCCGAGGCCCGGCCTTGCGAACAACGGTCAATCCTTCGGGCGCGCGGACAAGTACAACCCAGTCATCCTCGAGCGAGTCTGCATGCGTCAATTGCTCGATGACGAACAGTGGAGACACGATTCGCAGGTGTTGGGTCGTGAGGGGATCCATGGATGGGTTTATACCAGAAGTTCTGCGGCTCCACGGGATCGCATGCCAGAGCCGCTCAGCCGGACTTCCATGGAGCACAGCGTGTCACGGGCCGGAACAATTTAGCTTTTTCTAAAACGATACCGATGGCCTCGCCAGGCGTTTTATCCTGATTTCGTCACGCAGAAAGTGTCCACGGGGAGGACAAGGATGCCGATCGTGTTCCGGAGTGAGGATCTGCCGGCAGATCAGCGATTCGAGGCCTGGCGGGAGTTGGCCAGTCGCACACCGGCGCCGCTGGCGGTACGCAGCGACCATGAACACGATTTCCGCGCGACTTTTCGAGCTCTTGATTTGGATGCCGCCTACGTCACCTCGGCATTGGTGCCCTCACTTCGAGCTCATCGGAACTCGCGGATGATCCGTCAGTCCGACCCTGAACATTACCAGATGGAGCTGGCTCTCCACGGCAGTTTCGGAGTCTGTCAGGCGGGCCGAGAAGCCTTGATCAGTCGTCATGAGCTGGTACTCCACAGCTCTTCCCGTCCATTCATGGCGTGGTCGACGGGTAAGGGCGTCGTATCGGGTATCGCGGTGCGCGTGCCCCGTGCGCTGCTGCCGTTGCCGGCTGCTCAGGCCGACCGGCTCTTAGCACGACCCCTACGAGGGCGGGACGGGATCGGAGCTCTCCTGGCCGGATTCCTCACCTGCCTGGACATGGACGGTTACGGTTATCGCTTGAGCGATGCCACTCGATTGGGAACGATCCTGATAGACCTGGTCACCGCACTGTTCGCGCACGAGTTGGACGCCGAATCAGCCGTGCCGCCCGAGTCTCGGCACCGGACCCTGCTGTTGCGCATTCAAGCCTTCATCCAGCAGCACCTGCACGACCCGAACCTCACACCGGAGATGATCGCCGCGGCTCATCACATCTCCGTCCGGCAGCTGTACCGGCTCTTCGAGCAGGAACACTGCACCGTCGTCTCATGGATTCGCCATCAGCGCCTGGAAGGTGCCCGCCGCGACCTGGCCGACCCCCTCCAACGCAGCACGCCCATCCACGCCATTGCCGCCCGCTGGGCTTTCAGCCATCCCGCCGACTTCAGCCGCGCCTTCCGTGCCGCCTACGGGGAAGCCCCTCGCAACTACCGCCGCCAGGCCACGGACGGCAGTGGCAGGGAGCGTTAAGAAACCCGGCATACACAGCCAACGACATATTGCCTGCCAGAACGCAATAGTTGAGCCCGTCTTCGCTGCGTACACGTGAAGGAATCACATCTGGCCCATGCCGGTTACACCGCCGATCCGCGCCAGCACCCACTGCAACGTCGGATCACTTTCCCACGACACTTCCTCGCACCGCCGGCAGGGAGCTGCTGCGCCACCACGTCACGCGGGGCTGGGACGGCCGGCGGCCCGCCATGCCGGCGATGATCGGAGACGAGAACGAGGAACGCCCTTGAAGCACATCAGACCGCCCTACCACCACGTCGCGACGATCAGGAAGGTGATTGCAGAGCTTGCGGCCCTGTCGGATCGGGAGCTCGCCGTGCTCACCCGCGCCTTACGCGGCCGTCTCGCCTCGGGCGAGAGCCTGGACGACCTTCTGCCGCAGGCGTACGCGGCGGTCTCGGAGGCAATGCGCCGCACCGGCGGTCGGCCGTGCTCGGATGCCGAGTTGCGGGCCGGGATCGCGATGCACCATCGGGCGGTGGTGGAGGTCGCCGACCCCGGCGCCTGGCCTGCGGCGCTGTCCCTGGCCGTCTACCTCGGTGCGCTCGAAGGGCGCGGGGTGCACCTGATGACCGCTGACGGCGCGCCGCACACGACCGTCGTCTGCCGACTGCTCGGGCTGAGCGTGGCCCACCTGTCCGAGCACGAGGAAGACGAGCGAAAAGATGAGGCGTATGCGGCCGACGTGACGGTGGGCTCAGCCGTGCAGTTCGGCCGCGACCACCTGCACGACAACTGGCGTTGCGGACCTGGCGAGCGGATGCGGCGGGGTGCGTACCGGGCCGTGGTGGCCGACGCCGACCACGTTCTGCTCGACCTGGCCGCCGACCACGTGATGCTGAAGCGGGACGAGGACGTGCTCGCGGTCATCAGCATGGGCGCCTTTCTGCGGCTGTACGAGCACCTGGCCGGTGTGAGCGCGACGGCGCTGACCGACGCCGCCGAACTCGCCCACCACTATGGCTTGAGCGTGGAGCCGATCGACGTCAAGCGCTCCAGCAGCCGACGCGACCATCGTGACCTCGTCTATGCCACCACCCAGGCCAAGCTGGCCGCCATGGCCGACGCCGCCGCGGAACACCACGCCGCCGGCCGCCCGGTCCTGCTGCACACCATATCCGCGGAAACGGGTGAGCAACTGGCCGCGCTGCTGGCCGAACGGGACGTGCCGGTTCGCGCCGCCGACCCGCGCAGGCCGCTCGCCCACGCCGGTCGGCTCAACATCGTGACGCTCCTGGTCGAGACGGCGGCGCACGGCGAGGTCGTGCTCGGCGGAGATCTCGACCGGCTGGCCGAGGAATCCGTACTCGCCTCCGGGCTCGACCCGCTGTCGGCCTCCGACGAGATGTGGGACGAGGCCGTGGCCAATGCCCGGCACCGGCTGGAGCGCCGCTGGATCATCAACCGGCAGGGCGCGATCGACGCGGGCGGACTTGTCGTGCTGGCCGCCGAGCGATTGCGCTCACGGCGACTGGAAGCACGCGTTCGAGCGCTCGCGGGCGTCCACGGGCAGACGAGGTTCTACTGTGCCGTCGACGAAGACTGGCTCGCACCCCACGTGTCCGCGATCAGCCACCGCACGTTCCAGTCCATTGAAGGACCGGCCGAAGGATGGTTGATCGCCAAGTGGATCAACCGCGTGCAGTTGCGCATCGAAGAACGGATCGCCGCCCACATGCGCCGCTGGGCCGCCTTCGACGCCATTGCCGTGTCGATCGGCGAACGCATGTACGCCGACCGCGCCGCGCTGGTGTCGGGCGACGACCCGGTAACGGCAGCGTCGTCGCTGGTCGCGCAGGACCACGAGCAGGAACTGCGCACCAAGCCGGCTGAGCAGGTACGCGCCGCGGCGCAGGAAGCCATCGACTCCTCCTGGACGGGTTGCCTGCGCGGCTTGCGGGCACTGCTCGACGTCTACGAGGAGAAGGGGTTCCCCGAGGAGGAACTGCCCTCGTTCCGCCGGCAGGCCGAGACCATGTACGAGGACATGCGCCGCGACGCGAGCCAGAGATTGACCGACCGGCTCAGCCTGCCATCGCCGGAGAGCATGCCGTCCGCCACACAGTGGTACGTCGCTCCAGCGGAGAACCGTCCCCGCTATCCCTGGCGATCCCGCTGACCCCGCAGGCGCTTGGGCCCCAGCATCGTCGGGGGAGCTGCGCCTGCGGGAGTGGTACGCGTTTGGTTTGGTCACGGGCGCGTGACGGCCGTATTCCAGGCGACACGGGTCCCCTAGGGCATATCGGTCCTGCCGGAATGGGCTGCGTACGGGGGCACACAGCAGCGTCACCGCCGGGCTCAACTCGGCTAACACCTCGGCTTTCGTGAGGTGATCCTGCTTCGGCGATCGGGGGAGTTTTATGACCAGGAGATCGACACAGCGCCATCGAGCCGGGCTTGGAGCAGTCCTGCAAATAGTGACGGGTCTGCTTCTGTTCATGCCTGTCGGCGTATGGCTCGGCGTTCACGTGGCAGCGCCGACATGGCGTGACCCCCTGTGGGCGATGGCGTTACTTGTCTTGCCGGGTCTCATGGGAGTGGTTCCCGTCGTGCGCGCGGGTTGGAAAACACCCGAGCTGCCCCCGATGTACTTTCTGATCGGCGCAGCTCTAGGGGAAGTCGTGCGACAGGCAGCGGTGACCCTGTCAGGCGCCGGCTTCGGCAGAGCCGCTTGGATTGGTTTGTGGTCCGCAATCCTGATGTGGGGATTCTTCGTGCTGGCCGAATTGCTCCGCTTTTTAGCCGGACGTGCAGAGCATAACCCGTCAGAGGGTCCGGACGCCCCCACGACGCGTTCGCAGAAAGCAGTGTTGTTGATCGTCCTGGGCGTGAAGGCGCTGTTTGCCCGGTCGTGGCTGATCGCGCTCGAGATCGCATTCTGCCTGCTTCTCGCCTGGAGCCCGTGGTTGCTCCTGATCACCATTCCCACGAGCGTGATCTCCGCGCGGTTGTACGGCCGTTCCTTCGCTAATGCGTTTGACTTGATCAGCGGATACGCATTGCTGGCCGTGGCGTTGCTCTTGTGGCAGGGATGACCTGCCCCGCCGAAGACACTTAGCAACTGCTCTCGATCGGCTTCCGCGCCGGTAGAGATCTTATCCCAGCTTGAGCACAACGGGGGTGCGGAGATCGGGCCGGGAGGAGGGGCACGGTCCGGCGTGCAACGCCCGTCGGCAACAGCACCGCACGCTAGCGACACATCACAAGCACTGAATGGAGTAAGAATGCGATACCCGATAGCTGTCTGCGCTGGGGCGGTGATTGTGGCGACCGCTTCCCCCGGTGGAGTTCAGGCCCATGCGTCAGCGGTCACCGAGGTGCCGAAAGTCGACATGACCGCGACCGGGTTCACCGTTTCCGGCCGGAAGTTCGTGCCACGCGGAGCCAACTACGTGCGGCTCGAGAAGTCGGCCGACGTAAAGTCTATCGTTCGACCTTCGAGCCGGGCCTGTACAGCTCCGCCGCCGTTGCCGGCGTGCTCGACGACATGATCGGAGCGCTCACGCAAGAGGCCGCATCACCACGAATTCGGGGGAGTTCACTTGTTGAAGAGCATACTTTCGTTGTCCGGGACATCGGCCCCGCTACTTCAGGATGGCCTGACGACCTGGTTCGAACGTACGTGGATCAAGCTGGAGACCTGGCCCTTGGCTAGGAGGAGCGTGCCACCGCTCGCGATGCGCTGCCTGGTGGCCGCAATCAGCGAGGCCCTGACCAACCTCGAACGACACAGCGAGGTTCGCAGCGTATCCATCGCCATCACCTGGAGCGCTGAGAACGTTCTGCGTATGACGATCAGCGACGACGGCGTGGGAGACGACGTCGCCACCGTCACCCCGAAAAGCGAGGCCATGCGAATGCGAGCAGCATTCGCCGAACCCGGTGGACTTCTCCCGGTCAACAGCGTAACCAGCACGGGCACGACCATCAGCGCGATGGCGACACGCCGGGACCTACCATGATCGGGCGACCCTCGGCTCACCGGCTCTGTCCCACAGGCTCAGGAAGCGGCTCCCGATTCGGGTCCGTCCCGAGGCGGCCGGATGCGGACAGATCCTCTTGGCAAGATCCCCTCATGGGCGGGAACGGGGAGACAAGGCTCGGAGTGCTGGGATCGATCGAGGTGGTGCGGGATGGCCGGGCGGTCACCGTCCGGGCGGCCAAGCAGCGGGTGGCACTGGCGACCCTGCTGCTGAGTGCCAGCAGGCCGGTCACGGTCGACGAGCTCATCGAGCGGATATGGGACGGGCGCGCGCCTTCGAGGGCGCGAGGGGCGGTGCAGACGCACATCGCCAGACTGCGCGCCACCCTGAGCGACGACGGCCGTTTGATCGAGACCCGCGGCGGCGGATACGTGATCGAGCCTGGCTCCGCGGTCATCGACCTTCTGAGTTTCCGTGACCTGACCGGCCGAGCGGCGCAGGCGGACGATCCGGCTCTCGCGGCCGAGCTCCTGGAAAGGGCGCTGGCGCTGTGGCGAGGGCCTGCCCTGGCCGACGTGCCGTCGGACTCCTTGCACCAGGACCACGCCCCGCAACTCGCGGAGGAGCGGCTGCGGGCTCTGGAGCACTGGTTCGAGCTCAACCTCGTGCTCGGACGGCACGAGCAGATCATCCCCGAGGTGACGGCCGTGGCGGCGACGCATCCGTTGCGCGAGCGGTTATGGAGCCGGCTCATGCTCGCCCTGCATCGCTCGGGGCGGCAGGCCGAGGCGCTGGAGGCGTACCTGACCATCGCGACCCGGCTGCGCGAGGAACTGGGCGTCTATCCGGGCGAGGAACTGCGCCGCCTGCACGAGGGCATTCTGGCCGACGCGCCGGACTCCGCCGACCTGGCACCATCCGCCGAGCTCATGGCGTCCGCTCACCTGACCGCGCCTGCCCAACTGACGGCACCCGCCGGACTGCCGGTCGCGACCGTCGGCCCGGCGCAGTGGGTGCCGCGGCAGCTGCCGCCGGACATCGCCAGGTTCACCGGCCGCCACGCCGAACTGGAGCGGTTGGACGAACTGCTGACAGAGGTGGACGGGCGGGCCGGGGCTTCGGAGCCGATTGTGATCGCCGCGGTCGGCGGGGCGGGGGGCGTGGGGAAGACCGCGCTCGCGCTGCACTGGGCGCACCGGGTGCGGGACCGGTTCCCCGACGGGCAGCTCTACCTCAATCTGCGCGGCTTCGGGCCGGGCCCGGTCATGGAGCCCGCCCCCGCGCTGGATACCCTGCTGCGGGCGCTTGACGTTCCGGCCGAGCGGATCCCCGCCGACCTGGACGCCCGCTCGGCGCTGCTGCGCGACGTCCTCGCGGGGCGCCGCGTGCTGATGGTGCTGGACAACGCCAGAGATCCCGCGCAGGTGCGTCCCCTGCTGCCCGGCTCCCACTCGGTCGTCCTGGTCACCAGCCGCAACAGCCTGGGGGGTCTGGTCGCCCGCGAGGGCGCCCACCGCATCAGCCTCGACCAGCTCTCGCCCGCCGAGTCGGTCGCGTTGCTGGGCGAGATCCTGGACGCGGACCGGGTGAACGCCGAGCCCGGAGCGGCAGAGGAGCTCGCCCGGCTCTGCGCCCACCTGCCGCTCGCCCTGATGATCGCCGCCGAGCGGGCGAGCCGCCCAGCGTCCGGCGCCCTCGCCAAGTTCGTCCGGCAGCTGCGCGATGAGCAGGCCCGGCTCAACGTGCTCGACACGGGAGACGACGTGGAGGCCAACCTGCGCGCCGTCTTCTCGTGGTCGTACCACGCGCTCGATCCGGCCGCTGCCCGGCTGTTCCGGCTGCTCGGGGTGCATCCCGGCAACGACTTCGGGCTTGAGTCAGCCGCGGCGCTGACTGGCGTGGCGCCGGCTGAGGTCCGGCGTCTGCTGGACCGGCTCGTCGATGCCCACCAACTGCAGCAGCGCCGCCCGGGCCGGTACGAGTTCCACGATTTGGTACGCGCGTACGCCGCGGAGGAGGCCGCTGGGGACCCGCACGAGAGCGACGCGGCCGTGCGCCGGGCGCTGGACTGGTATTTGCACGGCGCCGCCAACGCCCGAGCCTGGCTGCGCCCTGGCCAACCCGCCATCCCCGTGCCCGAGCACGGCGTCGAGCCACCCTCCTTCGGCAACGACCGGGAAGCGCTCGACTGGCTGGACGGCGAACGGCCGAACCTGCTCGCCGCCATACGCCAGGCCGCCGAGCTCGGGCTGCACTCCCACACCTGGCAGCTCGCCGAGGCCACGTGGGTCTACTTCGAACTCCGCCAGGCATGGGACGACTACGGCGCCGCCCAGCTGATCGCGCTCGAGTCGGCCAGGCGGGCCGGCGACGCGTACGCCGAGGCGCAGGCGCTCGACGCCATGGGCAACCTCTACCACCGGACTGACCGGCTCGACGACGCGCGTGACTGCGTCGAGCAGGCGCTCCGGCTCTTCCAGCGGCTCGGCGACCGGTCCCAGGAGGCCATAGCCCTGGCCCACCTGGCGACCGTCCGCTACCTGGAGGGTCGGCTGGGCGAGGGGATCGACCTCGCGAAGCGAAGTCTGACCATCGCCAGGCAGAGCGGCGATGCCCAGGGCCAGGTGCTCGCACTCAACGCGCTGGCGGCCACCTACACACTGGCCCACCGCCACGAGGAAGCGATCGAAGCCGCAGGGGTCGCCGTCGACGTGCAACGCACGCTGAACGATCGAAGAGGGCTCGCCTACGTCATCGACAGCTTGGGCGACGCCCATGCGGGCAGCGGCGCCCTCGACGCGGCCGCGGCCCGCTACCGACAGGCACTGGAGCTCAACCGGGAGATCGGCAACCGCCGGGCGGAGGCGGTCAACCTCAAGAACCTCGGGCGGGTCCAGCTCCGAGCCGCCCGGCTCGACGAGGCCCGGGAGAGCTTGGGGGAGGCACTGCTGATCCTCGAGGACCTGGGCAATCCGGACGCCGCCCACGTCCGCTCTCTGCTCCGCGAGATCGATGGCCTCTGACCGTGCATGTCCATCCTCACCGGGCGCCCAGGCCGCTACTTAACCCTCTGGGGGATGGCCAGTGGACGGCAAGGCAGCCGTCAACAAGGGCGAATCCCTGCACCCGCTTCGGCGTGACCTGCACTATGCCCAGCAGGGCACCATCGCCCGCCCAGCCCAGCAGGGTGTGTCCAGTCAGTGGTGTATCTCGATCTTGTTTGATTATCGGGCGGTCGGGGTCAGGCGGCTTCGAAGGTGATGGCGAAGGCGTTCAGTGCGGCTTTCCAGCGGGTGATCCAGCGTTTGCGGCCCTTCCCGGTCGGGTCCAGGCTCATGATCGCCATGTAGACGCACTTGAGCGCGGCCTGCTCGTTCGGGAAGTGGCCTCGAGCCTTGACTGCCCGCCGGATGCGGGCGTTGACGGACTCGATGGCGTTGGTGGAGCAGATGACGCGTCGGATATCGGTGTCGAAGTTGAGGAAGGGCACGAATTCGGCCCAGGCGTCTTCCCACAGCTTCACGATCGCCGGGTACTTCCCGCCCCAGACCTCGGCGAACTCCAGGAACCGCTCCAGCGCGGCAGCCTCCGTGGGCGCGGTGTAGACCGGCTTGAGGGCCTTGGCGATGGCGTCCCAGTGCTGGCGGGCGGCGTAGCGGAACGAGGCGCGCAGCAGGTGAACGACGCATGTTTGGACGACGGCCTGGGGCCAGGCCTGCTCGATGGCCTGAGGCAGGCCCTTGAGGCCGTCGCAGACCACCATCAACGCATCGCCGACGCCGCGGTTCTTGATCTCGGTCAGTACGTGCAGCCAGAACTTGGCGCCCTCGCCGCCGTCGCCGGCCCACAGCCCGAGAATGTCGCGCTCGCCGTCCACCGTCACCGCCATCGCCACGTAAATCGGCCGGTTGGCGACCTGGCCCTCGCGCAGCTTCACGTGGATGGCATCGATGAACAGGACCGGGTAGACGGGGTCGAGCGGCCGGTTTTGCCACTCGGCCATCCCGTCCAGCACCTTGTCGGTGATGGTGGAGATGGTCTGCTTGGACACCTGCGCGCCGCAGACCTCGGCAAGGTGGGCGGAGATCTCTCCGGTAGTCAGGCCCTTGGCGGCCAGCGAGATGACCATCTCATCGACGCCGGACAGGCGTCGCTGCCGCTTGCGCACGATCTTCGGCTCGAAGCTGCCGTCCCGATCGCGTGGCACGCTGATCTCGACCGGCCCGATGTCAGTGATGACGGTCTTGGAGCGGGCGCCGTTGCGGCTGTTGCCTGTCTCGCTTGCACCGCGTTCGTGCTTGTCATAGCCGAGATGGTCGGTGATCTCGCCTTCCAGCGCGGACTCCAGCACGAGCTTGGTCAGCCGGCCGAGCAGCCCGTTCTCGCCCACCAGTTCCACGCCCTCGGCGCGGGCCTGGTCGACCAGCCGGGCCACCAGCTCCCGATCCGAATCCTTGGCCTTGCTCCCCTTGGGCTGCTTGCGGGCCACGCCGGCGTCCTCCAGGTCGATCTCCGTCGATGCCTGGATCACAGTACTCATCAGGTGCGTTCTCCTTGAGCAGGAGTTACACCAGTGACCGTACAGTCCCGCCCAGCATGATACGGAGGCCCGATAATGTCCCAAGGCACCGTGCCCTGCGGCGATCTGGCCCGCACCGGCCGATGTGCCGGTCCAGGCCTCGTCAGCGAACCGCAGGTGGTGCGGCGGTTCACCACTCCTGCGGGCCCTTCGCTTCCGACCGTGGCCGATGGCGTGATGTATGTGAGCGACGCCGAGGGCAATGCCTGCGCCTTCGACATCGACTCAGGCCATCGGCTCTGGCACCAGCAGCACTGCGACAATCCGCAGGATCACGACGACTGGGATTTCATGCGCCTGGAGTGGCCACCCGCTCTCACTCCCGGCCTGGTCATTATCGACACAGGTGAAGAAACCTTCGGGTGTGAGAGAAGCGATGGACAGTTGAGGTGGAAGATCGAAGGAGCAGGCAGGCCCACCGTGGTCGACGACCTTCTCTTGAGAGTCGGCATCAACGGGATAGAGGCTCTCGACGCCGCCTCGGGTCGGCTCCGCTGGCAGACCAGCGAGCGTTCTGATAACCACACTTACGGCCTGCTCTCCGTCCATCCCACCATCGCCGATGGGATGGTGCTGGTGGCCGAAGGGTTTGAGCCGCATCGCCACGAAGTTAGCGGGGTGCATGCCTTCGACCTGCGTACCGGCGCTCTGCGCTGGGAGATCTGGGGAGACGACGAATCGGCGTGCCCGCGGCTGCCGCCGTGTGACACGCCGGACGCATTGCTGTTCGCTCATCCACCCGTCTGGGCGCACGGCCTCGTATGGGTGGTCCAAGGCTGGCTACATGCCGATCACCCGAACGAACCGAAGCTGGTCGGTCTCGATCCGCGAACGGGGCGGCCGGAGCGGACGCTTACCCTGAAAGGGGCTGATGACGCGTACGAGTCTCCCGCCGGAGCGCCGATCTTCGGGCCTGATCTGGCCTACTGCCGCACGGATAAGCGGATCGATGCTCTCGATCTCGCCACCGGGACCGTCCAATGGACTCGCTACCTGGACGCATCCATGGTGGGAGCGCCATTGCTTGCCGGAAACATCCTGCACCTGGCGACCGAGAACGGCGGCCTGCAGGCGCTCGACGCCGGCACCGGCGACCTGAGATGGAGCATCGCCCTGGACGAGGCAGCCACGTGGTCGGCGGACTTCCCCGCAGATGCAGGCGAAGAGATCGGATACGAGGAGATCGCAACCCCTCTCGTCCTCATCGACGGCAGTCTCTTCGCCCGCACCGACAACGCTGTGCTCCTACTCTGCTGATAGATCAACCATTCGGCTTCTTCCAGGCGCGTCTTCGGCTGATCGGTAACTTCCACGCCGGACCGAGTTCAGGGAGCGCCGTCCGTCGGCCACAGGCGTCGCCTGGAGAGGCTATTTCGCGGTTTTGGTGGACCACAGCGGCTTGTCGCTCCTGCTGTAGACCACCGCGTTGCCGTCGTCCTGGACGAGAAGATAGGCGCCCGGGTTCGGGGCGGTCTGTGCGCCCCATAGCGGCTTCTCGCCCTTGCTGTAGACGGCGAAGTTCCCGTCGCTCTGCATCACCGCGAACGCGCCGGGACTGGGGGCGGTCTTGCTGCTCCACAGTGAGATCGTGCCGCGATAGAGCACGAGGTTGCCGTCGTCCTGCATGAGCAGCACGTACCGGCGGTTGGGCGAGCGGACGTAGTCGCCCTGCCGGAGTACTCGGTCGGCAGCCAGCTTGGCGGAGGTCATCTTGCGCTCCCACACCGGAATCCCGTATCTGCTGTAGATGACCAGGTTGCCGTCGTCCTGAACGGAGAGGGACGCGCCGGCGGAGGGTGCCGTACCGCTGGACCACAGAGGCTTCTGGGCGGCACTGTAGACGACGAGGTTGCCGTCCGGCTGCATGACGGCGGCGGCGCCCTTGCTCGGCGCGGTCCCGCTGGACCACAGCACCTGCTTGGCATCGTTGTACAGGACCAGGTTGCCGTCGGGCTGCATGGCCAGCAGATAGCGGCCGCTGGGCGAGCGTCGCGTCTCGCCCGCCGCAAGCGTCTGGCCCGACTGCAACGTGTCGCCCGCCGCCTGCCGGGCTGCGGCGGGAGCAGCCGAGGTGGCGGAGGCCACCGCAGGCAGTGCTGACACGGCCATTACGACTCCGAACGTCAGCACGGCGGCCGCGCCGCATACGTTCTTCCTGGTGAAGCCGGAGTAACCGGTCTTCATGTTGAAACTCCCATCGGAGATGCGATCGAGGAAATTCAGCTTCAGGCCGGCCGTCATGCGCCATGCGCCACCAGACGCACGCCGTCCCCCATAGAGCGGCCGGCTCGAACAGGCCCCAAGTCTGGCGACCTGCTCTGTCGCGCCACTTGCGCCGTCCTGGCACATGCCGGTCGGCGGCGTCGCCAGGACGACAGGAGATCCCGCACACTGTGACCGCATTTGAGAGAGATCTCTCCTTGGGCCGGCCACACGGCGGGGTAATGATGGCGGTGGTGGTCAGCCACTGAGCGGGCGTCACGCTGGTGTCTGCGGCCACCGTCTGCTTCTCCCTCGATCTCCGTCCAGCTACTCGAAGGATCACTCGATGGCCGTCTTCATTTCACGACGCCACGCCTGTGACCAGGCCAAACTCGTACACCACTCCCGTGGCCGCAATCTTACGGGCGTGCTGGCTGCCTACGAGGCCCGCTCCAATGAGCATCGCCCGCATCGCTCCCTGGGGCAGGCCGCTCCGCTGCGAGCCCTTCCCGATCCGGCCGAGGACGATATCGAGTTCATTCGACGTGACGGCCTCGGCGGGCTGATCCACGATTACGTGCAGGTCGCATAAGGCGCCCGAGTCCTTGGCACCCAGCCTGAATTGTCCTCGGACAAGGACATTCTCGCGTCAGTCGGGCGTCAGCGTCACGCCAGCGCTCGCTGCAAGACTTCTGCAAACAGCAACGCAGCAGCGAGAACAGGAGCCACCGATGGCCGACACACGGATCGAGCACCGCCACGCGACCGGCGCAATGGATGTCAAGCTACGAGGCCCACCCCAACGATCAACCCGCCGAAGGGCCGGTACTGGTCCGCATTCATGTCGTCGAAACATTCTCTGGCGACATCGAAGGGAGGGCTTCGCCGAGTTCTTGCAGACCGTCAACGATGATGGGGCCAGCTTCGTTGGCGTCGAGTGTGTGATCGGCACTCTCCACGGCGGTGCTGGAACCTTGGTCCTGCGAGATCAGGGGACGCTGAAGGCCGCCACAGTCACCGGAACCTGGCGCGTCGTCCCCGGCTCCGGTGAGTTGCGTGACCTTCGCGGTGAGGCGCACGAGTCGGGATGTGGATGTGCCGACATTTTTTGGGACAGCGATAGCACATTGAGAAGGCATCGTTCATCGCAATGTTTACATGCGCACTCAGAGCCGGGTCGCGGCGAGTGCTACAGCAAAAGTGTGATCACCGGGACGCTTTGGCTCAAGAAGAAGGGTTTAGATAGATGCGAATCATGAAATGGGCAAGTATGGTGTGCCGAGCATGGGGCGATCGGCAATCGGCTGCTATTACACAGCCCTCCATTACGTGCCCCGGCGGCGCCTGTTGTCTCGATCCGAGGGGTTGGTGGTTTACGGAATCGTGATACGTGGTAACGGGGGTAGCATTGCACACTGGACCCAGCCCAAGACAGTCACACGGGACAATGAAACCGCACGAGGCAGCAACTTCGGCCGCACCGCATGCCGTAACAGCCAGCATAGGGGGACTGCCCATCGGATCGGGTATTCGCGTTCACAAAGCGGGCTTGTTGTTCACGTCCAAGCAGAGCCTGAACATGTGGGAACAGGTCGGCAGCAGGCTCTTCGCCATCAGCGATTCCTCGACCTGGTGGATTGCCGATTGGCTGGTCTACGGCGAGACCACGTTCCAGGACCGGTACGAAGAAGCAATCAAGCGGACATCGCTGAGCTACCAGACTCTTCGCAACTACACCTGGGTGGCTCGTAGGTTCCCGCTGCCCCGTCGACGGCCGGGGCTGAGCTTCAGTCACCACCTCGAGGTCGTGGCCCTCGAGCAACCGGAGCAGGACTACTGGCTGCGGAAGGCTGAAGAGCTGAGCTGGAGCAGGAACAAGCTGCGCGCCGAGATCAAGGGAAGCCTTCTCACTCGACGGGGCGAACCGGCACTGCCGGACGTCGAGGGTTCCACTGGCGCGGACGGCGTCGACACCGCTGCCGGATCCGCCCCAGCAGCAGCCCGCGGCAACTCCGGCCCGACGCCCGAAGCGCGCCTCCTGCATCTTGAGCTCTCCGCCGAAGATCTGTCACAGCTCAAAAGAGCCGCCAACAGGGACGGTGAGCCGCTCGAGACCTGGGCCGCGGCGATACTGCGGCAGGCCGCAAGCCGATCCTGACTGTTTCGAGGACCGTTTCGAGCCGCGCGCTGGGAGGCACCACCATCGTCTCCAGCGCGCGGCTCTCAGGTCTTTGCGCTGCACCTGTCCTCGGCGCCAGGCCGAGGCAGCGGCGGGTGCAACGACCGGAAGCCGACTCTGATCCGCTCCCACGACTTCTCGGCCGCCTCCGCCCCCAGACGCGTGCACAGCCCGGCGAGGTAGATCTCGATCGCGTCGGCCGCCCAGGCCGAATGACCGGTCGCCACATTGTCGATGGTGTTGTGGATGTCGAAGTACTCGCTGCTGAAGCCGTGCGCGCGAACGTTGAACCGCTCACGCCGATACGTTCCGCCGACCCCCGACAGCTCCATCGCGAGATTGAGCCCGAGGGTTTCGGGCAGAAACCTTCGTGGAAACCTGTTGATCGACAGCCAGTAGACGGGCAGCTCGAAGGATTCATCCCGGAAACCCGGCCAGTCGGCGAACTCGAGAGACGCTGTGGGCGGTAGATCGAATCCCATCTCGCGCATGAGTTCGCGATAGATCAGCGGATGGTTCAGTCGACGCTCGCCGTTCCCGAGCTCGTCAAAGTACGTGGCGAAGAGGAAATGGCCGAAATCCGACGATGCCTGCCGATAATCGGTGAAACCCGAAAGCCAGCTTCCGTCGATTAAATTCAACGGCGCCATCTGCACATACGTGTCGATGACGAGGTCACGGGCCGGCGCCTCCAGGTCACCGAAGGCCTGGAACAGTTCGTCCTGTTCGTCGTGCTGGTCGAGGAGCCATTTCCGAAGGCTGCCGGGCTGCCAGGTCCGAGGAGGTTTCCGAACCCGTTCGATGCCCGCTCGCGATCGGTCCAGCCAATCGGAAACGTAAGTGAGCGCATACCGACGAAGCTCAGGCGAGTCGCCTCGGCGGAGCAGCCGATGGTAGGCCAGGCGAATCGTTGCCGGCACTTCGTCGTCGACAATGACTCTTCGTGCTGCGGCCAAGCCAGGCGGAGTTGTGCGGGAGACGTCGGTTCCGATCGATTCCCCTCCGTCGGTCTCCAGCGTGGTGGACCGGCCGGCCCCCGGCGATGAACCTGCGCTCTGCCCGTTGTCCTTCCCCAGAGACGCGATCCACCGACGGATCACGCCCACGTCTTCCGGGGAGAAGATCCGGAACATCGGCCCGGCAGCGTCGACAAGGCTGCCGAGGAGTCTGCTGCCATCCGGCTGCCCCGGCTTCACCAGTCTGCTCGCGGCCAGCGCCGCCATGAACCCTTCGGCGCCGCCGTCTCTGGCATCCAGGAACCAGTCTCTCAGCGACTTGCCGTCGAGCAGGAAGTCGTCGTGATACACAGCCGCCTGCCGAGCGCGCAGCCGAAGCATCTCCGCCATCTCGAACGCCGGATCGAGAGCGTTCTCGACATCAGTGCGCAATTCATTGCTCCACTCCTGCACTCGCGCAAGAGCCCATTGTGCGCCGTGCAGCAGTCTCGCCGCTTCGCCGCCATTGGCTGCGATGAAGGTTCGCGCGATCGTGAGCGATGTGTCGCGGGTCTGCCGGCCGAGATCGATGGAATCCCACCGCGCCTCGATGTGCAGACTGTTCCGCAGGAATCCAAGGGGCGGCAACAGACCCATCCACCGGAGGCAGACGTCGGCGCCCAGCAATTCCGCCAGGAACTCTTCACCGCAACGACTCATGGCCAGCATCACACTGGGCAGCTCGAACGCACAGTCCAGCGTCTGGGGTTCAGCCGCCAGGCGCGATTCCGGCACTGCTCGACTCGCGAGACCGAGATCTTGGAGGAGGTCCGAATAGCGGCTTCCCCGGTCGGACCGCGGATGTCCGACCCCCACGTCTGTCGCATACATGCCAAGCACGAGGGTGCTCAACTCGCTGTCGCCGTTGCCCGATGAGACGAGCCACTGGAGCCAAGCCCCTGAGACCAGGGCCATCGGTGCGCTGTTCAACGCGATTCGACTGACTATCGACGACTGGGTGTCGGCGAATCGCGGGGACTCGGCGATGAGTCGATAGCATTCACGCTCGGCGTCCGCCCATTCTCTGGCGCGACGCAGGATGTGGTCAAGCTCAGCAACAGGCTCTCCATGGGCTTCACCGGCGTGCCCTTGCCCGTGGATCGCCTGAGCCAGATCGTCGACCATGGCATTGGAGAGCAGGATCTCTTCCGGATCACTCGCCCTTACGTAAAGAACCCGATGGGCGCAAAGTTCATCGCTGGGAAACTGGGATTGATCCACGGTCATCTGAAAATTCCCCCAGGTCTGCGCAACATCGCGAAGAATCCAAATTCGCCGAGACGGACGGATCGGTCTACTACGCAGCAGTACCGTACCCCAAGGTCGATGCGTCTCCGGAAGCTAATCGTCGACTCCTGTCTCGCCAGCAAGACAAGAAACGAGGTCGGGAAGCAGTTCAGCGCGGTGTCAATTAGGAAAGTGCGTACTCTTGCCGGTGACACCCACATGGCGGCCTGTGGATACCTCACACGCCCGTCATAACCCCGAACCGACCAAAAGTCACGACCCGGCCTGCCTGCAAGTTCAATTTGGGTAACGGCCGGGACCGCCCTGTCCGCTGTCTCGCCGGCAAGACAGAAGCCGATGCGGTCCTATGTCGGTCGGCGGCGTTCTGTTTCTCCTGGGTTGTCCGTCGCCCTTTCCGGCATGAGGGAAAACCTCTTGGGATCAGTAGGCTGACTTTTCGATGACAGAACAGAATTGGTGGGAGTTCCTTCGTGTCCGGATTGCTTGACAAGAATTGGATAGGACATGTCGGCTCCAGGAGGTAACCGGGTGAGCGGGCGCGATTCCCGGATCGCCGCCGCGTCGTCCGCGCAGCGGAGGATGTATCTCGCCTGGGTCATGGAGCCGGACGGCACCGCCGACAACTGGAAGGCGGTGCTCGACGTGGGCGGGGATCTCGAGACGGACCGCCTTGAGCGTGCGCTCAACGTGCTGCACCGTCGGCATGAAGCCCTACGGACGACGTTCCTGGAGCGCGACGGTGACATTCTCCAGGTGGTGCGGCACGTGGATGACGTCGCCGCCCAGCCCGTCCTGGTCGACGTCGTCGAGGCCGAGGGCGAGACGCCGGACACGCGGCGGGAATGGGCGCACGTCGAGGCCCGGCGACTGGCCGACATCCCGTTTGATCTCGCGTCGGGACCGCTGTGGCGGGCGAGCGTCATCCGCGTCGGGTCCGGGCAGCATCTGTTGCTCTTCGCCTTCCACCACATCGTCATCGACGAGATCTCCGCGCAGATCTTCGCTGAGGAACTGTGCCTGGCTTACACCGATCCCGAAGCACACGCCCTCGCCGCGCCAGTCACTCAGTACTCCGAATTCTGCCTGGCGCAGAACAGCCGCGGGGTGGATCGCGAAGGCCTGGACTACTGGCGTGGCCAGTTGGCCGGCGTCCAGCCGCCGCGCCTGCCTGAGGACGGCGAGCCCGGCCCGGACAGGATGGTCGGTTCCCGGCTGCCGGTGCCGCTGTCAGAGAACGTGGCGGTGGAATTCGCAGCGTTCTGCCAGGAACGCAAGGTCACCCCGTTCACCTGCCTACTCGCGGTGTACTTCGTCCTGCTGCGGCGCTGGACCGGGGAGAGCGACGTGACGGTCGGCGCGCAGATGCTGGGCCGGCCGCACTCGGACTTCTTCCGGACGATCGGGTTCTTCGCCAACACGGTGGTGCTGCGCTCCCAGGTGCTGCCGACGCCGACCTTCGCCCAGTTCCTCGACGGCGTCGGGGACACGGTCCAGGACGCTCTGGACTATCAGGACGTGCCGTTCGATGCCGTGGTGGACGCCCTGGCTCCGCAGCGGAACGCCGACCGTAACCCGCTGTTCCAGGCCAACATCGAGTACGACACGCTCGACCCGAACGGGGTCTGGGCGCTGGACGGCCTCCAGGTGACGGTCGCGCCGGACCAGTCGGACCAGTCGGGGCTGCACTTCGACCTGAACCTGCGCGTTCAGCGGCTGGACGGGGACCTCGCGGTCACCGTCGAGTACGACCGGCGGCGGTTCTCCGACGCGGTCATGCAGAGGTTCGCCGAGGCATACGGAACTCTTTTGCGGTCGCTCATCCGGACGCCCGACGTCCCACTCGGGAGCATTCCGATTCTCGACGGGCCCGGACTGGCGTGGACGCTGGCGCTCGGCGCCGGCGACGGGACGCGCGACTCTGCCGCCGTGAAGTGCACCTCGGCGTGGGAGCTCTTCGAACTGACCGCCGCGTCCACTCCCGAACGTGAAGCGGTGCGCGCGGGGGCGGAACACCTCACCTTCACCGAACTGGCCGACAAGGCTCGGATGACGGCCGCGGGTCTGCGCGCCCGCGGCGTGCGGACCGGCACCGTGGTGGGGATCTCCCTGCCGAGGCGCACCGATCTGCTCGTCGCGATGCTCGCCACCTGGTGTGCGGGCGGGGCCTTTCTGCTGTTGGATCCGCAGCAGCCCGAGGCCCGCCGCCGGATGCTCATCGAGGAGGCGGGCGTCGCCCTGCTGGTCGCGGATGAGTCCTTCGCCGAGGTGGAGACGGTCTCCGCGGTCGGGCTCCGGGCGGACGCGGCGCAGTCTGCCGAGGGGGAGTCCGGCGCCGGCGTCACGTGTCGCCCTGCCGCCGCCCCGGCCTACGTGGTCTTCACCTCGGGTTCCACAGGAAAGCCGAAGGGTGTCGTCGTCGACCAGGCGGGCGTGGTCGCGCTCGCCACCACCCAGCTCGCCCCGATGTACGCCCAGCTGCCCGAAGGCCGGCAGGCGACCATCGGTGGAATCAGTCCCTTGACTTTCGACGTGTTCGTCAACCAGTGCCTGGCCATGATGGCCTTTGGGCACCGGCTGGTGCTGATCGACGAGGACGAGCGCATGGACCCGCTCCGGCTCCTCGCCCGGGGATCGGATCCCGGGTCGGCGATCGACGTGCTCGACCTCAGCTGCAGCCAGATGGAGATCCTGGTCGACGGCGGCCTCCTTGAGCTGCCGCACCGGCCGAAGATCCTGGTGACCGGCAACGAGAACGCCTCCGATCGGCTGTGGCAGCGCCTGCGCGACGAGCCCGGGCTTCTCGCTTTCACCTCGTACGGCGTCACGGAGTGCACGGTCGAGTCGACCCTGACGGAGATCCGTGAGCATCCCCGGCAGGTGGCCGGGCGCGCGGCCGGAATGTCCCGGCTGTACATCGTCGACGACCAGCTCCAGCTTCTGCCGCCGCTGTTCGCCGGCGAGGTCTGCATAGGCGGGCCCGGCGTGGGCCAGGGGTATGTGGGACAGCCCGGGCACACCAGCCAGCGGTTCGTCGCCGACCCGTTCAGTGACGTCCCCGGACAGCGCATGTACCGCACCGGCGACAAGGGCCGACTGCGTCCGGATGGGCAGCTGGAATTCCTGGGCCGGATCGACGACCAGGTCAAGGTTCGCGGCGTGCGCGTCGAGCCCGGTGAGGTGGAGACCGCGCTGCTCGCCCACCCCGCCATCGCTCGAGCCGCCGTCGTCGCGACCGACGAGGGCACGCCCATGGCGAAACTGGTGGCCTACATCGTGCCGGGCATCGTGCCGGGCGACGAAGGCGGGGACGGGCTGACGACCTCCGCGGTCCGGGAATTCCTGCGGGGCAGGCTCCCATCCGCGATGCTGCCTGACCGGGTCGAGGTTCTCGACACGTTCCCGGTCACGGCCAACGGCAAGCTGGACCGCGGGGCACTGTCGGCCCGCAAGCCGACGAGCACGGAGCCGGACGCGGACGGGGCTGTCACGACGCCTGCCGATCCTCGGGAACAGCAGCTGTGCGAGATCGTGGCCGAGGTGCTCGACGTTCCGGAGGCGTATCCAGACGACGACTTCTTCACTCTCGGTGGAACGTCACTGCTCGCCATGCAGCTGAGCAGTCGGGTGCGCGCCGTCCTGGGGTGTGAGCTCAACGTTCGGGCGGTCTTCGACTCGAAGACGATCCGGGGCATGGCGGCTCAGCTCACCGTCGCCGGCAGCAGCCCCCGGCCCACGCTGCGCAGGAGAGAGAGATCGTGACAGCGGCTGGAGCCGGGCCCCGGATCGGGTTTCTGTTCCCTGGGCAGAGCTCCGAGTACGCCGGCATGGGCGTGGGGCTCTACCGCGAACACCCGGTGTTCCGTGCGGCGGTCGACCGGCAGGCCGACGTCTTCCGCCGCCTCACGGGCGTCGGCCCGCTCGACGTGTTCGCCGACGCGGCCGCCCAGACCCGGGCCGAGCTGCTCCAGCCGGCGCTCTTCCTCCTGCAGGTCGCGCTGGCGGAGTTCTGGACCTCGTGCGGGGTGACGCCGGCCGCGGTAATCGGCCACAGCCTCGGCGAATACGCGGCCGCCTGCGTGGCCGGGGTCTTCGGTGCCGAGGAAGGGCTCGAACTGGTCAGCGCGCGCGGCCGGTCCTTCGCGGCCGTCCCCGGTGCCGGCCGGATGGTCGCCGTGGGCTGTCGCGACCTGGGCGAGCTGGAGCGACTGGTCGCGGCCCAGGGAGACGCGGCGGCGGTAGCCGCGTACAACGCGCCGGAACGCGTCACCGTCTCGGGCACGGATGCCGCGATGCATGCGCTGGAGAGTGCGTTCGAGCAGCGGGGCTGGCTGACGATCCCGCTGGAGACCACGCACGCCTTCCATTCGACGTTGGTCGCCCCGGCCGTCCCGGCCCTGGTGGCGGCGGCGGGCCGGATCGCCCACCGGCCGCCGGCCGTGCCGCTGGCGCTGAACGTCACCGGCGGGTGGGCGACCGGCGGGGATCTCGGCGCGAAGTACTGGGGTCGTCAGCTCACCTCGCCGGTCCGGTTCCTCTTCGGCATCCGTGCCCTGCTCGACAGCGGCTGCACGGTCCTGCTCGAGGTGGGACCCGGCCGGACGCTCACCACCTCGGGCCGGTCCCAGGCTGGCGGCGACGAGGTCTGGCTGCCGGGTCTGTCCGCCCGGAATCCGGACCCGGCCACGGTCCTGGGGCACCTGGACCGTCTGGAACGGGCCGGTGTTCGGGTCGATTGGGCGGCGTACTACGCGCCGTTCCGCGCGAGCAAGGTGTCCGCGCCCGCCGCGGATCCGTTCTCGCCCGAGGAGGCAGAACGGCTGCTGGCCTCGTTTCATTCGCTGAACCAGGACCAGATCGAGTCGCTCCTACCCTGGCTGGCCGACCACGACGCCGCCGGATCGACCGAGAGGACGATCTCATGACCGACCACGACATCCGGACGCGGCTGGAGGCGACGCTCCGGTCGCGGGCCGGCCAGGCGCGGACCGAGCATCCGCTCTCCTACGCGCAGCGCTCGCTGCTGTTGCTGCATCAGATGAACCCGGACAGCGCGTCCTACAACGTCGCCTTCACCGCCCGGTTCACCGGCGGGTTCGACTCCGCCACGCTCCACCGGGCGATCCAGTCGCTCGTCGGCCGGCACGCGGCGCTGCGTACCACCTTCAGCCCGGTGGGCACGGGCGGCCCGGACGACACCGCGGGCCGCCAGACCGTGCACGGCTGGCTCGAACCCGACTTCGCCGAGCTGGACGCCCGTCAATGGACCGGGGAGCAGCTCGACGAGGCGGTGCGGACCGCCAACCGCAGGCCGTTCGACCTTGCGGCCGGCCCGCTGATCCGGGTCCGGGTGTATCAGGTGGCGCCCGGAGAGGCCGTCGTCCTGCTGGCCCTCCACCACGTGGTGTGCGACTTCTGGTCGCTCGGCATCATCGTGGCCGAACTCGAGCAGCTCTACCTCGCGGAGGCCGAACGGCGCCCCGCGAAGCTCCCAGGACGAAACGTCCCGTACAGCGACTTCGTCGCGCACCAGAGCCGACTGATCGCCGGTCCGAAGGGCAGCAGGGCGCGCGCCTACTGGCACACCCAGCTCTCCGGTCGGCTGGAACCGACCGAATGGCCCCGGTTCGACCTCGACCCGTCGGACGCAGGCGAGGGCGGATCGATCGTTTTCCCCTTCCCCGCCGGGCTCGCCCACGACGTGGTCACGCTGGCCAAGGAGGAGGGGGTCACACCCTACGTGGTGCTGCTGACGGCCTTCCAGGTCCTCGTCAGCCGCTACACCGGGCAGCGGGACGTGCTGGTGGGGGCCCCGTTCGCCGGCCGGACCGACCGGACGATGTCCGAGAGCGTCGGGAACTTCATCAACCCTGTCGTGTTGCGCGCCGATCTGAGTGATGCGCAGTCGTTCCGGAAACAGCTCGGCCGGACCCGCCGCACCGTTCTCGAGGCGCTGGAGCACCAGAGCTATCCGTTCGAGCTGCTCGTCAGCGAGCTGGCCCCGCGCCGGGTGGGCGACCGGAATCCGGTCTTCCAGGCGATGTTCGGCTACCAGAAGCCCAGCCGGTACCCGGCTCACGCAGGCCTGTACGTGGCCGACGAGGGCGCGGGGCCGGTCGCCTGGGCCGGGCTGACCGCGGTGCCATTCCGGCTGGACCAGCAGGACGACCAGCTCGAACTCGTATTGGAGATCGTCCACGACGGGGACCGGCTCGTCGGGTTGCTCAAGCACCGCGCGTCCGTCTTCCCCACCGCGGTGGCCCAGCGGATGACCGAGCACTACCTGACACTGCTGCGGGCCGCGATCGATGATCCGGGCCGGAGCGTGGCGGATCTGCCGCTCCTCACCGAGGCCGGCGACGGCATCAACCTGCACGCCATGACGGTGTCCGTCGGGCCGGAAGACAGCTTGGCGGTCCGGTTCCGCAGGACTGCGGAGCAGCACGCTGATCGCGTGGCTGTGCGCTGCGCCGGCGACCAGCTCAGCTATGCCGAGCTCGACGAGCTGGCCGGACGCTGGGCAGCCCGGCTGCAGGCCGAGGGCGTCGGGCCGGGCAGCCGCGTCGCCCTCCTGCTCGAACCCTCCATCGACACGGTGGTCGCCATCGTCGCCACCCAGCGGGCCGGCGCGGCCTACGTGGTCCTGGACTCGTCCTATCCCGCGGCCCGGTGCCGGATGGTGCTCGAGGACAGCGAGGCGCGGGTGGTGCTCACCCAGCCGGACCTGGCAGGCATGCTGGCCGACGCCGCGGTGCCGGTCCTGGTGATGCGGGAGACCGACCTGCCGCCGGCCGGCGAACCAGGAGACCTGCCGGGTGCCGGCGACGTGGCCTACACCGTCTACACCTCGGGCTCGACCGGGACTCCCAAGGGGATCGACGTCGAGCACGGCAACGTGCTGAGCCTGATCGACGCGATGCGCGAGTACACCGTCATGGACGAGACCGCGGTCGGGGCGCTCTTCCACTCGACCGGCTTCGACCTGTCGGTCTGGGAGGTGTGGGGCACTTTGCTCGCCGGAGCGCGCCTGGTCGTCGTGCCCTCGACCGCGGTCCGGTCGCCCGACCTCTTCCACACGCTGCTCGTCGAGGAAGGGGTCACACACATCGTCCAGACCCCGTCGGCACTGCACGGCCTCGCGGCCGCGGTGCGGCAGAACGGTCCGCGGGGCCTGGCGCTGCAGCACGTCTTCTCGTGCGGTGAGCCGCTGCCCGCGCCGCTGGCCCGGACCGCCCGCGAGTGGTGCGGCACGCTGTGGAACATGTACGGCCCGGCCGAGACCACGGTCTGGGTCACTGCCCAGGCGGTCCGGGCGGAGGACTGCGCGGGCACCGGCGTGCCGGTCGGCCGCCCGCTGGCGAACACCTGGGTCCACGTGCTCGACGAACACGGACGGCCGGTGCCGCCGGAGGTCACTGGAGAGCTGCACATCGGCGGGCAGTGCGTCGCCCGCGGCTACGTCAATCGGCCGCAGCTGACGAAGGAACGCTTCCTGGACAGCCCCTTCGAGCCCCAGGGTCGGCTGTACCGCACCGGCGACCTGGCGCGGGTCAACTCCCAGGGACTGCTGCAGATTCTCGGCCGCGTCGACAACCAGGTGAAGATCAGCGGGTTTCGGATCGAGCTGGAGGAGGTGGAAGCTCAGCTGGACAAGGTGCCCGGCGTCCGAAGGTCTACGGCGCTGGTCGTCGGCGCAGGGGTCGATGACCGTCGGCTGGTCGCCTGTGTGATCCCCGAACCGGGACGGCAGCTGACCGAGACCGCCCTGAAGACGGAGCTGCGTTTGTCGCTGCCGTCGTACATGGTGCCGACCGCGATCAAATTCTTCGACGCGTTCCCGCTCAACGCCAGCCAGAAGGTCGACCGCGTGCAGCTCGCCGGGCAGTTCGCGAATGCGGCCGTGCGGACCGAACCGGGGCCCGTCGTGACGCTGAGCACCCACGAGCGCCGGGTCGCGGCCATCTGGCGGCAGGTCCTGCAGCGGCCGGACATCGGGCGCGAGGACAACTTCTTCGACCTCGGCGGCACCTCCGTATTGCTGATGCAGGTCCACCAGCAGCTGCTCACCGGCGACGCCGCGGACCCGTCGCTGAAGGTCTCCGAACTGTTCCGCTATCCGACAGTGGCCAGCCTGGCCGCGCGCCTCGGCCGGGTCCCTGCCGGCACCGCCGCCGGTGGCGCCGGCCGTGACCGGAGGTCGAACCGGCGGGCCCAACTGGTGGACGACACGGTCCGCGGCGCGCGCCTGCGCGCTCGCGAACGGGGAGGGAAGAATGCCTGACGACGCGGGCGCTCTGACTGCCCGACCGAACGACGTGGCCGTGATCGGGATGTGCGGCCGGTTCCCCGGCGCTCCCGACCTGGACCGGTTCTGGAGCCGGCTGCTCGCCGGGGACGACCTGGTGAGCACGTTCACCGAGGCCGAACTCGCCGCTGCCGGAGTGCCTGAGCGGGTGCTGCGTGATTCCCGCTATGTCCGGCGATCCGCCTTCCTGCCCGACGCGTTCGACTTCGACCCCGAGTTCTTCGGCTACACCCGGCGCGAGGGGAGGCTGCTCGATCCGCAGCAGCGGATCCTGCTGGAGGTCGCGTGGGAGCTGCTCGAGACCATCGGCTACTCGAGCGGGACTGGCGACCAGGCCGTCGGGGTGTTCGCCGGCGCGTCGATGAACACGTACCTGACTAACGTCGTGGCCCGGGCCTGCGACCCGCTGAGCTTCGACGGCACCGAGATCATGATTGCCAACGATAAGGACTACCTGACCACCCGGATCTCCTACAAGCTCGGCCTGACCGGGCCGAGCGTCAACGTGCAGACCGGCTGCTCGACGTCGCTGGTCGCGGTGCACATGGCCGTGCAGAGCCTGGTCGCGGGGGAGTGCGACATCGCGTTGGCCGGCGGCGTCTCGGTGATCGCCAACAGTATTCCCGGCTACGTGTTCAGCGAAGGGATGATGTTCTCCCCGGACGGGCAGTGCCGTCCGTTCGACGCGGACGCCGCGGGCACGACGTTCGGTGACGGGGTCGGCCTGGTCGCCCTGAAGCGGCTGGCCGAGGCCGTCGAGGACGGCGATCAGGTCCTCGCCGTGGTGAAGGGCTCGGCGATCAACAACGACGGATCCGACAAGATCGGTTACACCGCCCCGGGATTCGAGGGGCAGCGAGCCGTGATCGCCGAGGCGCACGCGGTCGCCGGGGTGGGCAGCGACACCATCACGCTCGTCGAGGCGCACGGGACCGCGACGGCGCTGGGCGACCCCATCGAGTTCGCCGCGCTGAGCGAGGCGTTCACCGACGGCGGGGCCCGGCCGGGGCAGTGCGCCCTGGGCTCGGTGAAGGCGAACGTCGGGCATCTGGCCGGGGCGGCGGGGATCACCGGGTTCATCAAGGCCGTGCTGGCCCTGCGGCACCGTGAGATCCCCGGTCACCCGGGCTTCACCCGGCCGAACCCGCAGATCGACCTGGAAGGCAGCCCGTTCCGGATCGGCACGGTGGCGACGGCCTGGCCGCCGGGGCCGACCCCGCGGCGGGCCGCGGTCAGCTCGTTCGGGATCGGCGGCACGAACGTCCACGTCGTCCTGGAGGAGGCGCCCCCGCCCGGCCGTCCGACACCGGCCGACGGCCCGCGGCTGCTCGCGGTGAGCGCCAAGAGCGACAGGGCGCTGCGCGAGCTGGCCGGTGGCCTGGCCGACACTCTGGACCGGCCGGACGCCCCCGATCTCGCCGCCGTTGCCTACACGCTGCGGGTCGGCCGGCGCGGTTTCGCGCACCGCCATGCCGTCGTCGCCGGCGACCATGCCACCGCCGTGGCCGAACTGCGTGCCCTCGCCGCCGGGACGCTCGCGGCCCGGCCGGCGGCGGAGACCGCCTCAGCGGTGTCGTTCCTGTTCGGCGAGGTATCTGTCGAGGACTTCCGGGTGTTGGCCGGGCAGCTGCCCGCCGTCGCCGACATAGCGCAGCGGTCCATCGACAATGCTCTGATCTGCGCCGAGAGCCCGATGGCGGCACGGGTGACTGCCGGCCAGGTGCTCGCGACGCTGTGGGCCGAGTCCGGCGCCAGGCCCGAGGCGGTCGGGGGAGCGGGGGCCGGCGAAGTCCTCGCGGCCTGCTACAGCGAGGTCCTCGACGAGGCCGACGCACTGGCGCTGCTGTCCTGGCGGGCGGGTCAGCTCGACGGACCGCCCGTCGTGCGGCCGCGCGTCCCGCGCGTCCCCATCCTGTCGGCCGTCGTCGGCGGCGAACTGCCGGAGTCCCGGGCGCTCGATCCGCTGTACTGGACCCGGGACGTGTGGGAGGGCGGTCGGCTGGCCGAGGCCTTCGCGGACCGGGCGTCGGACGGGGCGACGGTGGTCGCCATCGGAACCCTGCCTGACGGACTGCCCGCGATCGGTCCGGACGCCGATTCGGCGCTGCCGCCGGTGGCGCGGCTGCTTCACGACGCGGCCCGACTGTGGACCGCGGGCGTGCCGGTGGACTGGTCGGACTGGTCCGGCGAAGAGCCCCGCAGGGTCCCGCTGCCGGCGCACCCGTTGAACCGCAGCCGGCTTCGTCTCGACGAGCCGGATCCGGCACCGCCCACCGGCGCCGTCCCCGACGGCCCGCCGCGCGGCGACGAGCTGAAGCGGGTGCTGGCGAAGCTGTGGTCCGAGGTGCTGCGCACCGAGGTCGACCGCAACGACCGGAGCATCTTCGACATCGACGACGACTTGATGCTCGCGGTGCGGCTCGCCAAGCGGATCGAGGCCGAGCTCTGCGTGTCGCTGCCGACGATCGACCTGCTCAAGAACCCGACGATCGACCGCCTGGCGGCGCGCCTGGACCGGGCAGGCTGACATGAACCACGAGGAGAACACCGTGGATCCACTGCTCCAAGAGGTCGTCGCGATGGTCGGCGGCTATTTCGACATCCGGCCGGACCGGCTGGACCCCGACCTTTCTTTCACGGATTTCGGCGCGGACTCGATGGCGCTGCTCGGCATGCTGCGGTTGGTCGAGGACCGCTTCGACTGCAAGGTGCCGCTCCGGCAGCTGTTCGGCGACGTTGCGACGCCGTCCGGCCTGGTGGCGTACCTCGCCGCGCACGCGCCGGCCGAGCGGTTGCCGGGAGTGCCGGTAGTGGCATCAGTGTCGGCCGCCGTCGATGTGACGTCGGCGGCGTCGCCCGAACCGATGGCGGCTGCGCAAGCCGTCGCAGTGCCCGCGGTCGAATCGCCATCCGGCGCCTCGACGGCGGTCGAGCACTTGATCGCCGAGCAGCTCCTCGTCATGCGGCGCCAGCTCGACCTGCTGGCCGGCGGCACCTCGATCGCCGCGGTCACCGCTTCGGCGCCCACGCCGCGGCCCTCCGCGAGCCCCGCCCCACCTCGCTCGACTGTCCCGCTCGCCCCCGGTGCTCGGAGTGCGGCCGGCCCAGTGGAGACGGGGCAGCGCACCCGGTATCTCAAGATCCTGGCCGACCGGTTCGGCACCCGGACGAAGGGCTCGAAGGAGTTCGCCCAGCGATTCCGGCCGCTGGTCGCCGACAGCCGCTCCTCCATCGGCTTCCGTCCCACGACCAAGGAGATGCTGTACCCGATCGTCTCCGAGCGCGGGCAGGGCGCGCGGCTGTGGGACGTCGATGGCAACGAGTACGTCGACCTCACCCTGGGCTGGGGCGTCCACCTCCTAGGCCACAATCCGCCGGTCGTGATGTCGGCCCTGCGCGAGCGCCTTGACCTCGGTTTTGTCCTCGCTCCGCGCACCGAACTGGTCGAGGAGGTCGCCGCCGGTCTGCTCGAACTCACCGGTATGGAGCGGGTCGCCTTCCTGAACACCGGCACGGAGGCGGTCATGACGGCGCTGCGCATCGCCCGGGTGTCAACCGGCCGCGACGACGTCGTGGTGTTCTCCACGGCGTACCACGGCCACGCCGACAGCGTCCTCGCCGCTGCGTCCCACGAGAACGGCGAGCTGCGCACCCGGCCGGCCGCTGCAGGCATCCCGTCGAGCGCCGTGGCGAACATCCGCGTGCTCGAGTTCGGCACCGACGAGGCGCTCGAGTACATCGACAGGCACGGTCCGCGGCTCGCGGCGGTGCTGACCGAGCCGGTGACCCTCCGCACCCCCGGCGTGCAGAACCCCCAGTTCCTGCGCCGGGTACGGGAGATCACTCAGCGGCACGGCACGAAGCTCATCTTCGACGAGATGGTGACCGGCTTCCGCTGCCACGCGGCCGGCGTCCAAGGTCTGTACGGAATCGAGGCGGACCTGGCCACCTACGGCAAGATCATCGGTGGCGGCATGCCGATCGGGGTGATCGCAGGGCGGGGCGGGATCATGGACGCCATCGACGGCGGCGTCTGGAGCTTCGGCGACGACTCCCGCCCGACGGCCGAATCCACGTTCTTCGCCGGCACGTTCAATCAGCACCCGATGTCGATGGTGGCGGCCAAGGCGATGGTGGACCACCTGCGCGCGGCGGGCCCCGGCCTCCAGCGCGACCTCGACCGCAAGACCGAGCTGTTCACCGACCAGCTGAACGCCGACTTCCGCGAGCTCGACGTCCCGATCAAGGTCGGCCGGTTCTCCTCACTGTTCCGGTTCGAGCACGAACAGAACATGGACCCGCTCTACTTCAACCTGCTCGACCGGGGCGTGTTCGTCTGGGAAATGCGCAACTTCTTCCTGTCCACGGCGCACGAGCAGGCCGATCTCGATCACATCCGGGCGGCGGTGCGCGATTCCATCACCGAGCTGCGGGAGCACGGCGTGCTCGGCGACGGCCGGCCGGGTTCGGCGGCGACCACGCCGCTGCCGGTGTCACAGCCTGCGTCACCGCCTGTGAACCCGCCCAGCACCCTCGCGCAGCGGCAGCTGGTGGCGCTCGACGAGGGCGGCGTTCCGGCGTACGGGATGTCGGTCGGTTTCTGGCTCGACGGTCAGCTGGACGGCGACGCGCTGCGCGGCGCGGTGCAAGGTGTGGTCGCGCGTCACGAGGCGCTGCGGACCACGCTCGGTGCGGACGGCCGGACGCTCGTCGTGCACCCCGCGGCGGAGACGGTGTTGGCCGACGTACTGACAGAGGACAGCTGCCAGACCGAGGAGGAACTCGAAGCCTTCCGGGATACCTGGGCCGGACTGCGGTTCGACCTGACCGCGGGGCCGGTGTTCCGCGCCGCGGTGGTGCGGGTCGCCCCGGACCGGCATCTGCTGCTGCTCTCGGCGCACAACGCGGCGATGGACGGCTGGTCGTTCGATGTCCTTGTCGGCGACCTCGCGGAGCTTTACAACGCGAGCCGCCGGGGCACCGCCGCGCAGCTGCCGCCGGCCGTGCAGTTCCGGGACTACGTCGCCTGGCACGAGGGGGTCGGCGCCGGCCCGGCGGCCGCCGAGCACCGGGAGTACTGGCACGGCCTCCTGAAGGACGCGCCCATGCCGACGTTGCCTTCCTCGGGCCGGGCGGAGACCTTTCCGTACCGGGCGGTGCGGCACAGCTTCCTGATCGATTCAGCGTTCTGCGACCGGATGCGCGCCACCGCTCGCGAACAAGGCGCCACGGTGTTCGCCTACCTGGTCGCGGCGTGGGGGGCGGTGCTGCACCGGGTGACGGGACAGGACGACCTGGTTGTCCCGGTCGCGTCCGCCCGCCGTCCGCCGGAGCTGGACCCTGTGGTCGGGTACTGCTCGAACTTGCTGCCGCTGCGCCTCCGGATGCCGGCGGGCGTCCTGGTCGCGGACTACGTGGCCGAGGTCCTGGACCACCTGGTGACCGGGCTCGAAAGCCAGGACTACCCGTTCGCGGACCTGATCGCGGATTTCGCCCCGGCCGGAGCCGGCCTGCGCAGCGAGCTGTTCACGACATCGATCTCGTTCTACCGCCAGGTGGCGGTGCCTCCCTTGGAAGGGCTGGCCGTGTCTGAAGCCGATCCGTTGCCGATCAAGCACACCGGTCATCCCCTAGCGCTGAACATCGTGGAAGGCGAGGACGGACTCCGGTGTGATGTCGAGATCGCGGCCGACATCGTTCCCGGAGATCTCGCCGAGGACATCCCGGATTACTACCAGAACCTGCTCAGCGCCATGATCGACGATCCCGAGCGACGGCTGAGCGAACTGACTTACGACGACCCCGACGCCACACAGCCCGGCGTATGAGCCCCTCGACAAACGGGAGACGCGAAACCATGATCACGGCAGGCTTGAAGCTCACCCAGAGCGGCGGCATCGCGTTGCTCGACGAGGACCGCCTCGTGTGCAACATCGAGATGCAGAAGATCGCCAACGGTGCCCGGTACAGCAATGTGGACGAACTCGACGACCTGGTCACGATCATGTCCAACTTCGGGGCCGGGCTCGGCGACGTCGGCCGATGGGCGCTGGACGGCTGGGACGGCGCCGAGAACGGCCACGTCTCGGTGCTCTCCGGCGGCGTCCGGACCGAGGTCCTCGTCGCCCCATACCGCGAGACGCCCCTGGTGCCCGACCCGGGACTGCCCGGTCACCGCGGCCGGATCGTGATCGGCGGCCAGGCCCTGGACTACGACAGCTACGTCCACGTGGCCGGCCACCTGGCCTCGGCCTACTGCACCAGCCCGTTCGCCCGGCACGGCGAGCCGTCGATGGTCCTGGTGTGGGACGGCGGCTGTTTCCCGCGGCTCTACTGCGTGGATGCCGACGGCCGGATCGAGCCGGGTGGCGAGGCGTTCCCGCTCATCGGCCACACCTACGCGATGGCCTCTCAGTACTGGGGCCCGTTCAAGCGGGGGAACAAGTCGAAGAACGTCGACGACCTCTCCGTGGCCGGGAAGATGATGGCGTACATCGCCCTCGGCACGTCGCGGGAGGAGATCAAGCAGATCTTCCGTGAGGAGTTCTTCGAGTTCTTCGACGCGGACTCCGCGCGGGTGCGGAACTACCGCGAGACCATCATCGGCTGTGGCAGCACCGGCGAGCCGTCCCATGCCTACGTGCACCAGTTCCTCTCGGCCGTACAGCAGCGCACTGCGGGCCTCGGGGCCTCCGATGAGGACGTGCTGGCCAGCGTCCACACCTTCCTCGAGGAGCTGCTGATCGACCGGGTGACCCGGAAGATCCAGGCGTGGAAGGGCGGCGATGCCTGGAACTTGTGCTTCGCCGGCGGCTGCGCGCTGAACATCAAGTGGAACAGCGCCCTGCGGGCCCACCCGGCGATCAAGTCCATGTGGGTGCCGCCATTCCCCGACGACTCCGGCGTCGCGATCGGCACGGCATGCCTCGCCGCGGCCGGGGGTGCGGGTCTCCGGCCGATCGAGTGGGGCACCCGGCTCGGGCCGGAGCTCGAGCCGACGCCCGACGTGCCGCAGGGGTGGAGCGTGTCGCCGTGCACGCCGGAGGAGCTGGCCCGGTTGCTGCACGAGACGGGCAAGGCCGCGGTCGTGCTCAACGGCCGCGCTGAACTGGGGCCCCGGGCGCTCGGCGGGCGGAGCATCATCGCTCCGGCCGTCGAGGCGACGATGAAGAAGCTGCTGAACGAAGTGAAGGGCCGCGAGTACTACCGGCCGGTCGCGCCGATCTGCCTCGAGGAGCACGCGCCTGCCATCTTCGACCCTGGCACGCCAGACCCGCACATGCTCTTCGAACACAAGCTCCGTCCGGAATGGGTCGACCGCATCCCGGCCATCATGCATTTGGACGGCACCGCGCGGCTGCAGACCGTCAATGAGTCCGACGACCCGAATCTGCACGCGATTCTGCGTGAATACCACAAGCGCAGTGGGATTCCGGTCCTATGCAACACCAGCGCCAACTACCACGGCCGTAGTTTCTTCCCGGACGTCGCCTCAGCGATCGAGTGGGGCCAGCTCAATCTGGTGTGGAGCGAGGGCCTGCTCTACCGTAAGCAGGCTTAGGCCGGCTGAGACCGGCCGAATCCCCTGACCGCCTCGCCGGTGAGACAGCCGTTCCGGCGGTGCCCGCTGCCCATTCACCCGCGGTCCGCGCATGCCGGGGCACCGCCGAAGCAGTGGTCCATCAATACCCGACCCCAGACCCTTCAGATTCATTCACAAGGAGCCCGCATGATTCCGTTGTCGTTCGCGCAGCGGCGGTTGTGGTTCATCGGTCAGGCGCAGGGGCCGAGCGCGCTCTACAACGTGCCGTGGGTGTTGCGAATGTCAGGGGCATTGGACCGGGCGGCGCTCCACCAGGCTCTGCTCGACGTGGTGCGGCGCCACGAGAGCCTGCGGACGGTCTTCCCCGTGGTCGATGGCGAGCCGGTCCAGCGGATCGTGCCCGCCGACGAGGTCGTGCTGCCGGTCGTGTGGGCCGACGCCGGCGCGGCGGAGGTGACCGCGCTGGCGGCCGAGGCCGCGGGGCACATATTCGACCTGGCTTCCGAGATTCCGGTGCGGGTGCGGGGGTTCTCGGTGGCGCAGGACGAGCACGTGCTGGTTCTGCTGGTGCACCACATAGCATGTGACGGCTGGTCCTCGGGCCCGTTGGGCCGGGATCTCGAGGCGGCCTACGCGGCACGGACGGCCGGAGCCGCGCCGGAGTGGGACGAGCTGCCGGTCCAGTACGCCGACTACACGTACTGGCAGCGGGATCTGCTGGGGGCTGAGGACGACCCCCGCAGTGTGCTGGCCCGGCAGTCAAGGTACTGGCGCGGGGCGCTGGCCGGGTTGCCGGAGGAACTGGCCTTGCCGTTCGACCGGCCGCGTCCGCTGACCGCGGACCACCGCGGCGCCCAAGTGCCGGTGACCATCGACTCCTCCGTGCACGCGCGCATCGAGGAGTTGGCCCGCGAGACCGGTGTGACGCCGTTCATGGTGGTGCAGGCCGCTCTCGCGGCGCTGCTCTCCCGGCTTGGGGCGGGCACCGACATCCCGCTGGGTACGCCGGTGGCCGGCCGCGCAGAGGAGGCGCTGTACGACCTGGTCGGGTTCTTCGTCAACATTCTGGTGCTACGGACCGACCTCTCGGGGAATCCGACCTTCCGGGAACTCCTGACCCGGGTCCGGAACGCTGACCTGGCAGCCCTGGAGAATCAGGACCTGCCCTTCGAGCGCTTGGTGGAGATGGTCGACCCGCCCCGGTCCCCGGCCCGACACCCACTGTTCCAGGTCATGGTGGCGTTCGAGACCGACGCCCGGATCGCCTTCGAACTGCCCGGCCTGCTGGTCGACGAGATCGACATCCCGGCCTGGGACACCGCCAAGTTCGACCTGAACTTCGAGTTCCGCGAGCGGCGCGGGCCGGACGGTCGGCCCGCCGGGATCACGGGCATCGTCGAGTACGCCACCAGCCTGTTCGACCGCGAGAGCGTCGCGCGGATCGCCGAATGCTTCATTCATGTTCTCGACACGGTGACCGCGGATGCGGATCAGCGAGTTGATCGGGTCTCGGTGCTTTCCGACTTGGAGCGGAAGGAGGTTCTGCACGCCTGGAATGAGCCGGTCCGGTTGGTTCAGGCCTGTACTTTGCCGGCGCTGTTTGAGGCGCAGGTCGTCCGGTTTCCGGCGGCGATCGCGGTTGTCTCCGACGAGAGCGCCTTGACCTATCGTGAGCTCAATATCCGGGCCAATCATCTGGCTCATTATCTGATCGAGCAGGGGGTTGGCCCGGAGTCGGTGGTCGCTTTGGTTCTGCCTCGCTCGGTCGATCTCATTGTGGCCCTGCTCGGGGTGGTCAAGGCCGGTGCGGCGTATCTGCCGATCGATGTCGAGTACCCGGTGGAGCGGGTGCGGTTCATGATGGAGGACGCGCGGCCGTCGTATGTTGTGACCCGGCGTGACACGGTGGATCGGCTGCCGGCCGACGTCCCACTGCTGGTTCTCGACGACCCGGCGCTGCGCGCCGAACTCGCCGCCGGCCCGGCTTGGGATCGCGACCCCACCGACGCTGACCGCACCGCCCCGCTCGACGCGGCCCACCCCGCCTACGTCATCTACACCTCCGGCTCGACCGGGACTCCCAAGGGCGTGGCCATGCCGCACCGCGGCATCACGAGCTTCCTCGCCGTCCACCGCGAAGCGGTCTTCGGCGCCGCCGAGGCCGCTCGGAGCCGGCCCCTGCGGGTGGCGCTGACCACCTCCATATCCTTCGACGCCGTCTGGGATCAGCTGTCGGCCTTGACCGAGGGCCACGAGCTGCACATCGTCGGCCAGGAGACGCTCACCGACGTCGGGCTGCTGGGCGGTTGGCTGGACGAGCACGACGTCGACTTCCTGGAGCTGACCCCCTCGCACATGGCGTCCGCGGTGGCGGGCGGCCTGTTCGACGGCCGGCCGCTTCCGTCGCTTTTGGGGGTCGGCGGCGAGGCGGTGCCGCAGCCGTTGTGGGAATGGCTGGGGTCGGCCGGGGACGGCACCCACACCTTCAGCTTCTACGGGCCTACCGAGTGCACGGTTTATCAGGTCTTCGCCGATCCCAGGACCGCGGCGCAGCCGGTCCTCGGCCGCCCGACCTTCACGATGCGGGTGTTCGTGCTTGACGACGTGCTGGAGCCGGTTGCCCCGGGAGTGGCGGGGGAGGCCTACATCGCTGGCCCGGGTCTGGCGCGGGGCTACCTGAACCGTCCCGGCTTGACTGCGGAGCGGTTCGTGGCCTGTCCGTTCGGTGGGCCCGGGGAACGGATGTACCGGACCGGGGACCTGGTGCGCTGGCGTGCTGACGGGACGCTTGAGTTCGTTGGCCGGGCCGACGAGCAGGTGAAGATCCGCGGTTTCCGGATCGAGTTGGGCGAGGTGGAGGCGGCGCTAGCCGGACATCCCGGCGTCGTCCACGCCGCGGTCCACGCCCGCGAGGACACTGTTGGCGACAAGCGGCTGGTCGGCTACGTGGTGCCGGCGCCCGGTCTCGGCGCGGAGGACATCGCGCGGTTGCCGGGACTCTTGCGCAGGCACGTCGCCACGCTGCTTCCGGAGTACATGGTGCCGGCCGCGGTCGTGGTCTTGGACCGGTTGCCGTTGACGGGTAACGGGAAGCTGGACCGCCGGGCCCTGCCAGCTCCGGACTACGCGGCCGTCTCCACGCACCGCGCTCCGGCCACCAGGGCCGAGGAGCTGTTGTGCGTCGTGTTCGCCGAGGTGCTGGGTCTGCCCGTGGTGGGCGTCGACGATAACTTCTTCGAGCTCGGCGGGCACTCGCTGCTCGCCACCCGGCTGGTCGCCCGCGTCCGCGCGGTGCTCGGGGTGGACGTCGGCATCCGTACCCTTTTCGAGGCCCCCACGGTCGCGGCCCTGGCCGCGGCGCTGACCGGTGCCGAGCAGTCCCGGCCGGCGCTGACCGCCGCCACCCGTCCCGACCCGATGCCGTTGTCCTTCGCCCAGCAACGGCTGTGGTTCCTCGGCGAGCTGGAAGGGCCGGGCGCGACCTACAACGTCCCGGCGGTGATCGGGCTGTCCGGCGAGCTCGACGAGGGCGTGCTGGCCGCGGCGTTGCGGGACGTCGTCGAGCGGCACGAGGCGCTGCGCACGGTCTTCCCGTCGGTCGAGGGCGAGCCGTACCAGCGGGTGCTGCCGGTCGCCGAGGTCAGCGAAGTGCTGACGGTGGTCCGGGCCGACCGGGTCGCCGCGTCCGGCGTCGCCGCTCTGGTGGCCGACGCCGTGGGCCACTGCTTCGACCTGCGTACCGAGGCGCCGTTCCGGGCCTGGTTGTACGAGACCAGCCCGGCCGAGTACACGCTGGTGCTGCTGGTGCACCACATCGCCGGCGACGGCTGGTCGCTGGTGCCGCTGGCGCGGGACCTGTCGGCGGCGTACGCGGCGCGCCGCGCGGGCCGGGAACCGGAGTGGACGCCGCTGCCGTTGCAGTACGCGGACTACACGCTTTGGCAGCGCGAGCTGCTCGGCTCGGTCGAGGACCCCGAGAGCCTGCTGAGCGGCCAGCTGGCGCACTGGACCCAGGTGCTGGCCGGGCTGCCGGAGGAGCTGACGCTGCCGGTCGACCGGCCTCGTCCCGCGGTGGCCACGCACCAGGGGGCGAGCGTCCTGCTCGACGTCCCCACCGCGATCCACGCCCGGGTCGCCGAGCTGGCCCGGCACGAGGGCGCGACGGCGTTCATGGTGCTGCAGGGCGCGCTGGCCGTGCTGCTCTCCCGCCTCGGAGCGGGGCCGGACATCCCCATCGGCGTGCCGACCGCCGGTCGCGCCGACACCGCGCTCGACGATCTTGTCGGGTTCTTCGTCAACACCCTGGTCATGCGCACCGACCTGTCCGGCGGACCGTCGTTCCGCGACCTGCTCGCGCGGGTGCGCGCCTCGACGCTCGACGCGCTGGCGAACCAGGACGTGCCTTTCGAGCGTCTGGTCGAGGAGCTGGCCCCGGTCCGCTCCCTGGCCCGCCATCCGCTGTTCCAGGTGATGCTCGCGGTGCAGAACAACGCCGAGCCGGTTCTCGACCTGCCCGGCCTGGCCGCGCGCGTCTTGCCCGACGGCGATCCGCCGGCCAGGTTCGACCTGGCCTTCGACCTGTCCGAGCGCTTCGACGAGTACGGTCGGCCCGCCGGGATCACGGGCATCGTCGAGTACGCCACCAGCCTGTTCGACCGCGAGAGCGTCGCGCGGATCGCCGAATGCTTCATTCATGTTCTCGACACGGTGACCGCGGATGCGGATCAGCGAGTTGATCGGGTCTCGGTGCTTTCCGACTTGGAGCGGAAGGAGGTTCTGCACGCCTGGAATGAGCCGGTCCGGTTGGTTCAGGCCTGTACTTTGCCGGCGCTGTTTGAGGCGCAGGTCGTCCGGTTTCCGGCGGCGATCGCGGTTGTCTCCGACGAGAGCGCCTTGACCTATCGTGAGCTCAATATCCGGGCCAATCATCTGGCTCATTATCTGATCGAGCAGGGGGTTGGCCCGGAGTCGGTGGTCGCTTTGGTTCTGCCTCGCTCGGTCGATCTCATTGTGGCCCTGCTCGGGGTGGTCAAGGCCGGTGCGGCGTATCTGCCGATCGATGTCGAGTACCCGGTGGAGCGGGTGCGGTTCATGATGGAGGACGCGCGGCCGTCGTATGTTGTGACCCGGCGTGACACGGTGGATCGGCTGCCGGCCGACGTCCCACTGCTGGTTCTCGACGACCCGGCGCTGCGCGCCGAACTCGCCGCCGGCCCGGCTTGGGATCGCGACCCCACCGACGCTGACCGCACCGCCCCGCTCGACGCGGCCCACCCCGCCTACGTCATCTACACCTCCGGCTCGACCGGGACTCCCAAGGGCGTGGCCATGCCGCACCGCGGCATCACGAGCTTCCTCGCCGTCCACCGCGAAGCGGTCTTCGGCGCCGCCGAGGCCGCTCGGAGCCGGCCCCTGCGGGTGGCGCTGACCACCTCCATATCCTTCGACGCCGTCTGGGATCAGCTGTCGGCCTTGACCGAGGGCCACGAGCTGCACATCGTCGGCCAGGAGACGCTCACCGACGTCGGGCTGCTGGGCGGTTGGCTGGACGAGCACGACGTCGACTTCCTGGAGCTGACCCCCTCGCACATGGCGTCCGCGGTGGCGGGCGGCCTGTTCGACGGCCGGCCGCTTCCGTCGCTTTTGGGGGTCGGCGGCGAGGCGGTGCCGCAGCCGTTGTGGGAATGGCTGGGGTCGGCCGGGGACGGCACCCACACCTTCAGCTTCTACGGGCCTACCGAGTGCACGGTTTATCAGGTCTTCGCCGATCCCAGGACCGCGGCGCAGCCGGTCCTCGGCCGCCCGACCTTCACGATGCGGGTGTTCGTGCTTGACGACGTGCTGGAGCCGGTTGCCCCGGGAGTGGCGGGGGAGGCCTACATCGCTGGCCCGGGTCTGGCGCGGGGCTACCTGAACCGTCCCGGCTTGACTGCGGAGCGGTTCGTGGCCTGTCCGTTCGGTGGGCCCGGGGAACGGATGTACCGGACCGGGGACCTGGTGCGCTGGCGTGCTGACGGGACGCTTGAGTTCGTTGGCCGGGCCGACGAGCAGGTGAAGATCCGCGGTTTCCGGATCGAGTTGGGCGAGGTGGAGGCGGCGCTAGCCGGACATCCCGGCGTCGTCCACGCCGCGGTCCACGCCCGCGAGGACACTGTTGGCGACAAGCGGCTGGTCGGCTACGTGGTGCCGGCGCCCGGTCTCGGCGCGGAGGACATCGCGCGGTTGCCGGGACTCTTGCGCAGGCACGTCGCCACGCTGCTTCCGGAGTACATGGTGCCGGCCGCGGTCGTGGTCTTGGACCGGTTGCCGTTGACGGGTAACGGGAAGCTGGACCGCCGGGCCCTGCCAGCTCCGGACTACGCGGCCGTCTCCACGCACCGCGCTCCGGCCACCAGGGCCGAGGAGCTGTTGTGCGTCGTGTTCGCCGAGGTGCTGGGTCTGCCCGTGGTGGGCGTCGACGATAACTTCTTCGAGCTCGGCGGGCACTCGCTGCTCGCCACCCGGCTGGTCGCCCGCGTCCGCGCGGTGCTCGGGGTGGACGTCGGCATCCGTACCCTTTTCGAGGCCCCCACGGTCGCGGCCCTGGCCGCGGCGCTGACCGGTGCCGAGCAGTCCCGGCCGGCGCTGACCGCCGCCACCCGTCCCGACCCGATGCCGTTGTCCTTCGCCCAGCAACGGATCTGGATCACCGGGCAGCTGGCGGGGGCGAGCACGGCCTACAACATGCCACTGGTCCTGCGCCTGTCCGGGGCGTTGGACCGGGTCGCCCTGGCGGCAGCGCTCCACGACGTGGTGCGGCGGCACGAGACGCTGCGAACCGTCTTCCCAGCGGTCGACGGTGAGCCGCGGCAACGGATCGTGCCCGCCGACGAGGTCGTGCTGCCTCTGGTGTGGGACGACGCCGCCGGGCGCGTCGAGGCTCTGGTGGCCGAGACCGCACGGCACGTGTTCGACCTGGAGTCCGAGATCCCGGTGCTGCTGCGGGGGTTCTCAGTGGAGGTGGATGAGCACGTGCTGGTGATGCTGATGCATCACATCGCGTGCGACGGCTGGTCGGTGGGGCCGCTGGCCCGGGATCTCAACACGGCCTACAGGGCGCGCGTGGCCGGAGCGGAGCCCCGGTGGGACGACCTGCCGGTCCAGTACGCCGACTACGCCCTGTGGCACCGGGAGCTGCTGGGGGCGGAGGACGATCCGGGCAGCCTGACGGCCCGGCAGTCCGCGTACTGGCGTGACGCGCTAGCGGGCATGCCGGAGGAGCTGACGCTGTCGTTCGGCCGGCCCCGTCCCGCGGTGGCCAGCCACCGCGGCGCCGAAGTGCCCGTGACGATCGGCGCGGAAGTGCACGTGCGGATCGAGGAAGTCGCACGCCGGTCGGGCGTGACGCCTTTCATGGTGGTCCAGGCGGCGTTGGCGGTGTTCCTGTCCCGGTCGGGAGCCGGGACGGACATCCCGCTGGGCACGGCGGTGGCCGGGCGCACCGACCAGGCGCTGGACGACCTGGTCGGGTTCTTCATCAACGTGCTGGTGCTGCGCACCGACGTGTCGGGGGACCCGACGTTCCGGGAGCTGCTAGCCCGGATCCGGGAGACGGACCTGGCGGCGTTCGAGAACCAGGACCTGCCGTTCGAGCGTCTGGTGGAGATCCTGGACCCGCCCCGGTCCCTGGGCTGCCACCCGCTGTTCCAGGTCATGTTGTCCTTCAACACCAACGCCGAAGCCTCCTTCGACCTGCCAGGGCTGCGGGTCGGCATGGTCGAGATCCCAGGCCGGGTCTCGGCCAAGTTCGACCTGAACTTCCTGCTGGGAGGGTCGTACAGGCCGGACGGCCGGCCCGCCGGGATCGACGGGGTCGTCGAGTACGCCACCGACCTGTTCGACCACGACACGGTCCAGGCGCTGGTGGACCGCTTCGGTTCGCTGCTCGGGCGGCTGACCGCGGAACCCGACCGGCCCGTCGGTCCCGGCGACGTCCCCGAGCCGGACGGCCGGGGCGCGGACCCGGGCGGCCCGCCGCTCACGCCGCGGCCCGGCACCGGGAGGCGGCGGGTCCTCACCGGATCACACCTGACGCTGGGACAGCCAACCACGAGAGCGCCAGTGGACCGATGAAACACCTGAATCTCCGGAAGGTTGGGCAAACGTGAGCAAGAGCACCACGAGTGCGGGGGCGAAGCCGCCGTCCCTCTTCCGGCAGCGCAACTTCGCGTTGCTGTTCACCAGCCAGACGGGTTCGTTGTTCGGCACCCAGATCACTTATGTCGCGGTGCCGCTGACCGCCGTGCTGCTGCTCCACGCGACGCCGCTGGAAGCCGGCCTGCTCGGTGCCCTCGAAACGCTGCCGTTCCTGCTGTTTGGCCTGTTCGTCGGCGTGCGGCTGGACCGCCAGGCACGCCGTCCTGTGATGATCGCCGCCGATGCCGTGCGCGCCGTGGCCCTGGCCTGGATCCCGGTCGCGCACGCCCTCGGCGTGCTGAACATCGGCCAGCTGTTCGCCGTGGTCTTCGTCGTCGGCACCATGACGGTGTTCTTCGACCTCGCGCTCCAGTCGTACACGCCCGGGCTGATCGGCCGGGACCGACTCCCGGAGGCGAACGCCAAGATGCAGGTGTCGGACTCGGCGGCGCAGGTCGCCGGGCCGGGCGCGGCCGGCGTGCTGATCAGCGCGATCGGCGCGCCTACGGCGATCCTGGTGGACGCGGCGAGCTACGTCCTGTCCTTCCTCGCGGTGGCGGGACTGCCGGCCGACAAGACGCCGGAGCCGCGGCCCGGCGCGCGGTCCGGCTCGATCCGCGCCTCGATCCGCGAGGGGTTTGCCGCGATCGGGCGGCACCCGATGCTGCGCTGGCCCACCTCGGCGGCGGTGACCGTCAACCTGTTCTCCGGCGCCCTGATGTCGGTGTTCTTCCTGTACCTGGTCCACGTGGGCATGGACGCGGCGCAGGTCGGCCTGATCGTCGCCGTCGGCAGCAGCGGCGCACTGCTCGGCGCCCTCCTCACGGACCGGCTGACCGGATGGTTCGGCGTCGGCCCGATGATGATCACGGCGATGGCGCTGCCCGTGGTGGGCTACCTCGTCCTGGCAGCCGTGACCGGCCACTCGCCCGCGGCCGTCGGCGCAGTGGCGGCCGGCTCCTTCGTCGTTCAGTTCGGCATCCCGGTCTTCAACGTGAACGTGGTCAGCTTCCGGCAGATCTGCACCCCGGACGAGTTGCTCGGGCGGGTCACCGCCACGGCGCGCACCGGCGTCCTGGGAGCGTTCTCGATCGGGTCCCTGCTCGGCGGCGCGCTGGGCTCCGCGTCCGGGCTGCGGACGACCATCCTGGTGGCCGCCGGCGGGACACTCATGGTCGCCGCGGTCCTGCTGTTCTCACCGGTGCGTACGGTGCGCCGCCTCCACGAGCTGTCCGCCGATCCCGGCTCGGATGCCGTGCTGGACGCCGACCTGACCATTCACCAGCAAACATCATGACAACGACACCCCGGGGGGACGGACGATGACGAGCGCCGAGACCTGGCAGGAGGAGGGCTACCAGCTCGCTCCGCAACAGCTCGTCCGGTCGGGCGAGGCCGAGAGCATGGCGGTGCGCACTGTCCGCGCCGCCACGCGCATCCCGGTGCCCGACCTGGAGACCCGGATCGCGGCGGCGGTCGAGGCACACGAGATCCTACGCACGCGGTACACCGGGATCGCGGGGCTGCGTACGCTCGTCCAGGTCGTGGATCCGGCGGGTCCCGTCGCGATCGAGCGGCCGGGGGCGGGACGTACCGTGCTCCGGGCCGGCGCGCTGACCGTCGAGCACGAGCTCCGCCCGGACGGGACGCGGCTGGTCCTCACCCTGCCGCGGCTGAGCGTCGACGACGCGTCCTGGAGCAGGCTCACCAGCCTCCTGCTGGAGGACGCGGCCGTCGGCGGCGCCGCGGCCAAGGGAGAGGTGTTGCAGTACGCCGACGTCGCCGCCTGGCTCGGCGAGGTCCTGGAGCAGTCGGTGCGGCCGGAGCCGGTCGGCGAGACGGCGCGGCGACCGCCGGAGCAGTTCTTGACACTGCCCTTCCTCAAGCCCAATGACCCCGGGAACGAAGCCGGCGAGCCGGTGAGTGCCGCGGCCGTCGTCGAGGGGCCGGCGCTGGAGCGGCTGGACGAGCTCGCCGAGCGCTACGGCGTGAGCGAGGCGGCGTTGCTGCTGGCCCTCTGGCGCGCGCTGTATGGACGTTTCTGCCGCGACGCCGACGACCGGGTCGTGGTGCTGGCCGACGGCCGGTCCACCGAAGGCATGGAGAACGTGCTCGGCCTGTTGGAGCGCCCGGTGCCGGTGCGGCTGGAGCTCACCCCGGACACCCCGGTCGCCGAGGCGCTGCGGGCGGCGCAGGCCGCGCTCCACTCCGTCGCGGCGATGGAGAACCAGGTAGACCCGGGGATCGCGGCCTCGCCGAGCCTCACGCCGGGCGGCGCTCAGCTCTCCTACCGGCACCGCGAGGACCGGTGGGCCGATCAGCTCTCGGCCGCCATGCCGGTAAACGAGGCTCCTGGCCCGCTGCACCTCGACTGCCTTCGCGGGCCGCGGAGCCTGCGCCTGACCTTCGTCGGCGCCGCCGGGCGGATCGCGCGGGTCGATTTGGACATCGTCGCGGAGTCCTTCGGACATCAGCTGGTCGATGTGCTATCCGGGGGCGCGGAGCGCGCCGTCGGCGGTCTGCGGCTCACCGCGCCGAACGCGCCGGCCGCGCCTGTCGAGCCGCCCGCGCGGCATGCCTCGGTGCCGGAGCGGTTCCTCGGGCAGGCGGAGCGCGCTCCCGAGCGGCCGGCGCTGCGCTGCGGCGGGACCGTCCTGTCCTACCGGGACGCGGCGCTGCGCGCGGACGCGGTGGCGCGCCTGCTGCGCGAGCACGGAGTACTGGCCGGGCAGCGGGTCGCGCTGCTCGCCCCAGCCTCGGCGGAGACGGTCGTCTCGATGCTCGGGATCTGGCTGGCCGGCGCGGCGTTCGTCCCCATCGACCCCACGTGGCCGCGGCAGCGGATCGAGACGATCCTCCGAGAGGCCGACCCCGCGTTGCTGCTCACACCCGGTCAGAAGGCCGATCCGGGCAGCTCGGTCCGCACGGTCTCGACCGCCGACGCGGTCGTCGGCTCCGAGTGTCCGGCGTCGGGCGATGCCGAGGCGGCGGGCGCGGCCTACGTGATCTTCACCTCGGGCACCTCGGGGGTGCCGAAGGGCGTGGTCATCGGGCACGAGCAGGTGGCGCACTACGCCGCGGCCGTCGGCGGGACGCTCGGCCTGTCCGACGGCGCAGAGTTCGCGGCGGTCTCCACCCTCTCCGCGGACCTCGCCTACACCGCGATCTTCCCGACCCTGGCGAGCGGCGGCTGCGTCCAGCTCATCCCTGCCGAGACCGCCACCAGCCCCGCCGCTCTCGCCGAGTGGCTGCAGGCGAATCCCGCGGCCGCGATGAAGCTGGTCCCCTCGCACCTGGCGGCGCTGCTGGCCGAGGCGGCCGATCCGCTTGCGCTGCTCCCGGACGAGGCGCTGGTGCTCGGCGGGGAACTGCTGCCGCGTCGGCTGTACGAGCAGCTTCGGGTGATCATGCCGTCACTGCGCGTGTACAACCACTACGGCCCGACCGAGACGACGGTGGGCGCCTCGTGCGTCGCGGTGGACGACGCAGTCGACGAACGCTGCTCCTCGATCCCGGTGGGCGACGGCATGGGGGCCAACACCCTGACGGTGGTCGACGAAGCGGGCGCCCCGTTGCCGCCCTGGTGCCCCGGCGAGGTGGTGATCAGCGGACCCGGCGTGGGCCTCGGCTATCTCGCACGGTTGCGCGAAGGGTTGCCGGGCTTCGGAGACACAGGCACCGCGGACGGCTACCGCACCGGTGACCTCGGGCGTCTGGTGCCCGGCGCGGGAGTCGAGATCCTCGGCCGGATCGACGACCAGGTGAAACTGCGCGGATACCGCGTCCAGACCGGCGAGATCGAGGCGCTGCTCGCCGAGCAGCCCGGGATCGGCGCCGCGGTCGTCGTGCCGCGCACCGACGACAGCGGCCTGGTGACGCACCTCGACGCCTACCTCGCCGGCGCCGCCGGGGCGCCGGCTCCCTCGATCGAGCAGGTGCGGGCGGCCGCCGGTGACCGGCTGCCGGCCGCTCTGGTGCCGACCGGCTGGCAGGTGCTGGAGCGGTTTCCGCTGACCGGCAACGGCAAGCTCGACCGCCGGGCTCTCGCTCCGATCGGGCCGCCGGAGGACCGGGCCGGCTGGCCGCGCGACTCGGTGGAGCAGCGCCTGCTGGCGATCTGGTCCTCGGTCCTCGACCAGGACGTCTCGTCCCCAGACGCCGACTTCTTCGCTCTCGGCGGGCAGTCGCTGCGTGCGATCAAGCTCGTCACCCGGATCAACAGCGCCTTCGGCTGCCGCATGCCGATGTCCGCGGCGTTCAGCGCGCCGACCGTCGCGGCGATGGCGGCGCTGGTGCGCGAGAGCGGGGTTCAGGACTCGAACCTGGTCCCGCTGCGTGCCGTCCGCGAACCGCAGGGCAGCGCCCCGATCTTCTGCGTCCACCCGGGTAGTGGCAACACGCTCAGTTACTGGGAGCTGTCCCGCGCGCTGCCGGCGGATCGGCCGGTCTTCGGCGTCGAGGCCAGGGAGCTGCACGGTGGGCCGCCGCAGCAGGGCTTCGCCGCCACGGCCGAGGAGTACGCGGCGACCATCGCAGCCGCCGGCGACGCCGCGCCGGTGATCGTCGGCTGGTGCCTCGGCGGGGTCATGGCCTACGCCACGGCCCAGGCGCTGCGCCGTTCCGGGCGCGAGGTGGCCCGGCTGATCATCATCGACGGTACCGTCCCCGATGGCGGGGACGGTGCCCTGGCGCGGCAACCCGCCGATCATCTCGTCCGGCGCTTCGCCTTCCACCACCAGCTGGACCTGCCGGCGGGGCCGCCCGGCGACCGGGAACTGCTGGAGGCCATGTGGAATGCCGGGCGGCTGCCCCCGGACTCCGGTGTGCCGGAGCTGCGGAGCCTGCTGGACGTCTTCGCGGCCAACCTGGCCGCCCTGGACCACCACTTCGTGCAGCAGCGCCAAGGACTCGACCGGCCCGACTTCCCGGTGCTGCTGGTGCGTGCCGAGCCGGCCGGCGAGCCGCCGGAGCCGGACCGTACGCGGGGCTGGGGATCGGTGGTCGGTCCGGAGCTCGGCTTCGCCTCGGTGGCGACGACCCACCACGGCATCCTGCGACAGCCTGCGGTCGCCGAGCTCGCCGAGCTGATCGGGCGGGAGCTCGACGCATGACGCAGGAGACGAACACCCGCACCGGATACGAAATGAGGACGGACCATATGAACGAGGCGACTTCGGCGTTGTCGGGGCCGAGTTCCCTCCGGAACGCGACCCGCCGATCGGTGCCGGCGCCCGGCGGAGACGCGGTGACCTTCGGGTTCCTGCCGGAGGCGCCGTCGGCGCCCGCCGTCATCACGCCGGCCGGTCCCGGGGTAGACCTGCCCGGCTGGCTGCGCGAGAACCGGGAGAGGGTCGAGGCCCTGCTACTGCGGCACGGCGCGGTCCTGCTCCGGGGCTTCCACGGCGGTTCGGTGGAGAAGTTCGACCAGGCCGCCTCAGCGCTGTGCGACACCCTCTTCCGGGAGTACGGCGACCTCCCGCGAGAGGGCGAGTCGGACCGCGTTTACCAGTCGACCCCGTACCCGGAGGACCTTTCGATCCTGTTCCACAACGAGAGCTCCCATCTGCCGCGGTGGCCGATGCGCCAGTTCTTCTCCTGCGTCGTCGCCCCGCTGACCGGGGGTCAGACGCCGATCGTCGACTGCCGGACGGTCCTCGACCGGATGCGGCCGGAGCTGGTCGAGGAGTTCGCCACCAGGAAGCTCCGCTACGTCCGCAACTTCATCGAGGGCGTCGACGTCAGCTGGTCGCGGTTCTACGGCACCGACGATCCCGCCGAGGTCGGGCGGAAGTGCGCCGAAGAGGGGACGACCTTCGAGTGGACGCCGGAGGGCGGCCTGCGGACCTCGCGTCAGGCCGACGCCGTCCTGCGCCACCCGACGACCGGCGAGATGGTGTTCTTCAACCAGCTGGCGCTGCATCACCCGTCGGCGCTGGACCCGGAGACCCGCTCGTCGCTGGCCGAGCTGGGCGGCGAGGACGGCATGCCCCGAAACGTCTTCTGGGGCGACGGCGGCGTCATCGACGACACCGTGGTGGCCGAGGTCAGGGAGCTGATGGACCGGGAGTCGGTCGCGTTCACCTGGCTTGAGGGCGACGTCCTCGTCATCGACAACATGCTGGTCGCGCACTCGCGCAGCCCGTTCACCGGACCTCGGAAGATCGTCGTGGCGCTGGGTGACATGACCGGTGGCACCGATGGGCGCTGACCTCCGCGGAGCACGGTCCGGAGAAACGCAGTCTGAGGAGAGACCCCTGATGTTCAAGCCCGACATTCCGAAGATCCTGCAGATCCACGCCGCCGAACGGGCCAAGCGGAAGCGGCCGGACGGCGCGGCGCAGTACGTGCTGCTCAGCGAGAAGCACACGCACATGGCCGAGGACCCGTTCACCGAGCGGATCGAGCGCGAGCCGGTCCGCGACCATGTCACGGTCGCGGTGATCGGCGCGGGTTTCGCCGGCCTGATGACCGGCGCGCGCCTGAAGGAGGCGGGGGTCACCGACGTCCGGATCGTCGAGAGCGGCGGGGATGTCGGCGGGACTTGGTACTGGAACCGGTATCCCGGGGTCCGGTGTGACGTCGCGTCCCTGATTTACCTGCCGTTACTGGAGGAGACCGGATACATGCCCACCGAGTGGTACTCGTCCGGCGAGGAGATCTTCGAGCACTGTCAGCGCATCGCGAAGCACTACGACCTGTACGAGAAGGGGCTCTTCCACACCCGGGCGACCGACCTGGAATGGGACGAGACGGCCCGGCGATGGAGGGTGCGGACCGACCGCGGTGACGAGTTCACCGCGCAGTTCGTGAGCTACGGCCTCGGCCACCTGTCGGTGCCCAAGCTGCCGGGAGTCCCCGGCGTCGAGGCGTTCGCGGGGCACATGTTCCACACGAGCCGATGGGACTACGCCTACACCGGTGATCCCGACGGCGGGCCGCTGGACAACCTGCGGGACAAGCGCATGGCGATCATCGGGACCGGTGCCACCGCGGTGCAAGCCGTTCCGGAGCTGGCCAAGGCGTGCCAGGAGCTGTTCGTCTTCCAGCGCACCCCGTCCACGGTCGAGGTCCGCAACAACCGCCCTATCGACCCGGAGTGGTTCGCCCGGATCGCCACGCCGGGCTGGCAGCGGCGCTGGCTGGAGAACTACGCGGACAACATGACCGCGGCCGTGCCGCCGGCGGAGAACCTGGTCGACGACAGTTGGACCTCGCTGGCCCGGCTGATGCGCGACTCCGGGGGCGAGAGGCCGAGCATGGACCCCGACGCTCCCGAGGGGGTCAGCGGCGAGCTGTTCGCCGACCTCAAGAAGATGGACGAGCTTCACGCCCGGATCGACGCGACGGTGAAGGACCCGCGGACCGCGGAGCTCCTGAAGCCCTGGTACCACATCCCGTGCAAGCGGATCACGTTCCACGACGAGTTCCTGGACGCCTTCAACGTGCCGACCGTGCACCTGGTCGACACCGACGGCAAGGGGCCCGAGCGGATCACGGAGCGGGGCGTCGTCGTCGCCGGCGTCGAGTACGAGGTCGACTGCATCATTTTCGCGTCCGGGTTCGAGGTCAACACCGCGCCGACCCGGCGGGTCGGATTCGACGCCGTCGGCCGCGACGGCGTGCGGCTCTCGGAGTACTGGGCCGACGGCATGCGCACCATGCACAGCATCCACGTGCACGGGTTCCCGAACGCGTTCCTCGTTCAGCCGGCCACGGGGGCGATGAGGTTCTCCAACCTCTCGCACATCCTGATGGAGTCCGCCCAGACCGTCGCGGCCGTCATCGCGCACGCGGTGAGCGAAGGCATCGGCATCGTCGAGGTCACGCGGCAGGCGGAGGACGACTGGATGTGGAACGTGGGCGTCGACGAGGGATGGGCCTCGTTCCTGACCTCCGACTGCACCCCCGGCTACGTCAACAACGAGGGAGGGGGGCTCGGCGCGTTCTCCCTCTTCCAGGACTATCTGAGTCCTGACGTGATGACGTTCTTCCGGATCCTCCAAGAGTGGCGTGAGGCCCGGGAGTTCGCCGGCCTGGAGTTCAGCTGACCGCATCCGCCGGACATGAGAGGAGTTCTGGGAAAGTGACCCACCAGGTCGAGGTCATCAGGGGCTTGTTCGCGGACGTCCTCGGTGTTCCGGACGTGGGTCCCGGCGACCACTTCCTCCGGATCGGCGGTGATTTCGCGGCGGCGAATCGGCTCGTCGGCCGGATCAGCGCCGAGCTCGAAGTGGAGCTGGCGCTGCGGGACTTCCTCAAGGACCCGACACCGGCGGGGCTGGCCGTGCGGCTCGGCGCTCCGTCTGCGGGCCCGGCCGAGCCCACCGGCGCGGACGACGCCGGCCCCGGAACGGGACGGCCGCACGAGCCGGCCCCGCCGAGCCCGGCAGCGGGCGACGCGGCCGTCCACGCCGAGATCACCGCGCGGCTGCGCCGGATCGCTCCGGCTCCCGCGCCGGACCCGGCCGCCACCTCCGTCTCCACCTTCGTCCCCACCTCCGCCATCCGATCGGCCGACACCGACGCGCCGGTGCTCCTCACCGGCGCGTCCGGCTTCGTCGGCGCCTTCTTGCTGGCCGATCTGCTCGCGCGCGGCCGCCGGGTCACCGTCCTGCTCCGTGGCGGTACGGCGCGGCGCGGCGCGCTCATCGACGGGCACCTGAAGCGGCTGGGCCTCTGGCGGGACGACTACGCGGACGGCCTAGACATCGTGGGCGGTGACCTCGTGAAGCCGGCACTCGGCCTCGACCGTGCCACCTACGACAAGCTGGCGCGGAGCGCGGGGCAGATCGTGCACTGCGCGGCGTGGGTCAACCACGTCCTGCCCTACGCCATGCTCGCCGATGCCAACGCGCACAGCGCCGCAGCGATCCTGGAGCTCGCCGTGACCGGGCGCCGCAAGCCGGTGAGCTTCGTCTCCACCAAGGGGGCGCTCTCCCCGGCGCACCACCCGCCGGAGACCGAGATCGCCGCCGGACCCGTGGTCGCGCTGCCCCCGGACCATGACGGGTACGGCCGCTCGAAGGCGGTCGCCGAGGCGTACTTCGGCCGCGCCGCCGAACTCGGGGCCTCCGTGTCGATCGTGCGAATCCCCGGCGTCTTCGGAGACCGTCGCACGCACCAGATCCAGCGGAACGACGCCGTGTGGAGCTGGACCAGGTCCATCCTGCTGACCGGGCGCTATCCGGCCAGCTACGACCTGCCCGGCAACGAGCTGCTCCAGGCGCTGCCCGCCGACGTGGTGGCGCACGTCGTCCTCGACCTCGCGCAGCCGCGGGAGGAACCGGGCTGCCGCTTTGTCAACGCCGTCCCGAACCGGGTGTGCGGCACGCGCGACTTCGTCGCCGGCCTGCGCGAGGCGGGGCATGCGGTTGAGCCGATGGACGAGCGCGAGTGGCACCTGGCGGTGAGCCGTCTGGACGTCGACGACGTGTGGGTCGCCGCCGTGGCAGGCGAGCTCGCGACACTGCCGGGGATCGGCCTCCCGCAGCGGTTTCCCCGCTTCTCCGTCGAGGACGAGCCGGCGGTGTCGAAGGTCGTCGACGCGGCGGCGATCTCGACGTCCCAGGACGTGGCCGGGTACATCCGGTCGCTGGGGAAGGCGGCGGACGGCGACTGACATCTTCCTCGTACCGCCTGCCGCCTGCCGCCGCAACCGGGTCGTACCCGGACCTGGCGTGCCGTCCGCGTGCCGGCCGCGAGAGCCGCCCCCCGACCCGGCCAGCCCCGGGCCGGTCTCAGCGTCCGAAGTAGACCGTCTCGTGCCGCGGCCCCTGGACGAGGAAGGCCCGGACGGCGCGGCGGTGATCCTCGGTCCGAGCCACCGCCCCGCTGATTCGCGGCTGCACAGCGTCGGCCGCTGCGACCCCACCGTCCCGGACCGCGGCCAGTACCCTCTTCGTCGCGGCGTGCGCCCGGGTAGGACCGTGGGCCAGCCGCATCGCGTAGGCGCGCGCCTGCTCGGCGAAGATGGCCGGATCGAACAGCGAGTCGACTACTCCCCAGTCGGCGAGTGTGCTCGCGCGGTAGAGGTCACCGCTCATCACGAGCTGGGCGGCGCGACTGCGCCCCGCGCGCGCTGCCAGTCGCTGGAGGCCGCCCATGGAGGGGACGAACGCGACGCGGCGCTCGACGAGGCCGAACCGGGCCGTCCCCGTCGCGAGGACGAAGTCGCAGGCCAGGGCGATTTCGAAGGCGGCGGTGAGGGTCAGCCCATGCGCGGCGAAGACCGTCGGGCACGGCAGTCCCTCCAGCGCCCTGACGGTGTCCAGCTGCTCCGCCCAGAACCGCTCAGCGCCGTGCCGCGACAGCTCGTCGAGGATCGTGACGTCGAGCCCGGTGCTGACCACCCGCCCGTGGGCGTTGATCAGCAGCGCACGGGGCGGGTTCCGCGTGAGCCAGTCCGTCGCGTGACGCCAGCAGTCGAGCATGGCGTGGTCGAAGACGTTCTCCGGGGGCCGGTCGATGGTCAGCACCGCGAGCGGGCCGTCGAAGGACAGGCGCAGCGGGGGCGCGTCGCCCAACGGTGGATCGGCCGGGCCGGTGGGGCCGCTGGCGGCCGCGGTCATGGCCGGACCGCCCGGAAAATACTGATTGCGTTGTTGCCGCCGAAGCCGAAGGCGTTGTTCTGGACGTGCCGGACGTCGGCCGCGCGGGCTGCTCCGGTGACGATGTCCATGCCGAACTCGACGTGGTCGGCGTCGGTCACGGTCGGCGGGACCAGGCCGTGGCGGAGGGTGAGGCAGGAGGCGACCGCCCCGGCCGCGCCGGCCGCTCCCATGAGGTGACCGACGGTGCCCTTGATCGCGGTGACCGCGGCCTGAGGGTAGCGGGAGGCGAAGAGCTTCCCTTCCACCTCGTCGTTGATGACGCTGCCGGTCCCGTGCGCGTAGATGACGTCGATGTCCTCGGGGCGGATCCCGGCCTGGGCCAGGGCGGCTTCGTGGCAGGCCGCCACGCCCACGGGATTGAGCGCGGTGGGGTGGCTCGCGTCGTTGCCCACGGCCACGGACAGGAGCTCCGCCCACGGAGCCACGCCCTCGCGCAGCGATCGCTCGCTCTGCAACACGAGTATCCCCGCGCCCTCGGATGGGGTGACGAACCGGCGCCCGGCGGAGAACGGGCGGCACGGCTCGGGACCGATGGCCTGGATGCTGTTGAACCCGATGATGTTCTTCATCGAATAGGCGTCCGCGCCGCCGACCACGGCGACGTCGCAGACGCCAGCCTGGATCATGTCCAACCCGCAGGACAGGGCGACGTTGGCCGAGGCGCAGGTGTTCTGCACGACGAATGCCGGGCCTGACGTCCGCGCGGCGAGGGCGACGGCTTCGGCGACCGAGTAGCTCGAGATCCGCGCGTCCTTCGTGTCCTCTGTCCCGGCGACTACGGCCTCGAACTGGTCGGCCTGTCCGTCGCTGGTCCCGACGCACACCATGGCGGAGCTCAGCAGCGGGTCGCCCGGAGCGAGCCCGGCGTCGGCGAGCGCGTCCAGCGCGCAGGAGACCGCGTAGGCGGAGGCGGTGCCCGCGAACGGGACGCCGGCCCGCCAGGTCCTGGCCCGGGCCGCTTCGGCCGTCGTGGCCGGCACGCGGCCGCCGAGCGTGCCGGGTCTCATGCCGTCGTAGTGCGCGCTGAGCTCCGTGAAGCGCGGTTCGGCACCGCACAACGTGCGCCAGAACGCGTCGAGTCCCAGGCCGCTCGGCGCGATGACGCCCATCCCGGTGACGAAGATGCGTGATGTGGAGGGGCTCACCGTTCGCTCCGTCCCGGATCGGTGGTGTGGTCCGACATGCGGGTCACACGCACCGCCGCACGCTGCTCCGGCGACTTCTGGCATTCCAGTACCGCCGTGTCGCCGACGGGAAGATCCAGGATCCTCCGCAGGAAACGGCCCAGGGCGAACGCCCCGTTGCGCTCCGCCGGATCCGCGTCGTCTCCGGCGCGCGCACCGTGGACGCGGTGACCCGGCGAGGCCGCGGCCGTGGCGGGGCGGAAATCGAAGACGGCGGAGAACTCGTCGCCGCGAGCGAGCACGGCGTGCGCGATGCCGGACCGGCAGTTCAGATCGGGCTCGTGCCGCAGCGCGTCGGCTCGCGTCTCCGCCAAATACATGTCTCCGACCAGCAGCCGGCACACGGAGCCCGGCGACCGGTTCAGCGTCGCGTGAGCCTGCCAGAACGCCATGACCGGGGTCAGGAGGTGCGCACCGAGGGTGACGTTGGCACCGGTGGCGCCGGTGGCCATGGCGACGGAGGCCGCCGCCGCGCCGGAGATGGCTTGCGGGAAAGCCTGGGGCGACAGACGCCGGCCCAGGCGCGGCGCGTCACGTTGGAGGCCGGCGAGGGCCTGGGCGTTGCCGTATTCGGTGCCGACGATCACCGTGTCGCGCGGGCGCTCGGTGGGCGCGTCGGAACTGCGGGCCGCGTAGAGGCACAGGCGGGTGAACGAGTCACGGAACCGGTCACCCGCGGTGCCGACCGCCCTCTTGATGTCCTCGGCCTCCGGCAGCGGCTGCTCGCCGCCCCGGCGATCCGCGGCATAAATCTGTACCTGGCTCACGCGGAAGGTCATGGTCACGGCGAGACCTCGCGGCCTGTCCCACGCCGACTCGCGGGCCCGGCTGGATGTGTGTCTATTTGCACGGCAGCTGGCCTTCCTTTATTCGGTGCCGAAAATCAACATTCCCAGCCGGGGAGGGTGTCGAGCCAATGCCCAGCGGCCCGGCCGGGACGACCGGATCGAATCGTTGACCCTTTATCGGGCCCGCAATTAGGATCCGGAAAGTAATTGATTATCAGGTGTGCAGCGTGTCGTACGCTGTTCTGCGAGGGGTGTCCGCATGAACAAGAAGTTTGAGGAAATCGTTAGGTCGGTCGGCGAGCTTCCGGAATCCGTCGTCATCGACGAGACGCAGACATTCGAAGCGGACCTCAATATCGATTCGCTGAAGCTGCTGGATGTCATCGTCAATGCCGAGGCCGAGTTCGGGGTCGAGATCGAGGACATCCACCGGTTCACCACCGTCGGCCAACTGTGGCGGCATATCGAGCTCCTGCAGGCCGGGGCTAAGGTCTGACAGCGCCCGCCGGACGGGGCGGGTGCGGGCCGGGCCTACACCGAGGCGCTCTTCGCCGGGCTGCCGGTCCTGTGCGAGAAACCGGCGGCGCCGACGCTCGCGGAGGCGCTCGTCCAGGC
>NZ_JBFAHJ010000014.1:0-245382 GCF_040654115.1 Nonomuraea sp. NPDC050786
TGTGATCTGGGTGCCGAAGTGGGCGGCGTGGCGTTCGCGCAGGGTGCTGTTGATGCCGTCGCCGGCCACGATGAGGTCGGCGCCGGCCAGTTCGTCCTCGTGGGTGATCTCGTGCTCGTACTCGATGCGCACGCCGAGGGAGCGGGCCCGCTCGGCCAGGACGGCCAGCAACTGGTGCCGGCCGATGCCGTAGCCGACGTCCGAGTCGTTCGCCGTCACCGTGGCCCGTTGGTGGATGTGCGCCACCCAGCTGTCCCAGCGGACGGAGTTCTCCCTGACGATCTGGGCGGATTCGGGATCGGCGAAGTACAGGTTGCTCAGGAGTTCGTCCCAGTACGTCACACCCCAGCCGTACGTCGATCCGGCCGGATTGCGTTCGTAGACGGTGATGTCATGGGCCGGATCGGCCCGTTTCATCAGGATCGAGAAGTACAGGCTGGCGGGCCCGCCGCCGACGCAGGCAATCTTCACAAGAACCCCCGTTGTGACGCAGTGCGCTTCAATTATCACATAGAGTAGCGATTTCGTGCCTGCGACCCTTCGGCAGGGGCGACGGTCTGGAGCAAGGGACCCGTTCGTCGCTGATTTCGGACCGCTCGCCGTAAGGAGCTCCAATGCTGCATACGGTATGTGGTACGCGTGACACGTGGTGACAAGATTCCTTGACCGTTCCCGCATCGTGGCGGACCCGGGCTGGAGCCGGTGGCTGGTGCCGCCCGCGGCGCTCTCCGTCCACCTGGCGATCGGGCAGGCGTACGCGTGGAGCGTGTTCAAGCCCCCGCTTGAGTCGGCGCTCCAGCTGTCGGGCACACAGAGCGCCCTGCCGTTCCAGCTGGGCATCGTCATGCTCGGCCTGTCGGCGGCCTTCGGCGGCACGCTGGTGGAGCGCAACGGGCCGCGGTGGGCGATGTTCGTCTCGATGTCCTGCTTCTCCTCCGGGTTCCTGCTGTCCGCGCTGGGCGTGGCCACCCGGCAGTACTGGCTGGTGGTGCTCGGGTACGGGTTCGTGGGCGGGATCGGGCTCGGCATCGGCTACATCTCCCCCGTCTCCACGCTGATCAAGTGGTTCCCCGACCGGCCCGGCATGGCCACCGGCATCGCGATCATGGGGTTCGGCGGCGGGGCCCTCATCGCCTCGCCGTGGTCGGCGCAGATGCTGGAGTCGTTCGGCACGGGCACGGGCGGGATCGCCGGCACGTTCCTGGTGCACGGCGTGGTCTACGCGGTCTTCATGTCGATGGGCGTGCTGCTGGTGCGCGTCCCGCCGGAGGGCTGGTCGCCGCGCGGGTGGACGCCGCCCGCGGTCGCGGCCCGCCCGCTGGTCACGGACGCGGACGTCTCGGCCCGCAACGCGATCCGCACCCCGCAGTTCTACTGCCTGTGGATCGTGCTGTGCTGCAACGTCACCGCGGGCATCGGGATCCTGGAGAAGGCCGCGCCCATGATCAGGGACTTCTTCACCGGCACGGCCACGCCGGTCGCCGTGGGGGCGGCCGCCGGTTTCGTGGCGCTGCTGTCACTGGCGAACATGACCGGCCGGTTCGTCTGGTCGTCCACCTCGGACCTGATCGGGCGCAAGAACATGTACCGCGTCTACCTGGGCGTGGGCGCGCTGCTCTACCTGGTGATCGCGCTGGCGGGCAACTCCTCGAAGCCGCTGTTCATCGTGTGCGCGCTGGGCATCCTCTCCTTCTACGGCGGCGGCTTCGCGACGGTCCCGGCGTACCTGAAGGACCTCTTCGGCACCTTCCAGGTCGGCGCGATCCACGGCCGCCTGCTCACCGCGTGGTCCACCGCCGGCGTGCTCGGCCCGCTCATCGTGAACGCCGTCGCCGACGCGCAGAAGGCGGCGGGCAGGTCCGGGCCCGCGCTCTACACCACCTCCCTCTACATCATGATCGGGCTGCTGGGGGTGGGGCTGGTCGCCAACGAGCTGATCCGGCCGGTGAGCGAGAAGTACCACGAGAAGCCCGCCGAGCGGCTGGCGGTGGAAGGGCAGGCGCGATGAGCTCCCGGCGGACCGCTCTGATGGTGCTGGCGTGGGCCTGGGTCGGCCTGCCCTTCGCCTTCGGCGTGTACGAGCTGGTGCTGAAGCTGACCCAGCTAATGGGTTAGCACTCCAAAGCTCCAGCGGCTTGGTCAGGCGGCGGACGTGCTGGTGAAGTAGTGGCCTTTGTCGAGGTCGTCGATGAGCCCGGGATGCGCCGGCCGCCAGCCCAGCGACTCCTGGGTCAGCGTGCTCGAGGCGGGGCTGTCGCTCGCGAGGAAGCCGGCCAGCCAGCCGAAGTGCTCGCCTGCCTCCTCGCGCGGGATCGAGACCACCGGCAGGTCGAGGTGGCGGCCGATCACTTCGGCGATGTCACGGATCGGCACGCCCTCGTCGGCGGCGGCGTGCAGCACCGTTCCAGCCGGGGCACGCTCCAGCGCCAGGCGGAACAGGTGCGCGGCGTCGAGCTGGTGCACGGCCGGCCAGCGGTTGGAGCCGTCGCCGGGGTAACCGGAGACGCCCTTGGCGCGGGCGACGCCGACCAGGGTCGCCATGAAGCCGGGGTCTCCTTCGCCGTGCACCGTCGGGGCGAGTCGTACGACGGACGAGCGGACGTCGCGGGAGGCGAGGGAGAGCGTCAGCTGCGCGGTGGCCAGCCGACCCTGCGGGCCGCGGCTCCGACGCGCCGCCGGGTCCGGGTCACGCCCGTCCTGTTCGGTCGCCACCTGTCCCGGTGTGAGCCCGAGCAGCCCGGAGGCGATGACGAGCGGCCGGCCGGAGCCCGCGAGCGCCTCGCCGAAGGTCTCGACGGCGAGGCGATCCGCGTCTGCGGCGCCCTGGTAGTTCCCGGAGAAGGCGATGTCGTGCTTGAACGCGAGGTGGATCACGCCGTCCGACTCGGCGGCGGCACGCCGCAGGCCGTCGAGGTCGTCGAGGGTGCCGCGACGCACCTGTGCCCCGGCCGCGGCGAGGGCGGCGGCCGAGGCGTCCGAGCGTGCCAGGCCGACGACCTGATGGCCCGCGCCGATCAGCTCGGGTACGACGGCGGAGCCGATCCAGCCGGACGCGCCGGTGACGAATACGCGCATGAGAAGAACTCCCATCGATGTCAGTGACTGTCATCAAGCTAGCACTGATGTCAGTCGCTGTCATCAAGGTAGGATTCGACGCATGGGTCGATGGGAGCCGAACGCGCGGGGCCGCCTCGAGCAGGCGGCGATGGAGCTCTACACCGAGCGCGGGTTCGAGCAGACCACGGTGGCGGAGATCGCCAAGCGCGCGGGACTGACGGAGCGCACGTTCTTCCGGCACTTCGCCGACAAGCGCGAGGTGCTGTTCTCGGGCTCCCGCACGCTGCAGCAGCACCTCGAGGACGCGGTCGCCGGCGCGCCCGATGCCACGGCGCCGATCGACGCGATAGCAGGCGCCCTCGAGGCCGCCGCCGCCCTGCTCCAGGAGCGGCGCGACCGCGCCCGGCAGCGGCAGGCCATCATCGCCGCGCACGCCGAGCTCCGCGAACGCGAGCTGATCAAGCTCGCCCGGTTGGCCGCGGCGCTCGCCGACGCGTTGCGCCGGCGCGGCGTCACGGACCCGGCCGCCGACCTGGCCGCCGAGGCGGGGATCGCCGTCTTCAGGATCGCGTTCGAACGCTGGGTCAGCGCCTCCGCCCAGTCGGACTTCCCGCAGGTCATCCGGGAGTCACTCGAGGAGCTGAAAGCCGTCACCGCCGGCAGATGACCATCGATGGGGCGAACCGGCCCGGCAAATCGCCGCTCAGCTGTTGACGACGCGGAGCGTGCCGAGGTGGCGGCCGGTCAGGCGATCGAGCGCGGCCGACGACGCCTCGTCCGCCGGAAGGTAGGCGATCAGGCGCTGGTCGTCGGCGAGTTCGAGGGCCTCATACGCGAGGCGCAGCTCCCCGGCCTCCGGGTGCGCCCAGCGCTGGACGCCGGCCCGCTCGGGGATGCCCGGCGTCGTCAGCCGCTCGACGAAGGGCCCGCCGGCCGTGACGGTGAGCTCGTCGACGAGGGCCGCCACGTGCGGGTCGGCGAGACCGGCGGCGCACTTGAGGATGGCGACCTGCTGGGTCGCGACGGCGTCCCAGTCGGGGTGGACGTCGCGGGCGCGCGGGTCGGTGAAGACGAACCGCGCGAAGCTGGGCTCGGCCGCATCCAGGAGCCCGGTGGGCCGGGCCAGGTGCTCGAAGCCCGTGGTGTACGCGAGCACCTGCGTCATCCGGTTGATCAGCACCGCCGGGGCGGGTTCCAGCTTGTCGAGCAGCGCCCGCACCGTCGGCCGGATGGACACGACCGGCGGCTGGGCCGAAGGACAGACGTAGGAACTGCCGCCTTCGGTTGCCTTCGCCAGGAGCCTGAGGTGGAAACGCTCGTCGGTGGACATCCGCATGGCCTCGGCGAGCGCGCCGAGCACCTGCGGCGATGGATGCCGGTCACGGCCCTGTTCCAGCCGTGCGAGGTACTCGACGCTGATCCCCGCGAGCGTGGCCAGTTCGGCGCGGCGCAGCCCCGGGGTCCGCCGCCGGTATCCGGCGGGGAGACCGACGTCGGCGGGACTGACGGCCTCCCGGCGGCTCCGCAGGAACGCGCCCAGTTCGTTCTCACTCACACCCGCAACCTACCGATCCGCGGTGCGCTCATCATCGCCCTGCCAGGGCCAGCCTCAGCCCGGCCTCCCTACGCGCCGCCGCCCGGGCCAGGTTTGGGGACATGACTTCCAAGAGCATCACGACGACCACGAACGCTCTGCCGCTCACCGCCGGGCAGTGGACCCTGGACCCGTACCACTCGGCGGTCGGCTTCACGATCCGCCACCTCGGCATCTCGAAGGTGCGGGGCCAGTTCGGGCGCTTCGAGGCCGACCTCACCGTCGGCGACACCCCCGGCAGCTGCTCGGTCAACGCCACCGTCGCGCTCGACTCGATCGACACCGGCAACACCGACCGCGACGCCCATGTGAGCGGCCCCGACATGCTCGACGTCGCCAACCGCCCGGCCATGGCGTTCCGCTCCACCAGGATCGAGGGCCAGGGCAGCGACTGGATCATGGAGGGCGACCTCACCATCGGCGAGGTGACCCGGTCCGTCGCCTTCGACGTCGAGTTCGGCGGGGTCGAGGAGTCCATCGTGGACGGACGCAGGCACGCCGGATTCGAGGCGAAGGGCGAGATCCGCCGGAGCGACTTCGGTCTCGGCTTCGCCCTCGCCGTCCTCGGTGACTCCGTGAAGATCCACCTCGACATGCAGTTCGTCGAGCCCGAGTAACACCTCCGGAGGTAGGTCTCGCGGCGCACCCGTGCCGACCGGGCGGCGATTTCCACTGTGGAAAGAATCTTCCCGCTACCTGTCACAAGCCCGGAGGCTGCCCTGTCTTAGCTGGCGGACCGGTTGGCACGCGGGTGCCTCGGCGCGGACAGAAGGGTTTCTGCCATGAAGGTCGTCGTGGTCGGAGGGACCGGCCTGATCGGGTCGAAGCTGGTGGCGAAGCTGGATGAGCACGGGCACGAGGCGGTGGCCGCGGCGCCGAGCACCGGTGTCAACACCCTCACCGGGGAAGGGCTGGCGGAGGTGCTGGCGGGTGCGCAGGTGGTGATCGACGTGTCGAACTCGCCGTCATTCGAGCCCGCCGCGGTGATGGAGTTCTTCGAGACCTCCACGAGCAATCTCCTGGCGGCGGAGGCGGCGGCCGGGGTCGGTCACCATGTCGCGCTGTCGGTGGTGGGAACGGAGCGGATGCCGGAGAACGGCTACTTCGCGGCGAAGGTCGCGCAGGAGGGCCTGATCGAGAAGTCGGGGATCCCGTTCTCGATCGTCCACGCCACCCAGTTCTTCGAGTTCACCCGCACCATCGCCGACGCGGCCACGGACGGCGACTCCGTACGGATCACGCCCGTGCTCTACCAGCCCATCGCGGGCGAAGAGGTCGCGCAGGCGGTCGGCCGGGTCGCGGTGGGGCAGCCGCTGAACGGCCGGATCGAGGTGGCCGGGCCGGAGCGGTCCCGGATGGACGAGTTCTTCCGCGAGGCCCTGGCCGCGTGGGGCGACCCGCGCACGGTGGTCGCCGACCCGGAGGCGCCCTACTACGGCAGCGTGCCGGGCGAGCGGACACTGGTGCCGGGTGAGGGCGCGATTCTCGGCGAGATCCGATACCGCGACTGGCTCGCGCAGAACGCCGCCAAGTAGCCGCCCAGATCCACTCAACACACGCATGGAGGAATGATGAGCGCTGCTCCGAGCGGCGACGACTTTCTGTATGAGCTCGAGGTCGAGGTGGAGGCGGAAGTGACCTTGGTGGAGGCGAGCCGTCCGGAGGAGGTCGCCGGCCTGCCGGTCACCGAATGGCTCTTCGATCCGACGGACGTCGAGCGCGAGGAGATCGGCCTGCGGGGTCTGCTCGGCGCGGTGGAGGCGCTCGAGGACCACTACCGGCCCGGCGATCACGGCGCATGACCGATGGACGCCTTTCCCCCGGCCCCGGCGAGAGCGTGCTGCCGCTGTTCGGTACGTTGGTTAAAGGGCAGCACCCTGGGCGGCGCCCTGACCGACGGGCTGAGGGCGTCCCAGCCCGACGCCGTGGCCGCCGCCGCCATCCGGCCGCGTACGGGACTTAGCGGGGCATGTCCGGCCGTGTGCCGGGGTCATCGGCCGGTGGTGAAGAGCCGCCGGCCGGCAGCGGAATCGATGTGACACCTTGGCGCCGGTGCCGCCAAGGCGGGGGAAACCATGCACACGCGATCTCTGGAACAGGCAGGCGCGCTCGAACAGGCTGCTTCCGCCTTCGTCGAGCTGCGCCCGCGCCTGTTCGGCATCGCCTACCGGATGCTCGGCAGCGTGATGGAAGCCGAGGACATCCTTCAGGAAGTCTGGTTGCGCTGGCAGAACACCGACCGCTCCACCATCCAGAACCCCTCTGCCTTCCTGGCGTTGATCACCACGCGCCTGGCCATCAACGTCGCCCAGTCCGCTCGCGCGCGGCGCGAAGCCTACATCGGGCCGTGGCTCCCCGAACCCGTGGACACCAGCAACGACCCCACCCTGGGCGCGGAACGGGGCGAAGCGCTCGAACTCGCCTTCCTGCTGCTGCTCGAGAGGCTCACCCCCACCGAGCGGGCCGCCTATGTGCTGCGCGAGGCCTTCGTCTACCCCTATCCGCAGATCGCGGAGATCCTTCAGGTCAGCGCGGTCTATGCCCGCCAGCTCGTGAGCCGCGCCCGCAGGCATCTGACCGCCGCACGGCACGAACCCATCGACAAGATCGAGCATCGGCGCCTGCTGAAGGTCTTTCTCGACGCCGCCCGGACGGGGAACGTCGCCGCCCTCGAAGACCTCTTCGCGGCGGACGTCGTCAGCTCCTCCGACGGCGGCGGCATCGCCGGGGCGGCGCGGTTCCCGCTGCTGGGGAGCGCGCGCGTGGCGAAGTTCCTCGCCGCGTACGCGCCACGATTCTGGCCGGGCACCGCATTGACGGGGGTGGAAGCGAACGGGCGCGCCGCTGTGCTCGTCCCCCGCAACCGCACCGACGTCGCCCTCCTCACCATCGACGCCTCGCCGCAGGGCATCCACCACGTCATGTGGATCGTCAACCCGGCCAAACTCGACGCGTTCGCGAAACGCGCCCTCAGGCCGATCTGACCAGCGCGTATGTGGGTACCACAGGTAATGGCCAGGAGGCCGTGCTCCGCAGGGGACGCGCCGGAGGCGACGTCGCGAGGCACAACTCGCACGGACTGTCACAGACGCGGGCCGCACTCTGTCTCTCCTGCGGAGCAAGTCGTGTGACACCGGAATCGACGAGCACGGTCACCGCCGGCCCACCGGCCCGGAGAAGGGTGGCCGAGGCGAGATCGTCCGTTCCGGGCAGGCTTACGGAGGTGCAATACCGTGTCGAAGAAGGACCCAGGGGCCGGAATCGCGTCCGGACCCAGGATGCTGGCGGACATCCAGCCGCCCTCCATCCCCGAAGGCGCTTCGGGGATGACCGTGCTCGTCGAGTGGCCTCCCGGGCATCCCGGCGCCGCTCCGCACCGCCACTCGGGGCCGGCGTTCGGTTACGTGATCGAGGGTGCGGTCCGGTTCGAGCTCGAGGGTGAGCCGGAGCGCGTGATCGAGGCCGGTGAGACGTTCTGGGAGCCGGGCGGCGACGTGATCCACTACCAGGACGGCAACGCCCTGCCGGACGCGCCGACCAAGTTCGTCGTGTTCATGCTGTGCGAGCCGGGCCAGCCGATGCTCACGTACGTCGACGAGGAGGAACTGGCGCAGCGGGCCCACCTGCGCGCCCCGCGTCCCACCGCCGGCTGATCCGTCTGTTCGGCACGGTGGCGCCCCGGCCCCCACCGGGGCGGGGCTTCACGTGGCGGCGGCCGAGACGAGGCTCAGGCGTTGATCGACGTGCCGAGGGCGCTGCCCGCCAGCCAGTCGTCCCACGACTTCGCCCACGGCGTCGGCCCGTTGCCGAACTCGAGCTTGCGCGACGTTCCCACGATCTTGATGATGTCCCCCCGTTGCGTGAACTTGTAGAACCAGTGGGCGTTGGCCGTGCTGGCGTTCACGCAGCCGTGGCTGACGTTGCGGCTGCCCTGCGCGTCGACCGACCAGGGCGCGGCGTGGAAGTACGTGCCGCTGTAGGTCATCCTGACGTTCCACTTGGTGTGCGCGTAGTACAGGCCCGGCCTGCCGATGGTGGCCGAGTCCATGAGGACGTCCGCGGCCTTCTCCTGCGCGATCATGATGCCGGAGTAGCTCTCGTCGCCGGGCTTGCCCAGGCTGACCGGGATGGTCTTGACGACCTTGCCGTTCTTCCGCACGACCGCCTGGTGCGTCGCGTTGCGGATCTTGGTGATGTGCTCGGGGCCGACGGTGAAGGTCACGCCGCGGTCCTGGGTGCCCCACAGGTCCCGTCCGACCCGTAGCCCGGCCAGGTGGGCGACCACCGTGACCTTCTCGCCGGTCGGCCAGTACTCGCGCGGCCGGAACTGGACCTCCCGGTCGCTCACCCAGCTCCAGGCGCCCTCGACCGGCTTGGACATCCGTACCTCCAGCGACCGCTCGACCGCGGCCCGGTCCTCCCGCGCGGTCAGCGGCCGCGTCAGCGTGAGCTGGATCGGCATCCCGACGCCGACTTTCTCGCCGTCCATCGGTGACAGGCCGGTGCCCAGCACCCGCTTGGGCTTGAGCGTGGTGAACCCGGCCCGCGCCATGACCGGCTTCCCGTCCGTGCCGATGGCCTGCACGTTCACCGTGTACGCGGTCGCCGGCTTCAACGGCCACCACGGCCGCCACGTCCCGTCGGTGCCCGCGCTCCCGCTGACCTCCTGTCCCTTGGCGTCCGCGACCGTCAGCCTGATGATCCTGCCGTCGGTGACCTTGACGTTGATCCCGGCGTCCGGGGAGACCTTCCTCGCGCCGTCGGCAGGGGTGATCGTCAGCTTGGCCGCCAGGCCCCGCCTCTCGGACGGCGTGTCGGAGCCGCCCGAGGTGCAGCCTGCGGTCACGAGCAGCACCACCGTGAACGTGCCGACGAATATGGGTCCGCCACTCCGCATGGCCGATGCCTCCAGTCCCCCGACAAATGGGCATATTTCAGGCTAGACAGCCTCTTAATGATACGAAGTCCGTTGTGCCCATAACTGACCGTAATCATGCACGTCGCTCCCGAACTGGACCGTGTCGACCATCAGTCGAGCCGCCGAGACCCCGCTCCCAGCCAGCATCGGGAGGCGGCGTGTCAAACATCAAAATAATGGCTGTATAACCCCTCATAGGTTTTACGGGTTGTTTGGGGTTTAACAGGTAACTCTGAGTATCTGGTAGGGGTATGTCTGCTTCCGTCTGAGTGCCTGGCGAATCCGAATACGCCACCGAAATGGCGGCTGCCGGATTTCCGGCCGTCCATCCAATGAACGGAAACGAGCAGTGAATACTGAAAGTCGGCGGTCACGGACCTCACGCCATGGGCGGTTCGTGGCACTAGCTCTTACCGGCGCAGCCGCCGGTCTCATGTTCCTTCCCTTCGGCCAGGGGGTGGCCGGAGCGAGCACGGGCTTCCCCGCCGTCCAGGCAGGCGGCCCGCCGGCGCCGGCGCCGCAGGCCGCGCCGCGCGTCCACGTACAGAAGAAGATCGTGCATCACCGCCCGCACCGCCACCGCAACTTCGAGGAAGCGGACGTCCAGATCTTCAACCGCAACAACAGCTTCAACTTCGACCACCGCAGGGACTTCTTCAGCGAGAGGGAGTTCGACAGGGACCGGTGGGAGAAGGAGGACTTCGACCACGACCACGACCACCACAAGCCCGTCGAGTGACGCTGACGGGATCCGGACGCACGAACGGCCCGCCCCTCCCCGAGGAGGAGCGGGCCGCCGCGCCGAGTGCCTGTGCTCCCTAGCCTGTCGCGGCCGTGCGCAGTGCGCGGTAGAGCAGGCGGCTGTCGCCCAGGTGGTGGCGCAGGAGTTTCTCCAGGCCGCCGATCGGGATCAGGTTCTGCGGGGCGCGGGGGTCCTTGTAGTCGACGCCCGCCAGCGGTGGCAGGGCGAGGGTGACGGAGTCGGCCAGCCGTACGGCCTGGGCCGGGTCGAGGTCGGCGCTGGCCTCGCAGCGGGCCACGCCCGCCCATGGGGCGGACGACTGGACGGGGAGCCGCAGGTACCAGGCGTGCCGCCGCCAGCTCGTGCCCATGAGAAACACGGGGGTGCGCTGGCCGGGACTGAGGGCGGCGACCACTGCGGACTGGGGCGGCGGCAGGTAGGCGGTGTGGTGGGTCTTGATGTAGCCGACCGTGCGCGGCACGTGCGTACGCCCCCGCAGCGGCCCGTCCACCAGGAGCAGGTCGTCGCCGCGGTTGCGGTGCCGGACGGCCAGGTCCACCTCGAGCTGCGTGACCTGCCGCTGCAGCGCCAGGGAGAGCTCCTCGAAGGAGGCGTCCGCGGCCTTGCTGGGGTGGTAGGTGGCGTGGGTGGTCTTGACCTCGGGCGCGTACGGAGAGGCGGAGATGAGCGTCCGGTTGACCTGGATCTCCGCCAGATCGGCGCCGTCCGGCCCGCAGCGGACGATCCCGGCCGCGTAGGAGGCGGCGATGCCGGGGACCGGCATGGGCGCGTCGGGATCGTGGACCCAGACGCGGGCGTCGATCCTGCGGACGCCGTCGGCGACGAGCAGGGTCTCGGGCGCGGAGGCGTCGGGTCCGGGCGTGACGGGTTTCCAGTCGGCGGCCGGCTGCTCGATGTCGAGGATCAGCTCGGCGCTGGTGGTGCCCAGCTCGGAGAGGTTCTCGACGGCGAGGGCGGCGGCGTAGCCGGGGTCCCACGGGTCGACGGTGAAACCGGTCATGGAGCGACGGTCGCCTTCCTTACGTGCGAGCCCTTGCCGTCGCGGCTGACCTCGAAGCGGATCGGGACGCGGTCGGCCAGCGCGGGCACGTGGGTGACGACGCCGATCATGCGTTCCTGGCCGGCGGCGAGGCGTTCGAGAGTGGTGGCGACGGTGTCGAGCGTGGCGGGGTCGAGGGTGCCGAAGCCCTCGTCCAGGAAGATCGAGTCGAGCCTCCTGGCGACGGCGCCGGACAGGGCCAGCGCCAGGGCGAGGGCGGCCTGGAAGGTCTCGCCGCCGGACAGGGTGCGGGCGCTGCGCCGCATGCCGGCCTCGCCGTAGTCGATGACCTCGATGTCGCCGGTCTTGTCGGCGAGCGCCAGCTCGTACTGGCCGTCGGAGAGCTCGCGCAGCGTGTCGGAGGCGGAGGCCACGAGCACGGCGAGGGCCTCGGCGCACAGCCAGCGTTCGAAGGCGTTGGCGCGCAGGCGGAGAGCGAGCTCGTGGGCGACCTTGGCCTCGTGCTCCTTCTGGGCGACCTGCTTGTCCAGGTCGGCGGCGCGCCCGCGTTCCTCCTTGAGGCGTTCGAGTGCGCTGTCGGCGCGGGCGACGGAGCCGGCGACGGCGGCGCCGAGCTGGTCGGGAGAGGCGTCGCGCGGCGTGACGACGCCGTGCTCGGCCAGGCGCTCGACCAGCCTGCGGCGGTCGGCGGCGAGCCGGTCGCGGGCCTGGGCGAGCTGCTCCTCCCGTTCGGCGAGCGCGGCGCGGGCGGCCTGGGCGGCGCGGTCGCGCCAGCCGAGCAGCTCCGTCCAGGCCCGGTGCAGGTCCTCGCGGGCGAGGGGTGGGGGCGGGTCGTCCTGGGTGCCGGAGACGAGCAGCCGGTCGCGGGCGGCCTCCAGGGTGCGCCAGGCGCTCTCGGCCTGGCGCTCGACCTGCTCGGCCGCGGCCCGCGCCTCCTCGAGGCCGCCGCGTGCGGCGCGTACGGCGTTGCGCGCCTGGGTGGTCAGCTGGTCGGCCTTGGCGATGGCGGCCAGCCGCGCCTCGAGCTCGGCCCGGTCGCCGGGCGCGGGCAGCGCGGCGAGCTCCGCCTCCAGCCGGGCGGCCTGCGTGGCCAGCATCGACGCCGAGGTCTCGGCCTTGGCGCAGGCGGCTCCGGCGCGCTGGGCGCGTTCGCGGGCGCCTGTCAGGGCGCGGTCGGCGGTGCGCATGTCGGCGGGCGGCTCGTGATGGGGCAGCTCGGCGACCGGGTGCCGGCAGACCGGGCAGGGCTCGCCGACGGCGAGCCGGTTGAGCAGGTGGGCGGCGGCGTGGGCGTCGCGCAGGCGTTCGCGCTGGGCCTCGGCTGTGGCGAGCGCCTGGTCGGCGGCGGTCCGCTCGGCGGCCAGGCCCTCGAGTGACGCGGCGGCCGACGTGGCGGCGGCGCGGGCGCGGGTGGCCTCCGCCTGCAGGCGTTCGCGGGCGTCCAGGGCGGCCAGCGCCGCCCGGGGCGCGCCGCGGTCGCCGAGCGCGGCCAGCGCCTCGTACGCCTCGTGCTCGTCGGCCTCCAGCCGGGCCACGTCGGCGGCCATCGTCTCGACCGACTCGGCGGCGGCGCGGCGGGCCGCGGCCAGGGTCGCGACGGCGGCGGGCATGCGGAGCTGGGAGAGCACCGACTGGCGTTCGGCGACGGCGGAGCGCTCCTGCTCGGCGCGCCGGATGTCGCCCTCGCGGGCCCGCAGCAGGTCCAGGTCGGCGCCGATGGTCTCGGCCAGCCGCCGCAGCGCCGCCAGCCGCTCGGCCAGCTCGCGCTCGGCCTCCTCCGTCGCGCCGGAGAGCTTGGCGAGCTGGTCGCGGGCGAAGGAGGCGGCCTGCTTGGCGGCCTCCTCCTCGCGGGCGGCGCTCTGCCTGATCCGCTCGTAGACGTCGGCGTCGAGCAGCTGCACCAGCAGGTCCTGCCGCTCGCGCGGCGCGGCGTGCAGGAACTCGGCGAAGCGGCCCTGCGGCAACACCACGCACTGCGTGAAGAAGCGGTACTCCAGCCCGGTCACCCGCTGCGCCTCCGGGGTGACGTTCTCGCCCTCGGCGACCGGCTTGACCACCGCGTCGAACGCCTCCGCGAGCGGCGCGGCGGCGTCCAGCTCGTCGAGCCTGGCCTCCTTGGTGCGCACCGCCCCCTTGGCGTCGCGCACCATCGCGCGGACCACGCCGTAGCGCCGGCCGTCGCTGTCGAACACCATCGCCACCTTGCCGGCGGTGACCGACGGGGCCAGGGCGTGGGCGACGGCGTTCTCCCTGCCCCAGCGGGGCACGGTGCCGTACAGGGCGAAGCAGATCGCGTCGATGATCGTGCTCTTGCCCGCGCCGGTCGGGCCGACGAGCGCGAAGTACTCGGTGTCGGAGAAGTCGACGGTCACCGGCTCGCGGAAGCTGCCGAAGTGGTCCAGGTGGAGCAGCAGGGGGCGCATCAGCCGGTCACCTCGTCGTAGAGCCGGTCGAACAGCGTGGCCACCTGTTCGTCGTGGCGGCCGGTCGCGGTCAGGTAGTCGCGGAACAGCTCGCGCGGGCTGCGCTCGCCCGAGCCGGTCCTGCGGGTGGCGGGCACCGGCCGGAACTTCTCGTCCAGCATGACGTCGACGGCGCCGGACAGCAGCTCGCGCACGTCGTCGGCCAGGCCGACGCGCGGCTTCTCCTCCACGATCACCTTCAGCCAGTCGTCACCCGGCTCGATGCCCTCGAGCTGCTCCAGCGTGCCGCGCACGGTGCGGAGGCGGCGGGCCGAGGCGAAGGTCAGCTCGCTGACCACGGCGGGCCGCCCAGGGGTGACCTCGACGAGCAGCGCGCCCGGGGTGTTGCCCTCCTCGCCGAAGTCCACGTTGAGCGGCGAGCCGCTGTACCAGATCGGGCACGGGCCGGGGATCTGCTGGCGGCGGTGCAGGTGGCCGAGGGCGGCGTACTGGGTGGCGGGCGGGAACGCGGTCGGCTCGAAGTAGTAGGAGAAGATCGACTGCGCCTCCCGCTCGCCGCCGCCGAACGCGCCGCCCGGGAGCGTGCCGTGGGTGGTGACCAGGTTGACGGTGTCGGCGTGGAAGCCCGCGGTGAGGGCGCCGATCAGCTCGCCGATGCGGGAGGCGTAGTCGCGGTTGTGGTCGGAGGCGGTGCCGGTGAGGACCTCGGCGGCGCGTACGACGTACCGGTGCGACAGGAACGGCAGGACCGCCAGCCGCACCGGCTCCCCCGAGCGCGCCGTGAAGGCGAGCGTGCCGCCCGCGTCGGGGCGCCGGAACGAGCCGATCACGTGCAGGCCGAGCTTGCCCAGCACGGGCCGGTAGACCTCCAGCAGCTGCGGGTTGTCGTGGTTGCCGGCCAGCACCACCACGTCGCGGCCGTCGCCGCGCAGCGCCATCAGCGCGTTGAGCACGAGCGACTGCGCCTCGGGCGTGGGCGCCGAGGTATCGAACAGGTCGCCGGCCACGATGACGGCGTCCACGTCGTGGGTGCGGGCGGCGGCGACCAGCTCGCGCAGCACGGCCCGGTGCTCGTCGAAGCGGGGACGGCCCTTGAGCACCTTGCCCACATGCCAGTCCGCGGTGTGCAGGATCTTCACGAAACCACCTGTGGTCAGAAGGGCGGGATGTCGTCTTCGACGCCGGGCAGGCCCTGGAACGGATCGGCCGAGACCTTCGCCGGCTGGGTCGCGGCCTCGGCGGGCCGGGTCGCCCAGGCGGGGAAGGGGAACGCGACGGCCAGCGGCACCGGGATCTCCGGCTGGGCGACGAACATGGTGCCCGGCTTGGCGATCGTCGCGCGCTCCCGCACGGCCGGAGGCAGCCAGCCGTACTCGGAGCGGGCGGCCTCGGCCGGGTCCAGCCGGCCCGCGACACGTACGGCGCTGTTGGAGACGATGCGCCGCTCCACCTCCGAGGCCGTCTGCTGGGCACCGATGAGGATGACGCCGAGCGAGCGGCCCCGCTCGGCCACGTCCAGCAGGATCTCCTTGATGGGCGAGTCGCCCTCGCGCGGCGCGTACTTGTTCAGCTCGTCCAGCACCACGAAGAGCAGCGGCCGGGCCGTGCCCGAGGACTCCTTGCGGTGGAACTCCCCGCGCAGCACCACGCCCACCACGAACCGCTGCGCCCGCTCGGGCAGGTTGTGCAGGTCCACGATCGACACCTGCGCGTCGGAGGTGCGGACCGAGTGGTTGCGGTAGAAGGGCAGATCGCCCCGGATGATCGGGGAGAGCGGGCGCACCGCGCTGCGCAGCCTGCGCAGGAAGGCGTTGACCGTGCCGAGCGGCGTCTGCGCGCCGGTCCACTCGCCGCGCGCGCTCTCGTCCTGCAGCTGGTCGGAGAGCAGCTCCACGAGGTCGGCGAACGTACGGCAGGAGACGCCGCGCACCATGACCGCGCCGCCGTCGCCCACCGGCTCGGCCCACGCCTTCAGCCGGGCGGCGACCTGCCCCACCAGCAGGGAGTAGCCGGCGCGCTCGTCGTCGGCGTCGGCGAACACGAACCGCAGCAGCTCCTCCTGGCAGAACTCCACCAGCGTCCAGTAGAAGGCGCTCACCCCCTGCGTGCGGGCCGAGACGTGCGGCACGCCGTTGGGGTCGCCCGGGCGGGGCGGCGCGAACACGTGAACGCTGCCGAACGCCCTGGCCGGCAGCCCCAGCCGGGCGTAGACGCCGGCGGCGCGCTCGTCGAGCCGGACGTTGTCGTGGTCGAGGAAGAGCAGGTCCTCGCCCTTGACCGAGAAGATCAACGCCTTGGTGTTGGCCGCTTCGCCCTCCAGCACCCCCGAATTGAAGATCGAGTAGAGCAGGAACGTCGCGAACGAGGTCTTGGTGGCCACGCCCGACACGCCGGAGATCGACACGTGCGCGCCGCGGGTGCCGTCGAGGAAGTCGAAGTTGACGTAGAGCGGCTGGCCGTCGCGGCCCATCCCCAGGGGGATCCGCCGGTCCATCACGTCGAAGTAGAGAGCCTGGTCACGGTCGCCCGCGCCGGCCAGGAAGACCTTGGAGCCGGGCAGCGGCGGCACGAACACCTCCGGCTCGACCCTCGTCACCCGCACCTCCGCCACCTCGACCACCGCGGCCGGCAGCGCGCCGTCGGCGATCAGGAAGACGTCGGAGTCGTACGCGGCGCCCTCGTGCCTGGCCTCCACCGTGGTCACCACACCGGCCACCAGCACCGGGCCGTAGCCCGGCACCTCCCGCCTGGTCACCACCACGTCGTCGAGCTGGACGACCTTGCCCGGCTCCAGCCCCACCCAGAACGACAGCGGCGAGGCCGCCTGGGTGCCGAGCACCCGCCCGACCGCCTCACCGGACGCGGACGCCGCCTCCGTCGCCTGATGGTTCACCGCCCCGTTGACCGTCACTCATCCCTCCGCCCCCACGAATTCCGCTCTAAGGGAGCGTAGTCGGCCTCAGGGGTGCGTCCGGCTCATTTCAGCAGTCAGCCGAGCGAGATCCGGTCGAGGTCGGGGGCGGCGGCCGCGTCGTTGATGGTGTTGGCGCCGGGCCGCGTCCACGTGCCCTCCAGCGTCTGCCCGAGCCGCATCGTGCCCGCCGCGACCGCATCACCGCCGCGGATGCCGGACCTCCGCGTCGGCGGGCGCCGCGCAGAGGCTCACGACCACGGCGAGGACCAGTGCGGCCCCGAAATTACGACGAAGTCTCAGGAGGCAAACCCCTCCAGACATCCGATGAATACAGCAGCCACAGGAGCCGGTCAAGGGCCTTGACGCAGTAACGCGCAAAGTGATCCTATGACTCATGATAGGAAAGTTTCCTAATGGAGGGTCGATGCGATTACTCATCACGAGCGCGCTGACCGTGGGGCTGCCCCTGCCCGCCCTCCCCGTCTTTGCCGGCCCCGTCGGGTCGGGGCCCTGGACCGAGTACTCGCCCGCGTTCACCGTCCAGGAGCGGGGCTGCGGTGACGTCAGCGACTTCATGCTCGCCGTCGAGCGCGGCGGCCGGCTGTACGCGGTGCACGGCGGCGACACGATCGCCACGGGCTGCGACGATCGGCGCCACGGTCCGCGTCAACACCGTCCACGTGGTCGGCGGCGTCCACCGCACCTACGTCAACGGGTCGCTGAAGCACACGGTGTCGGGCGAGAGCGGCAGCTTCTACGACAAGTTCGGCGCGCACCGGACGGCCGGCGGCCAGGGGCCCGCCTCGGTCGAGTGGAGCGGCATCCGCTTCTGGCGTAAGCAGGGGGCTGCGGTGCCGCCGGGGCAGAGCTCGTACACGCATCCCGACCCGATGCCGCGGACCACCTTCTCCTACCGGCTGCGGCCGGTGGGCAGCGAAGGGGCCGCTCCCACCGGCCTGAAAGCCACGGTGACGCAGGCCGACGGCGTCCAGCGGACGACCGGCGACGACCCCCCATCCCCCACCACCGAAGAAAGCTCACCATGAACAAGCTGTCCGCGTCCGGTGCGCTCGCGCTGGCCGCCATGTTGGCGCTGAGCGCCTGTTCGAGCGGTACGTCCGGCACGTCCGCCGCCCCCTCCTCCCGAGGCTCGTCCGGCGGCAAGCAGAAGGTCACGTTCCTCGTCTTCCCCTCGCCGAACCTGCCGGAGTCGTACTGGAAGGCCCAGGTGGCGCTGGTGACGAAGGCCGATCCCGACCTCGACGTGGAGCTGGTCGCCGCGCCGTCGGAGTCGGAGCGCAACGACTACGCCAAGCAGCTGGCCGCCTCCGGGCAGCTGCCCGACGTGCAGATCGGCATGCAGGACCTGATCGCCCTGGAGCCGAGCCTGGCGCCCTGGACCGAGCAGGAGCTGAAAGACTTCCTCTGCCCCACCTGCGGCGCGGTCAACGGCAAGGTGCTGCAGCTGCCGGCCAACACCCAGACGATCCCGAACGTCTACTACAGCAAGAAGCTGTTCAAGACGGCCGGGATCGCGGCGCCGCCCAAGACGTACGCCGAGTTGCTCGCCGACGCCGAGAAGCTCAAGGCCGCCGGGATCACGCCGTTCGTCAGCGGCGGGGCGTTCGTCACCTCCCAGCCGTGGACCGCCATCCTGGCCACCGACCTGTACGCCAGGACGCCCGGCTGGATCGCCAAGCGCCGCGCCGGCCAGGTCACCTTCGCCGGCGACCCGGCCATGAAGGCGGCCACGCAGAAGTTCGCCGACCTCGCCGCGAAGGGCTACATCGACAAGCGGCAGATCGGCCAGGACTACCCCAAGACGCAGGAGGCGTTCCTGGCCGGCAAGGGCGCGATGTACCCGATGGGCAGCTGGTTCGCCGCGGCCGCCGACCAGTCGGACATGAAGGACGACATCGGCGTGTTCGCCTGGCCCAGCGATGACGGGAGCCTGCACCTGCCGGCGTTCACCGGCGGCGGCCTGTCCGTGAGCGCCACCGCGAAGAACCTGGCCGCGGCCAAGAAGTTCGCGCTGGCCTTCCAGCTCACCAGGGAGAACCTGGACGCCTCGGTCAAGGCCGACGCGCTGTTCCCGGCCGTCAAGGGCTACACGCCGCCGTCCACCACCGGCCCGGTCTTCAAGGCCGTGTACGACCTGTGGCAGCAGGCGATCAAGCAGAACGCGACCGTCCCGGCGTTCGGCTGGGAGGCTGGCGACGCGGCCATGCTGCCCGGCATGCAGGGCAAGTTCTGGTCGGCCGCGCAGGATCTGGTCAGCGGCAAGAAGACGACGGACCAGACGCTGGCGTTCCTCGACACCGAATGGGAGAAGAGCGGCTGATGGCCGTCAGCACCACCCATCGCAGGCCCGGCGCGCTGACCCGCCCTGGGAGCAGGCGGCCGGCGCTGCCGGGCCTGTGGCACTTCCTGACCTTCGCGGCGCCAGGCACGCTCGTCTACACATGCCTGGTGCTGCTGCCGATCGCCATGAGCGTCGGCTACAGCCTCACCAACCAGGCGCTGCTCAGGCCGAACACGCAGTTCGTCGGGCTGCGCAACTACGCGCTGCTGCTGAAGGACGACACGTTCCTGAACTCGCTGCGGGTCACCACCGTCCTCTCCCTGATCGTGGTCATCGTCCCGAACGTGCTCGGCGTGGCCATCGCCGTCGTCCTCGACCGGCGCGGCTGGCTCTACAACGCGCTGCGCAGCGTCTTCTTCACCCCCATGGTGATCAGCTCGGTGGTCATCAGCGTGATCTGGACCCGCGTGCTCGCCGACGACGGGCCGGTCAACCAGGGGCTGCGGGCCCTGGGGGTCGGCGAGCCGCCGGGCTGGCTGTCGGACCCGGACATCGCGCTCTACTCGCTGTCGTCCATCGTCTGCTGGCAGATGCTGGGGTTCTGCGTGGTCGTCTACCTGGCCGGGCTGCAGGGGGTGCCGCAGGAGCTGGCCGAGGCGGCCGCGATCGACGGGGCCGGGCCGCTGCGGCGCTTCTGGAAGGTCACCTGGCCGCTGCTGGCGCCCGCGCTGACCATCAACACGGTCGTCCTGCTGATCTCCGCGTTCAAGATCTTCGACCACGTCAAGGTCATCACGAACGGCGGCCCGGGCACGGGGACGACCGCCAGCGTGGCGTTCGTCGTCCTGCAGGAGGGGTTCGTGGAGAACCGCACCGGCTACGCCTCCGCCGAGGCGGTCGTCATGCTCGTCATCATCGCCCTTCTGTCGGTGATCACGCTGCGGATCCTGCAGCGCAGGGAGGTGCAGCTGTGACGGGGTCCCGCCTGCCGTGGGTGCGCCCGCTGGTCGCGCTGGTCATCGGCGCCGTCTTCTTCATCCCGCTCTACATCGCGCTGATCAACGTCTTCAAGGCGAGCGGTCAGGTGGCGCGCGACACGATGGCGCTGCCCGCGCCGCCCACCCTCGACAACCTCGTCCGCGTGCTGACCGACCCCGACAGCCTCTTCTGGTCGTCGCTGCGCACCAGCGTCGTGGTCACCTCGCTGTCGATCGTCATCCTGACGCTGCTGTCGGCGATGCTCGGCCACTACCTGGCGCGGCACGGCCAGTGGTGGTCGCGGGCCGTCATGGTGCTGCTGCTGTGCGGGCTGATGATCCCGCCGCAGGTCATCCTCATCCCGGTCACGCAGGTGCTCAAGTCGCTCGGGCTGATGTCCACGCTCCAGGGCCTCATCCTGTTCAACGTCGGCTACTACGTGCCGTTCGGGGTGTTCGTCTTCTCGGGGTTCATGAAGGGGATCCCGCGCGAGCTGGAGGAGGCGGCCGCGATCGACGGGGCGACGCGGTGGCAGACGTTCTGGCGCGTCGTCTTCCCGCTGCTGCGGCCGGCCACCGCCAGCGTGCTGATCTTCCTCGGCGTGTGGATCTGGAACGACTTCCTCAACCCGCTGATCATCTACGGGCCGCGCGAGGGCACGACGATCATGACGGGCGTGTACAAGTCGCTCGGCCAGTACGCCGCGGACTTCGGCGGCATGTTCGCCCTCATGTTCCTGGCCACGCTGCCGATCCTGCTCTTCTACCTGCTGCTGCAGAAGCAGTTCGTCAAGGGCCTCACGGGCGGCGCGACCAAGGGCTGACGGCCTCTTCGAGGTGGAGGTCCGGCGGCAGGCCGGTGACCGCGGCCCTGCCGTCGTGGTCGACCCGCACCTCGACCTCCGTGCCCGCCACCCGCAGTCCGGCGAGGGTCAGCGCTCCCAGGGGCGCGCCGGACAGCGGGCGCACGTATGCCCGGCCCGCCGGCACGTCGGGGTAGAGGCCCAGGGCCGCGTGGGCGATCGTGAGCGCGGCGGCGGCCGACCAGGCCTGGGGGCGGCAGGCGGCGGGGTAGGCGACCGGGCGGCCCACCTGGTCCCTGGCGTCGCCCGCGTACAGCTCCGGCAGCCGGTAGCCGAACGACTCGGCCGCCGCCAGCAGCCCCTCGGCGAGGGTGGCCGCCTGCTCGCCGAAGCCCTCCCTGGCCAGGGCGGCGATGACGATGGCCGTGTCGTGGGGCCAGACGGATCCGCAGTGGTACGACAGCGGGCTGAACCCGCCCTCACGCGACGACATCGTGCGCAGCCCGAACCCCTCCGCCATGCCGGGAGACGCCAGCAGATCGGCGACCCGGGCGGACTCCGCCCACGACAGCAGGCCGGTGCCGAGGAGGTGGCCGATGTTGCTGGTGAGGGCGTTCACCGGGCGCTTGTCGCGGTCGAGGGCGAGCGCCGGGAAGCGGCCCTGCGGCCCGTCGACCCAGAACGCGGCGCGGAACCTCTCGGCCAGCGCCGCCGCGTACTCGCGCCACCTGGCCGCCCCCGGCAGGTCGAAGGCGTCCAGCAGGGCGGCCCCGTGCAGGGCGGCCTGGTGCGCGTAGCCCTGGACCTCGACCAGCGCGATCGGCGGCTCGGCCTGGCGGCCGTCGTGGAAGCGCACCGAGTCGCCGGAGTCCTTCCAGCCCTGGTTGGCCAGGCCGTGTCCGCTGGCGTCGACGTACTCGACGAACCCGTCGCCGTCGGGGTCGGCGTGGTCGGCGAGCCAGCCCAGCGCGGCCCGCAGGTGCGGCAGCAGCTCCTCGACCTCGGACGGCGGCATGCCCCAGCGCCAGGCGTCGTGCAGCAGGCTGATCCAGAGCGGGGTGGCGTCGATGGTGCCGTAGTAGGCGGCGGGCAGCCGTCCTTCCTGGCCCGCCAGCTCGAACGCCTCCCTGCGCAGCTCATGCATGATCTTTCCGGGGGCCTCCCCCGTGTCCGGGTCGAGCCGCCTGCCCTGGCGGCGGGCCAGCACGCGCAGGGTGCCCGCGGCCAGCCGGGTGCCGAGGGGGAGCAGCATGCGCGCCGCCCAGATGCTGTCCCTGCCGAAGAGGGTCAGGAACCAGGGGGCTCCCGCCCCGAGGAACGTGTCACCGGGCGCTCCCGGCTCGGCCAGCCGGAGCGACCTGAGGTCCTCGAGCGACTGGTCGAGCAGCCTGGTGATGCGCCGGTCGGATGCGGTGACGCGCGGCGGGCTCCATTCGAGGGCGGCCGCGGGGGTCACGACGACGGCGGCGGGGTCCTCGACGGCGACCTGCCAGCGCAACGTCACCTGCCCGCGCGGCGGCAGACTCACCTCCCACCGCAACGACGCCACGCCCGCCGCGTCAACACCGTCCGCCACGCGGTAGGCCGCGCCGCCCTCCACTCCCCCGGTGGCACCGGCTCCGGCGCCGTCACGTCCACGGGGCTCGGTGCCGTCGCCCGCTCGCGGGCCGCCGGATCCCCCGGCCGGGGCCGCGACCGGTGTCGAAGCGTCTTCGCCGGTGACAGTTACGTGGGTGGTGTCGGAGCGCCAGGTCAGGCGGCCCTGGCCGGCGGCGGTCGCGCGGGCCGGGGTGCCGGGGTGGCCGGACTTGACCGCGTCGATGGCCGCGAAGTCGCAGGACAGCTCGACCGTGACCGTGGCTGTCACGGGCGACGACGCCGTGGAGGTGATCACCACCTGCTCGCTCATCCCGTACGGCGAAAGCTCCCGCAGCCGGTCCAGCCGGACCGTGGGATCGGCCGTTGGGTCGCCGAGCCAGCGGGCGAGCGACACGAAGCGGTCGCGACCGGCGCCGGCGGACGCGTGCCCGACGGACTCCGGCTCCCGCCCGTCCACGAGCAGCCGGGCCTGGGAGAGCACCCGGCGGTCCGCGTAGAAGAGCCCCTGAACGCCGGCCGGGCGGATCTGGCCGTCGGCGTCGCTCAGCGCGCTCGCCGGCGCCATGACGGTGCTGACCAGATCGTGCAGCAGCGGCTGAAGCACTAGGACTCCCCTGGGGTCGGGTCGATGATCAACGGCAGGTCTTGACAGAAGGTCGCCGGGGGTGCAGATTTCGAAACACTCCGCAAACTTTGAACGATCAAATCATGCATCATCGGACTTTGAACGTTCAACCCCTCGAAAGGCGCTTCATGGCGGAAAAGGTGACGATCACCGACGTGGCCCGAGCGGCCGGCGTGTCGCGCCAGACGGTGTCCAACACGCTCAACAGCCCCGAAGTGGTCCGGGAGGAGACCCGCAGGCACGTCCTGGAAGTGATCGAGCGGCTGGGTTACCGGGCCAACCAGGCCGCCCGCCAGATGCGCACCGGCCGCTCGCGCCTGATCGCCATCCGCATCGAGCCCGACGGCGACGGGATCAGCGGCTCGGTGCTCGACCGCTTCCTCCACGGCCTGACCGAGACGGCGGCCCAGGAGGGGTACCGGATCCTGCTCTACACCGCCGCGGACGACCGGTCGGAGATCGCCACGTACGAGGACCTGCTCGGCGCCTACAAACCGGACGCCTTCGTCCTGACCGCCACGCACCACGACGACCTCCGCACGTCCTGGCTGCTGGAGCGCGGGCTGCCGTTCGTCGCGTTCGGCCGGCCGTGGAGCGACCTGCCCGACGCCCGCCATCCGTGGGTGGACGTGGACGGCGCCGCGGGCACCGAGGCGGCCACCCGCCACCTGCTGGCCGCCGGCCACCGGCGCATCGGCTTCATCGGCTGGCCGCCGGGCTCGGGCGTGGGCGACGACCGGCGGGAAGGATGGGCCCGCGCCCTCGCCGCCTCGCAACGTGGCACCGACCTCACGACCTCCCAGCAGGGCGCCACTCTCGCGGCCTCCCAGCAGGGCACCGACCTCGCGGCCTTCCGGCAGGGGCCGGACGCTGCGGCCTCCCAGCAGGGCGCAGCTCTCGGCGGGTTGCAGCGGGCGGTCGAGGACGGTATCGCCGCCGGAGAGAGCGCGGCCCGCGACCTGCTCGCCGCCGATCCCGAGCTGACCGCCCTGGTGTGCGCCAGCGACTCCCTGGCCCTGGGCGCGCTGCAGGCGCGGGAGCCGGGCCGGCCCGTCGCCGTGATCGGCTTCGACGACACCCCCGCCGCCAAGGCCGTCGGCCTGACCAGCGTCAACCAGCCGCTCGCCGAGGCCGCGGCGGCCTGCGTCGAGCTGCTCGCCCGCGCCCTGGAGAGCCCCGACGCCGAACCGCCGTCCACGCACGTGCTGCTGCCCCCAAGCCTGATCATTCGCCAGTCGGCTTGACTCCCCCGCGCCGCCACGCTCACGTTCGGTTTCGAAGTCGGCGCACACCGATCACGTGATCTCTTCCAGCCGGGGCAGGTGGGTGCCGATGAAGACCGGATGCCGAAATTTGGTGACGAAACCCAAATGTGCGTGCAGCATGAAAACACAGTGCCTGCCGGTTCTGACATCGGCGTACTCGCCCATAAACCAACTCTAGAATCAGCCTCGTGCAGCTTCGGTACGCCTACCGGATCGACCCGACCCCCGCCCAGCGCACCGCACTGGCACGGGCGTTCGGGTGCGCGCGGGTGGTGTTCAACGACGCGCTCGCGCTGCGCAACCACGCCCACCAGGTCGGCCTGCCGTTCATCACCGATGCCGAGTTGTCTCGCACGGTGATCACGCACGCCAAGCAGACACCTGGACGGGCCTGGCTGGGCGAGGTATCGGCGGTGGTGCTGCAGCAGGCCCTGGCCGACTGCACCACCGCGTTCCGCAACTTCTTCGCCTCGCTGTCCGGCAAGCGTAAAGGTCCGAAGGTGGCCCCGCCCCGGTTCCGGTCCCGCAAGGACCATCGGCAGGCGATCCGGTTCACCAAGAACGCCCGCTTCGCCGTCACCCCTCGCGGGAAGCTGCGCCTGCCGAAGATCGGGGACGTGAAGGTGCGGTGGTCACGAAAGCTGCCCGCGCCCCCGTCTTCGGTCACCGTCATCAAGGATGCGGCGGGCCGGTATTTCGCCAGTTTCGTGGTCGAGGTGCGCGAGCAGCCGCTGCCCGCCACGCTTGCCGAGACGGGGATCGATCTGGGGCTGGGCCATTTCGTCGTCCTTGCGGCCGGCCGGAAGATCGACTCTCCGCGGTTTCTGCGCCGGGCGGAGAAGAAGCTCAAGAAGCTGCAGAAAGCGCTGTCACGTAAAGAGAAAGGATCGTCCAATCGGGCCAGGGCCCGGGTGAAGGTGGCCCGCCGGCATGCGAAGGTCGCTGATGCGCGTCGCGAGTTCCATCACCAGACCTCCACACAGATCATCCGTGAGAATCAAGCGGTGTATGTGGAGGACCTGGCGGTGAAGGGGCTGGCGCGCACGAGGATGGCCAAGAGCGTGCATGACGCGGGCTGGTCGGCGTTCGTGAGCATGCTGGAGTACAAGGCGAAACTGTATGGCAGGCAGTTCGCCAAGGTCGGCCGGTTCTTCCCGTCGTCCAAACTCTGCTCGGCCTGCGGGAGGCTGGCCGAGACGATGCCGTTGAACGTGCGGGAATGGTCCTGCCCGTGTGGCGCCGTCCATGATCGGGACGTCAACGCCGCGATCAACATTCTCGCCGCCGGACGGGCGGAGAGACTAAACGCCTGTGGAGGACCGGTAAGACCACCGCTCGCGGCGGCACGGGCCGACGAAGCAGGAAGCCATGGAAGTGCCGCCGCATGAACAGCGCGGCACAGGCCAGAATCCGCGACGTTTACGCCGGGGAGCACGTCAAGAGAAGGTGTTCGTCAACACCGACCTGCCGCTGTGGCTGGGCAACTCGGTGCTGGTGACCGTGGTGGTCACGGCCGGGCGGGTGCTGCTCGACTCCATGGCCGGCTACGCGCTCGCGCGGCTGCGCTTCGCCGGACGGCGCGCCCTGTTCTCGGCCATCGTGGCGATCATGGCGGTGCCCGGGGTGGTGCTGTTCATCCCGAAGTTCCTGGTGCTGAACCAGTTCGGCATGTACGACAGCTACACCGCCCTGATCCTGCCGGTGATCGCGGACGCCGCCGGGGTCTTCATCATGAAACAGTTCTTCGACTCGCTGCCGGTCAGCGTGGAGGAGGCGGCCCGGGTGGACGGGGCGGGGGTCTTCCGCACGTACTGGTCGGTCGTGCTGCCGATGGCCCGGCCGGCGCTGCTGACGCTCACCATCATCTCCTTCCAGGGCACCTGGAACGCGTTCCCGCACACTCTCGTCGCGGTGCGGAGCCCGAAGCTGTTCACCCTGCCGCGCGGGCTGGCCGACCTGGTGACCGGGTCGCTGGGCAAGGACACGCAGTATCCGCTCAAGCTGGGCGCCGCGCTGCCGGCGACCCTTCCGGTGGCCGTCGTGTTCGTGGTCTTCCAGCGGTACTTCGTACGCGGCGCCAACGAGGGCTCTGAGAAGGGCTGATGGCCATCCATTCCCTTGAGCGTCAGCGCTTGTTCACAGACGGGTAGCGCCAGGACCATAGGTTCCGATCTCATGAAATTTGATGACAAATCGCCCAGGCTCTCCCGGCGTTCCCTGCTTGCCGGTGCGCTCTCCGGAGCCGGTCTCGCCGCGCTGAGCGGCACCGCCGCGTACGCCGACAGGAGAGCGCCACGGGTCCTGATCGCCACGAACGAGCCGTGGGGCACCTACCACGTGGCGCCGCTGCTGCCCGAGGCGCGGCGGCAAGGGTGGGAGATCGCGCAGCTGGTGCCGGATCTGTCCGGGATCAAGCCGGGCGACCCGGTGCCGGTGGTGACGCCCGACCGGGTTCAGGGCGCCGATCTGCTCGTGGTGACGGGCGCCGGGGACTGGCCGGCGGAGTGCGCGGCGCGGTTCCCCCGGCTGCCGTTGATCGCAAGCTCGCTGGCGTACCAGCTGCCCGTCGAGGCGCCCCGCGCGAAGGAGTTCCGCGACCGGCTCAGGGCGATCACCGCGTCCTCGCCCGCCGAGGCCAAGGTGTTCGACGACTATCTGGGCACGCGCCGCCCGATCGCGGTCGTGGGCACGCCACAGACCGACGACCTGCCCAGGCACGCCCCCGAGCCCGGGACCGTCCTGGTGCTGACCAGCGTCACCAGGTCGAGCGGCACCGGCGGCTCGGCGCCCGGCACCGAGCTGCTCCTGGCCGCGGCCGAGCGGCTGACGGCGGCGGGCAAGCACATCCTGGTCGGGCTGCACCCGCGCGAGGACCGCTCGCTGTGGGAGCGGTACGAGATCAGCTCCGTGCCGTCGGTCCAGGCGTCGGCGCGGGCCGAGGCCGCCATCGGCATCCCGGGGACGGTCTTCCCCGTGGTCGCGGCCGTGGGCGTCCCGCTGGTGGGCTGCACGGATCCGCGCCTGCAGATCCCGCAGTACCTGCTGAGCGTCTGCTCGCACACGATCACCGCCGCGGACGAGGCCGTGCCGGCCGTGACGGAGGCCGAGCCGATCTCGCGGAAGGTGCTGTACGAGGCGGTGGGGCCCGTCGGCGGCTCGGCCCGCCGCCTGCTCAAGGTGTGGCGGAAGGCGGGCATCCGCGGCTGAGGCCACTCGGCGGGGGATGTACCTCCCTCCCCGCCTCCAGCGCAGCACGGAGGCGGGGAGGGAGGTCGTCACTTCAGTCCGTAGGCCCGGTGGACGGTCTGCTCCACGGTGTTGCCCTCGGCGTCCGTGGCCCGGGCCCTGAGCCCCACGGCGCCCGTGGTGCGGGAGAGCTCGGGCGGCGTGATGGTGGCGCGTCCCGAGGAGGACACGGGGACCGGGGTCCAGTGGGCGCCGTCGTCGAACGTGACCGAGAGCTGCAGCGCCGTGAGCTTCGCGTCCCGCACGCCGTAGGACCCGTGGTAGCCGGTGACGGTGATCCGGTGCGAGGTGCCCGCCTTGAGCCGGTTGTCGAGGTCGAGGGGCACGTCGTAGCGGAGGTTGAGCCGCCTGACCGGCTCGCACGGCGCCAGCTTGCCCGTGATGAACCAGGCCAGGCAGAGACCGTCGTCCGTCGTGGACATCCCTCCGGTCGGCTGCTTGGACCGGAAGGTCCACGCGGTCTCGACATCCTTGGCGTACAGCTGCGACGGGTTGGGGGTGTGGAACTTGTCGGTGAGCCGGTAGGCGGCCTCCGTCTGCGGCAGGGTGAAGGTCGGCACGATGAACGCGACGATCGCCAGCACGATCTGGGCCTCGACGAGGGGGATCTCCTGCCCGTCGCGATACAGGCGCATCTCGTCCTTGCCGCCGTGGACGTCGCTCTGGAAGTTGGCGTTGTACGTGTACGCCTCCTGGTGGTTCGGCACCGGTCCCATGACCGGCACGGCCGCCAGGAAGGTGTCCTGTGTGCGGCACGGGAAGCACATGGCGACGCCCGCGTCGACCACCGCGTCGGAGACGACGACGTTGCCGGGCACGCGGGGCTGGATCCCCCACGCCTCGGTGCGCGATCCGGACTTGGCGAAGATGTCCACGGCGGTGGTCGTCAGCGCGTGTCTGGCGTAATAGTCGTCGCCCTCGTCGTACATCGTGGTGTTCGTCCGGGTCCAGACGACGTCCGGCGAGAGCGGCCCGACGTACTCGGTGAGGGTCGTCTGCGCGCGCACGGCGTGCTCCATGGACCACGGCCCGGCGTACGCGCCCGGATGGGTCAGCAGCGACGCCGCCGTGCTCAGCTCCACCTCGCCCGGCCGGTCGGCGTGGAAGCGGTCGTCGATCTGCTGCAGGTCGCGCGGCTTGATCGAGTAGCGGACGTCGGCGGGGACCCGGCCCTGCTCGGGGAGGAACAGCGAGTACAGGTACGGCGTGGTCGCGACGCCCTCCGCCGTGACCGTCACCGGCCGGCGCCGGGACAGGGCGGCCAGCGCGCGCCCCTGCTCGGCGGGCAGGCTCATGGTCGGGATCGGGTAGGTGGGCCAGCTCGCGGCCGGGTCGAGGAAGGACCGGCCGGCGGCCCCGTACCCGAGGACGGCGGCGGCGCCCGCCTGCTGGGCGGCCTTGACGCGGTCCAGGGCGTTGCCCGTGCAGGCCGTGGCCGGGCACAGGTCCGCGAGGTCGAGCAGGACGAGCTTGCCCCGCACGTCCAGGCCGCTGAAGTCGGCGCCCTTGCCCGCGGGGACCAGTGCGAGCCTGCTGCGGCCGTCGAGTTTGGGCGTCACCGTCTGCAGGTTCGCGTAGCGCGGGGTGAGGTCGGGGCCGCCGGGGACCTTCATGCGGATGGCCGGGGCGCCCATCTGGTAGCGGCCGGTCAGATGGAACGTGCCCTGGGTGACCTTGCGCGTGGGCAGCATCAGGTAGTCGTCGATCCCGTACTGCGGATACAGCGACGACGCGTCGACAGAAGCCATGCCGTTGGCCGCCTTGCGCCGGAAGGCGTACTGGGAGAGGTAGACCTCCGAGTCGCGCGGCGTCTCCACGGAGACCTTGCGCGCCTTGCGCAGGTCGAGCGTGACCGTGGTGTCCTTGGTGATCTCGATCTGCGGCTCGACGGGCAGGGCCTGGGCCCATTCGCCGTCCGCGCCGCGCCAGGCGAGCGCGCTCATCACGGCGTAGGTGCCGGGGTAGACCTGCGCCTGGCTCTCGGTGCCCGTGGTGGGGCTGTAGGAGTACTGGAGGTCGTCGCGGTCGTCGGTCCGCATGAGCAGCCACGGGATCTCCGTGCTGCCGGTGGCTCCATCGGGCAGCACCAGCCGGGTGCGGACGGTGACCTTCCGCGGCTCGACGAACGCGCCGACGGCCGTGTTCACCTGGACGTCGCCGCTGGAGGCCCGGACGTACCCCTCGTACCAGGTGTCGGGGCCGGCGGGGTCGAACGTGACCGTGACCGGCGCGGTGCCGTGCGCGGGGACGGTGACCGTGCCGCGGTCGAGGGTGAGCGTGCGGGCCGGCAGGCCGCCGCCCCGGTGCGCCTTGACGCCGGTGCTCAGGGTGAGGGTCACCGGCTGGTCGCCGTCGTTGGTGTAGGTGAGGGTCTTGGCGACCGGGCCGCTCTGGGGCGAGGGCAGGAAGCCGAAGTCGATGCTGCCGGAGGCGCGTACCTGCTGCTTGACGGCGCGGGCGACGTCGACGCGGCCGGCGCCCTGCTCGTAGGCGTCCTGCCCGTCGCCGTGGGCGGTGCTGGTCAGCGCGGCCTTGAGCTGGACGTTGGTCCAGTCCGGGTGCTGCTGGGCGAGGATCGCGGCGGCGCCGGCGACGTGCGGGGTGGCCATCGACGTGCCGGACGCGGCGGTGTAGCCGTCCTCGGCGGGCTCGCCCATGGTGGTGCCGTGCGCGCGGGCGGCGACGATGTCCACGCCCGGGGCGCTGATGTCGGGCTTGAGGCTGTAGTCGAGCGGGGTGGGGCCGCGGCTGGAGAAGGAGGCGAGCGCGTCCGAGCGGTCCACGGCGGCGACGGTCAGCGCGGAGGCGGCGGTGCCGGGCGAGCCGATCGTGCGGTTCTGGCCGTCGTTGCCCGCAGCGATCACGAACAGCGCGCCCGAGTCGGCGGAGAGCTTGTCCACGGCCTGGTCCAGCGGGTTGTCCGGGCCGGGGCAGCACCCGCCCAGGCTCATGCTCACCACGCGGGCCTGCTGGGCGACTGCCCACTGCATGCCCGCGATGATGTCGGACTCGAGGCCGCTGCCGTAGTTGTTCATCACCTTGCCGACGAGCAGCGACGCCTCGGGCGCGACTCCGCGGTACTTGGGGCCGTTGCCCGCGATGATGGAGGCGACGTGCGTGCCGTGGCCGTGCCCGTCCTCGGCGCTCGGCTCCGAGCTGAAGTTCGCGGTGGCGGCGATCCGGCCGGCCAGGTCGGGGTGGGTGGCGTCCACGCCGGTGTCGAGCACGGCCACCTTGACGCCCGTGCCCTTGAGCCCGGCCGCCCACGCCTCGGGGGCGCCGATCTGCTTGACGCTCCGGTCGAGCGCGACCTGGACCTTGCGGTCGAGCCAGATCTTCGAGGACGCGGCCCTGGCGGTGGCGACCCCGGACCAGAACTGCCCGGCGGCCTTCTTGTCCACCTTGACGGCCATGCCGTCGATGCTGGCGAGGGCGCGCGCCCCGGCGATCCGCTGCTGGGCCCCGTGCTGGACGATCACCGGCAGGGTGGGGCTCTCGGCGTCGGAGTAGCCGTTGCCCGCCAGGTACGCCACGTCGAACAGGCCCCTGTCCAGGCGGCCCGCCGACAGCTCGTCCATCACGTCCGTGGGGTAGACGTAGTACGCCTTGCCCTCGCGTACCGACATGAAGAACACCGGCGCGCCGTCGGGCCTCCGGGCCGGCTCGACCTGGGCCTGCGGGCTGCCGTCGGGGGCGGTGCCGTAGGTCACCACGTCCCCGGTGATCAATGTGATCTTCTTGGCGGACTCCCCCGCCGCACCGGCGACCGGCGCCGGGGCCGAGGGGGTGGGAAGGGGGGTCGGCGCGGCCATCCCGGTGGACAGCAGCACGCCTAACGCGACAAGCGAGCGGCCGATCATGCGTCTCCTCAGAGATCATCGAGTCCCGGGAACCATGACAGATCGCAGTAAAGCCGCGAAAGATGATCGAGAGTCCTTTTCCCGCCATGTACGGAAACAGGACAAGCGCGACCCACGGCGGGGCCCGGCGCGGCGATCACGGACGGTAAGCTGGAAATGACGGAAGGGGGACGTCATGATCGAGGTCAAGAGCATCGACAAGCCTGACGAGCGCCGCGACTTCCCCATGGGGCACATCGAAGTGTGCAACCTGGAGGGCCTGACCTTCGGCGTGGCCACGTTCGAGCCGGGCTGGCGGTGGTCGTCGTCGGTGAAGCCGATCGCGGGCACCGACTCGTGCCAGGTCCACCACAACTGCTTCGTCGTCCAGGGCCGGCTGCGCCTCCGGAGCGACGAGGGCGGCGAGTCCGAGGTGGGCCCCGGCGACGTCTTCGTCTGCACGCCCGGACACGACGCCTGGGTGGTGGGCGACGAGCAGTGCGTGGTCTACGACTTCGCGGGCGGCGCCGCGGAATACGCCAGGGGCACCCGGACCCTCTGATCGGGGCCGGACATGGCTGTGGCCGGATCGCCAGTCCGGTGCGATCCGGCCACAGGTCAGTGGGTGTTTAACCGCAGTGTTCGAAGGGGCTCTCGTACGTGCTGGTGCCGACGCTGCCGCCCCACTTGACGCACTTGTCGGCGGCGGCGGCCCGGACGGGTCCCGCGTAGTACTCGAACTTGCCCGAGTCCACGATGCGGGTCTTGTCCTTCACCTCCAGGAAGGCACTGGTGTCGGAGGCCGTGCCCAGGGAGATCTTCTTGAGCGTGGCCACGCAGTTGTAGCCGTTGGCCGAGTTGTAGAGCAGGTAGACCGTGCCCGCCGTGCCGAGGGCCTGCGAGTCGATCACCTTGTAGCCGCTGCCGCACACCTCTTCCGGCGTGTGGGGGTTCGTGCCGCCGCCCCCGCCGCTTCCGCCGGTGACGTACTGCATGTACTTGGTCCAGTCCCAGTAGCGGCCCGGGTCGGTGTGGTCGGTGCCGGGGACCTCGACGTGGCCGATGATGTGGGTGCGGTCCTTGGGGATGCCGTACCGGTCGGCGATGTTGCGGGTCAGCGCGGCCGACGAGCGGTACATCGCGTCGGTGAACCACGTCGCGTTGTCCACGAAGCCCTCGTGCTCGATGCCGACCGAGCGCCGGTTGTAGTTGCCGGCATGGAAGGCGCGGTCCTTCTCCCTGACCATCTGGGTGATGGCGCCGTCGGAGGAGCGCACGACGTAGTGGGCCGAAGTCGGGTTCGGCCTGGGCCCGGTCTGGAACCAGTCGATCGTCCCGGCGTAGGAGCCCTGCGTCACGTGGATGACGATGCGGTCGATGGCGTCACTGGCCGGCCGGTTGGAGACCGCGTAGTTGCTGCTGTGGGCGGGCACCCACACGGCCGACGGGTAGTCCGTGCTCGCCGCGAGCGTGCCGGGGTTGCCCAGGTCGTCCGCCTTGGCGTACTGGCCGCGGTCGGGCGTCACGGCGCGGGCCGGCACGGTGACGGTCTCGCCACCGGGCGTGGTGGCGCGGATGCCCTCACCCAGCATGTCGTAGACGGTGTCGGCGTAGAGCCGGGCGACCTCGGGCGAGGACGCGCCGGAGTACTTGGCCACCGCCTGGTACCACTTGCCGGCGTCCTTGCGGGCGGCGGCGGTCAGCTTGAGCTCGTCGGCGTAGGCCCGCAGCACGGCGGCGCCGCCGGCGATGTTGGCCGCGTCGTCCGCCTTCAGGGCCGAGAGCGGCTTCTTGGTCAGCGTGACCGCCCGGTCGAGGGTCTTGGCGGTGACCAGGTGCATCACGCCGTAGCCGTCGTCCGCGCTGGGCTGGCCCTTGTGCCCGTCCAGGTGCGTCTCGGAGTACGCGACCGACACCAGCAGGTCACGCGGCACCTCGTAGGCGGCCGCGGCCTTGGCGAACGCGTCGGCCATCGGGTCGGCGGCGGCGGCCGAGGCCGGCTGCCCCGCGCCCGCGAGCATCGCCAGGGGGATGACCGCGCCCGTAAGAATCATGCGCATCTTCACAGAGTTCAGCTCCCGCAGTGCCCGGACGGGGCGTCGTACTTGCTCGAGCCGACGCTGCCGCCCCACTTGACGCACTTGCCGGCGGCCGAGCCGCGGACCGGTCCGGCGTAGTACTCGAAGCTGCCGCTGTCGGTGACGCGGGTCTTGCCCTGGACCTCGAGGTAGGCGCTGGTGGCGCTGGCCTTGCCGAGCGAGGTCTTCTTGATCGTGGCCACGCAGTTGTTGCCGTTGGCGGAGTTGTAGGTCAGGTAGACCGTGCCGGCCGTGCCGAGGGCCTTGGACTCGATCACCTTGTAGCCGCTGCCGCAGACGGACTCGGCGGTGTGCGGGTTGGTGGAGCCGCCGCCGCCACCGCACTTGTTCTTCGAGGTCACCGAGGCGATCGGGTAGCCGAAGGTGACGCCGTTGAAGACGGCCTTCTTGATGTTGGCCGGGTAGCTGGAGCCGTTGCGCACCTCGTAGTGGAGGTGGGGGCTGATGTTGTTGCCCGGCTTGCTGGTGTTGCCGACGGTGCCGATCTTCTGGCCCTGGGCGACCTGGGCGCCGGCCGAGACGGCGCGGGAGTTCAGGTGGGCGTAGTACGAGGTCCAGCCACCACCGTGGTCGATCTTGACCAGGTTGCCGTAGCCGTTGGCCGAGCCCTGGTGGGCGGAGATGACCACGGTGCCGGCCGCGGCGGCGACCACGGTGTCACCCTTGTCGGCGTCGGGCGTGCTGCCCCGGTTGAAGTCGATCTCATACGACCGGTGGGCGCTGCTCCCGCTGTTGTTGCCCGTCCAGGTCTGGCCGCACGGGAACGGGAGCTGGAAGCTCGGGGCGGCCAGGGTCGAGACCGGCGGGACGTCCACCTGGTTCGGCGGGTTGCCCATCTCCCCCTCGTCCTCCTTCGCCGAGGACGACGGCGAAGGGGTCGGGGTCGGGGCGGCCCATGCCGCCGTCGCGATCGAGCTTGTGGCGAGGCTGAAGAGCAGGGCAACCCCGGCCGTAAGCACCCCTCTGGGTCTCATGCGGATACCTTTCTGCGCGCGCCGGAGGGGGTGGTCCCCGACCGGCACCGCGAACTGTCCGTTGGATCTTTCGAAGCGCTCTTGCTGGGGACCAAGATTGCGAGTACGACATACAAAGAACATCCAAAATCGGTATAAAGGCCCTTCCAGCTTGATACGCCTCACCCACGGGCGCCCCGCCCGGCGTCCAGCTCAGGAGTACGCGCGGTCATGGTGGTTGAACAGCCCGTATTCAGTGTTCTTGGGCCGTTGCAGGTCCGGTCTCCTGAAGGGCTCCTTCGGATCGCGGGCAGGAAGCCCAGGCTCCTGCTCGCCTCGCTGCTGCTGGACGCCAACCAGGTGGTCAGCTCGGACATGCTCGTCGAGGTGCTGTGGCCGCGGACGCAGCCGTCGTCCGCCGTCGCCAATCTGCGCACGTACGTGAGCTCGCTGCGCTCGGCCGGGGTCCAGATCGTGGCCCAGCCCTCCGGCTACGCGATCGAGATCGACGCGGAGCGGCTGGACGCCCTGCGGTTCGAGGAACTGGTGACCATGGCGCGGGCGGCGGGCCGTACCGACGAGGCCTTCGAGCATTTACGCCGCGCTCTGGCGTTATGGCGCGGGGCGCCGCTCAGCGACCTGCCCGCCAGCCCGCTGTGGGACGGGCGGCTGCGCGCGCTCACCCAGGCCCGGCTGGCCGCGGCCGAGGAGCTGGCCGAGCTGAAGCTGGCCCGCGGCGAGCACGCCGGCGCGATCGACGACCTGCGCCGGCTGATCGGCGAGCACCCCTACCGGGAGGATCTGTGGCAGCGGCTGATCCTCGCCCTGCACCACAGCGGCCGGCGGGCCGAGGCGCTGCACGCCTACACCACGATCAGGCGGCAGCTCGTGGACGAGCTGGGCATCGAGCCGGGGCAGGACCTGCGTGACGTGCACGCCTCCGTGCTGGCGGGCGACCCCGCGCCCGCGCCCGTGACGGCGGGCGATCCGCCTCCGGCGCCCGCCGCCGCGCCCCACCAGCTCCCCGCGGACGTGCCGGACTTCACGCCCCACCAGCTCCCGGCCGACGTGCCGGACTTCACCGGCAGGGCGGCGGACGTGGCGGCCCTGACCCGGGCCCTGTCGGCGGGCGAGCGCCCGCCGGACGGGCCGCCTTCGATCGCCGTGGTGACCGGGCCGCCCGGCGTCGGCAAGTCGGCGCTGGCCGTGCACTGCGCGCACGCCCTGCGCGCGGAGTACCCGGCCGGCCAGCTCTACCTGTGCCTGGGCGGCACCGACACGACGCCGGCCGACCCCCTCGACCTTCTCGCCGAGGCGCTGCGCGCGCTCGGCGTCGCGGAGCAGGCCCTGCCGCCCACGCTGCGCGAGCGGGCCTCCCTGTACCGGTCCCTGCTGGCCCGGCGGCCCATGCTGGTCTTCCTCGACGACGCCGCCGACACCGCGCAGGTACGCGCCCTGCTGCCCGGTCACGGCTGCGCGGTGCTCGTCACGAGCCGGCGGCGGATCGCGGAGCTGCCGGGCGCCCTCCAGCTCGAGCTCGACGTGCTGCCGCCCGAGGAGGCCGAGGAACTCCTCGCCAAGATCGTCGGCGCCGAGCGGGTGGCGGCGGAGCGCGAGGCCGCACAGGCGATCCTGCACTCCTGCGGCCACCTGCCGCTGGCCGTCAGGGTGGCGGGGGCCCGGCTGGCCGGGCGGCCCGGCTGGCCGCTGAGCGTGCTGCGGCAGCGGCTGGATGACGAGACGAGCCGCCTCGACGAGCTGCGCGCCGGCGACCTCGAGGTACGCGGCTCGTTCGAGCTCAGCTACCGCCGGCTGCCCGGCGACGCGGCCCTGGCCTTCCGCGCGCTCGGCCTGCTCGGCTCCCAGTCCGTACCCGGCTGGGTGGCCGACGCCGTGCTCGACCGGCACCGGTCGGACACCGTGGTGGACACCCTCGTGGACGCCAACCTCCTGCGCCTGGCCGGCACCGACCCCGTCGGCCAGCCCCGCTACCGCCTGCACGACCTGGTCCGCTGCGCCGCCATGGAGAAGGCGGGCGCCCCCACCATCGACGGGGCCGAACGGCACGCGCTCGTCAGGGTGCTCGGCGGCTGGCTGACCGCCGCCGAACACGCCGCCGCGCGGCTGCCGACCACCCTGTTCGGGCTGACGTCCGACGGGGCGCCCCGCTGGAGCCTGGAGCGGGAGACCCTCGGCCGCCTGACCGCCGAGCCGCTGGCCTGGTTCGACGCCGAGCATGAGTCCCTGGTCGACGCCGTACGGCTGGCCGCCGGCGCGGGCCTGGCCCAGTCCGCGTGGGGGCTGGCCGCGACCCTGGTGCCCTACTTCGACCTGCACTGCCGCCTGGACGAGTGGCAGAGCACGCACCGCGTCGCCCTGGACAGCGCCCGCGCGGCCGGCGACCGCCACGGCGAGGCCGCCATGCTCCGCGGCCTGGCCCAGGTCTGCCTCTACCAGGACCGGTACGCCGAGGCCGGCGACATGTTCCGGCGCGCGCGGGCCATCTTCCACGAGCTCGGCGACACGCGGAGCGAGGCGATCTCGATCTGCGGGCTGGCGGCGGTCAACCAGTTCTCCGGCCGGCACCTCAGGGCGCTCGGGTCCTTCAGGCACGCGCTGGCCATGTTCCTGGCCATCGGCGACAGGAGCGGCGAGGCGTACGCGCGGCAGGCGATCGGGCGCGTCTACCTGTCGCTGCGCGACGTGCGCCAGGCCTCCAGGTGGCTCGGGGACGCCCTGCGGCTGGCCGAGGAGCTCGGCGACGCGCACCGCGAGGGCTGCGTGTCCATGCAGCTCGGCCGCCTGTACGACCTGGTCGCCGAGTCCGACAGGGCCATGCGCTTCCAGGGGCACGCGCTGGACATCTTCGAGGCTCTCGGGGATCGGCACTGCGGCGCGTACGCGATGCGGAACCTGGGTGGGCTCCAGGTGGCCAGGGGCGACCGGTCGGACGGCTCCGACCAGCTGGAGCGCTCACTGGTGATCTTCCAGCAGCTCGGGGACCGGAGCGGCGAGGCGGACACGTACCAGTCGCTGGGCGAGCTGTACCACTCGTCCGGGCGCTCCGTGCTGGCCCGCCACTACCTGCACCAGGCCCGCGAGCTGCGCAGGGAGCTCAGCGAGTCGTTCGCGTGACGGCGGGGTGTGCGGCCAGCCATCCCGCCGTGGGCCAGGTCTCGAGGCGCCACGCGCTGTCCCAGAACATCCACTCGTACTCGGTGGCCCGGCAGAACGCCGCCTCCATCGCCCGGCGCGTCCCCGGGTCGGCGAGCTCGGCCAGCCGGTCCACGAGCGCCCTGGCCTGCTCCACCGAGGCCGCGAACGACGGGTCGGAGTAGGTGGCGATCCAGGTCCGGTACGGGTGGCCGGCGGCGTCCGCCGTGCGCTCGAGCAGCGCCGTGCCGACGTCCTGGTACACCCAGAAACACGGCAGCACGGCGGCGGCGAGCACGGGCAAGGGAGCGGCGAGGGCCGTGGCCTGGAGATAGGAGGAGTAGGCCAGGCAGGTGGGCGAGGTGGCGATGGCTTCTGTCTCGTCGGGCGCCAGGCCGAACTGCTGGAGGTAGCCGGCGTGCAGCCCGCGCTCGACGACCAGCGCCGTGTGCGCGCTCCGGGCGAAGAACGCGGCGTCGTCCGGGTCGGTGGCGCGGGCCGAGGCGGTCGCGAGCACCTTGGAGTACGCCACCAGGTAGCGGCCGTCCTGGACGAGGTAGAACGCGAAGCGCTCCCGGTCGAGGGTGCCGTCGCGGAGCGCGGTGTTGAACGGGTGGTGGTGGATCGCCTCGAGCAACGCGGCCGTGCGCGTCCACATCTGCTCACAGAAGGTCACCGATGACGTCCCTTCGCTAGTGCGAACTAGATCAGGTTCGACGGGTGTGATCTCAGCCCGGCCTCCCGGGCACCCCGCGTCACAGGGAACGCTAGCAGAGGGCGAGAAGCGACACCACGGCCCGCACTCTCACCAGAGCGGTGGCGGCCGGCAGACCGGCCCAGACGATGGGCCGCCGCACCGGCTCAGCCACGCCGGGCCTCCCACGTGCGCCGACGCCCGGCTCCGAGCCCGTGCCCACACCCGCGAGCACAGCGAGGACCCCCTCGAAATAGGCTCGTGGACATGGCCGGCCGCATTCTCGTCCTGAACACCGGATCCTCGTCGATCAAGTACGAGCTGGTGGACGTCGAGACCCGCGAACGCCCAGCCGGCGGCCTGGTCGAACGCATCGGCGAGGAGACCGGGCGGCTCACCCATCGGAGCGGGGACGGGACGCCGTACGTGCGGGAGCGGCCCTTCCCCGGGCACGGCGAGGGGCTGGAGGCCATGATGGAGGCGTTCGCCGCGGCAGGGCCCGAACTGGCGCCCGTCGCGGTCGGGCACCGGGTCGTGCACGGCGGCACCCGCTTCACCGAGGCCGTGCTGATCGACGACGACGTGATCGCCGCCCTCGAGGAACTGACACCACTCGCTCCCCTGCACAACCCGATCAACGTCACCGGCATCCGCGTCGCGCGCAAGGCGTTCCCCCAGGTACCACAGGTGGCCGTGTTCGACACCGCCTTCCACCGCACCCTGCCACCCGAGGCCTACACCTACGCCGTGCCCCAGGAGTGGGGCGTGCGGCGCTTCGGCTTCCACGGCACCTCCTGCGCGTACGTCTCCCGCCGCGCCGCCGCCTTCCTCCGCCGGGACCTGGCCGACCTCAACCTGATCGTGCTGCACCTGGGCAACGGCGCCAGCGCCACCGCCGTCTGCGGCGGGCGCAGCATCGACACCTCCATGGGCATGACGCCCTTGGAGGGGCTGGTCATGGGCACCCGCTCCGGCGACATCGACCCGGCGCTCACCGGTTACCTCGCCCGCGTGAACGGGCTGGACGCCCAGCAGGTCGAGCAGGCGCTCACTCACCACAGCGGCCTGCTCGCGCTGGCCGGCACCAGAGACATGCGGGAAGTACGCGCCCGCGACGACCACGCCGCCCGTTCAGCCCTGGACATCTACACTCGCCGCATCCGCAAGTACGTCGGCGCCTACTACGCGCTGCTCGGACGGGTGGACGCGATCGTGTTCACCGGCGGCGTGGGCGAACACGACACCGCCACCCGCGCCGAATCCCTGGCCGGGCTCGAACGGCTCGGCATCGCCGTGGACCCGGCACTCAACCAGGCCGGCACGACCGGCGAACGGCTCATCTCCCCCGCGGGCGCCGAAGTGTCCGTGCTGGTCATCCCCACCGACGAGGAATGGGAGATCGCCCGCCAGGCCCACGCACTCGTTTCGCCGATCGTGGCCCCGCCGGCAAGCCGTCCTTCAGTCCAAGGGGACGTGCCAGCGTAGCCGTGTGCCGCCCTCCTCCGGAGCCTCCAGTTCGGCGGTGCCGCCCAGACGGCCGGCCCGCTCCTCGATGTTGCGCACGCCGCTGCGGCGTCCTTCCTCTCCCAAGCCGACGCCGTTGTCGGTGACCACAAGCGTGAGCCGCTGATCGGCGACCTCCACCGAGGCCTGCGCCCGGGTCGCGCGGGAGTGGCGCACCACGTTCGACAGTGCCTCACGCAGCACGGCCAGCAGGTGCTCGGCGACACGCTCGGGCACCACGGTGTCGATCTGGCCCTCCATGCGCAGCCCCGGCATGAACCCCAGATGCCCGCCCGCTCCCTCCACGAGTTCGACGATCTGCGTCCGCAGACTCGGAGCAGCCTCCTGGCGCGGGGCCTGCAGGGCGAAGATGGACGAGCGGATCTGCCGGATCGTCTCGTCCAGCTCGTCGATCGCGTGCTGCACCCGCTTGCCCGCCTCCGGCCGCTCGATCAGGCGTACCGTGCTCATCAACGTCATCGCGGTGGCGAACAACCGCTGGATGACCACGTCATGCAGATCCTTGGCGATGCGGTCCCGGTCCTCCAGCAGGCCGAGCCGCTCGGCATCACGCCGTGCCTCGGCCAGCTCCAGCGCGACCGCCGCCTGACCCGCGAACGACTCCACCATCTGCTGATCGGCCCCGCTGAACGGCAGCCGCCCGCTGCGCTTGGCCAACGCCAGCACCCCACGCACCTGCGGCGCCGTACCCAGCGGCACCATCAGGGCGCGCCCGTAGCCCAGCCGCCGCAACGGCGAGTCAGGGTAAGGATCGCTCGGCAGATCCCGCTCCGACACCGGCTCGCCCCGTCTGAACGCCTCGCCGGCCGGCGTGGCCGAGATCTCGAACGTCATCCCCAGCAGCTCGCCGGCTCCCTCGCCCTCCGCCACATCCACGACGAGCGTCTCACCCGACGCCTCGGGCAGCAGCACCTGCACCACGTCGGCGTCGCACATCTGTCCGGCACATGCCGCCATCGTGGTCAGCACCTCATGAAGGCCGGCGCCGGACAGCAGGCTCGTGGTGATCTCTGACGACGCCTTCAGCCACACCTCGCGCCGCCGGGACTCCTCGTACAACCGGGCGTTCTCCACCGCGACGCCCGCGGCGGTCGCCAGTGCGATGACGACCGCCTCGTCCTCTTCGTCGAAGTCCCCGCCGCCGCGTTTCTCGGTCAGGTAGAGGTTGCCGAACACCTCGTCCCGCACCCGTACGGGCACTCCGAGGAAGGTGCCCATCGGCGGGTGCCCCGGCGGGAAGCCGTACGACTCCGGATGATCGGAGATGCGGCTCAACCGCAGCGGTCGCGCATCCTTGATCAGGAGGCCGAGCAGCCCGAGCCCGTGCGGCCAGTGCTCGATCTTGGCGATCTCCTGCTCGCTCAGCCCCACCGGGATGAACTGGACGAGCGTGCGCTCCTCCCCCACCACGCCCAACGCCCCGTAGCTGGCGTCCACGAGCTTGGTCGCGGTCTCCACGATCCGCCGCAGCACGGTCTCCAGGTCCAGGTCGCTGCCCACCGACACCACGGCCTCGAGCAGCGCGTGCACGCGATCCCGCGTGGCCAGTACGGCGTTCAGCCGGGTCTGCAGCTCTGCCAGCAGTTCATCGAGCCGCATCTGGGGCATCAGCGGACGATGCTCGGTCTCGGACATACCGATCAGTGTCGCAGCAGGGAGGGTAGCGGCAACACCGCTGCGGGGCGGTGTGTTCGGGCGCAGCGCGACGCCCGCCTCCGGCGGCCGGAGACGGGCGTGTTGCCGCGCGCTCTACTTCAGCCAGGCGTTGCGCTGGACGACCGGCAGGTTGCCGAGTCCCAGTGTGGTGCCGGCGTCGGCGAGGGCGAGGCCTATGAGGACGATCGAGTAAATGATGTGGTCGTCCATGAAGGGGTTGTTGTCCAGGGGCAGCTCGGCCGCCCACATGAGAACCAGCATCAGCGTGCCGGCACCAGCGGCGATCCTGGTGCCGATGCCCAGGATCAGAGCCAGGCCAATGCCGAGCAGCCCGGCCATGAACAGCCAGTCCACCCATGCCTGCCCGGCCAGCGAGCCGAAGAAGCCACCGAGCGCGTTCTCGCCGGTGCCCTTGAGGAACCCCGTCGTGGGGCTGCCGCCGGAAATCCAGGCACGGTTGGCCGGGGTCGCGAACCCCCAGCCGAAGGTCTTGTCCAGGAACGCCCACAGGAAGATCCAGCCGATCGAGATCCGGGCGATCGCCCAGACGTAGTCGACCGGACGACGTGGCTGCGTGCCCGTGCGCTCCGGGATGACGGGCCGGTTGACGGTGGCGGCCATGATGGCCCCCTTTCGCTGCGGACGTGTCGTTGTCACACCCCAAGCACACCGCCCGCGGCGCTTCCTGAGCAGTGTCGTATGACCCCCAGCGCCAGGACCTTGGTCCCGTCCGTACCCGGGCGGGCAGCCGCCGTTCCGCGGCACGCGAGGACGAACGGCAGCTACCTCACCGCCTTGCGGCACTGTCCCACCTCGCACTTCCTTGATGCGATCGAGGCATGCAGAGAACGCTCGATGCCGGGAGCCGTCTACGACGAGCACTGCCAGGACTGCCTGCCGGGCTCGTCGCCTATGTGACGTTCGTGCGCCCGCGGCTGCTCCGCTGGGGAGCGACGGCATGCCCAGCGCTCGCCGCATCGTCCCCGAGTAGCAGCAGCTCGACGTGGGCCACCTGCTCCTGTCGCAGTCGGCCGACTACTTCACGGTCAGGAAGCAGATGACCAGGATCAAGGCTCTGGCCGAGGGCGCATACCGGCGGGGGACCGTCCGCTCCTGCCAGAATCATGGTCCATCCTCGATCTCCCTTGCAGAGCACGCTTGATCAGGGCGGCGAGGCCAGCGTCGAAGGGCCTCACGAGGGAGGACTTTGGACCTCCGAATCAAGGACCTGTTGCCTTCCGGGTCCCGCCGATGGTCAGATAGCGTCGCAAGCATGATTCGTGTGTTCCTCGTCGACGATCACGAGGTAGTGCGCCGGGGTGTGGCAGCTCTGCTGTCTTCCGAGGACGACATCGACGTCATCGGCGAGGCGGGCACCGCTGAGTCGGCCATCGCCCGCATCTCCGCGCTCGAACCCGACGTGGCGGTGCTGGACGTACGGTTGCCCGACGGCAGCGGCGTGGACGTGTGCCGCGAGGTGCGTTCCCGGATCCCCGGGCTGTCCTGCCTGATGTTGACGTCGTTCACCGACGACGACGCGTTGTTCGACGCGGTGATGGCCGGCGCTTCCGGCTACGTGCTCAAGCAGATCCACGGCTCCGACCTGGTCGGCGCGGTCCGCACGGTGGCGTCCGGGCAGTCCCTGCTCGACCCGCAGACCACTGCCGCCATGCTGCAACGCCTGCGCGAACAGGCCGCCAGGAAGGACCCACTGGCCGCGTTGTCGGAGCAGGAGCGGCAGATTCTCGACCTGATCGGCGAGGGGCTGACCAACCGGCAGATCGGCGAGCGGATGTTCCTGGCCGAGAAGACGGTCAAGAACTACGTGTCCAACCTGCTGGCCAAGCTCAACATGCAACGTCGCACCCAGGCAGCCGCGCTTGCCGCCCGGCTCCAGGACGACCGGCGCGACTGACCAGCTCAGGCACGTGACAGCCGCGGCCGCCGCGACAGCGACAGCCGCCCTGCCATGATCGAGGATCATGCCGCATGAGCGGGTCCAGAACGCCGGTCAGAGTGGTGGCGGAGCGCGCTGGACGCGCAGTTGCTCAATTTCGCGAGCGCCACCATCCACGGCCTGGCCGGCGGCCGGTGCGAGATCGTGGAGACCAACATCTACAACAACGAGGCCCGCTCCAACTACACCCGGTTCGTCTCCGCCACCTCCTCACCCTCGACCCGGGTCGGGACGCAGGTGCGGCTGGCCAACCCGTTCGACGCCTCCACGCTGGTGCACGCCGTGGTGAGGCCGCGGCACCCGTACCACCGGCTCTTCCTGGAGCACCAGTGGCTGCGGGTGGACGCCCGCTCCAGCCGCCCGGTCGGCGTGTTCGACGAGGCGCTGGCCGGATTCCCCGAGCTGGAGCTGCTCGGTGGACAGGAGCGCCTGGACGAGCTGTGGCGCACCCCCCCAACCAGGTCAGCGTGGCAGGCTGGGCGGCCCGCCCCTTCCCCGCCGACTGCGGCGCGCTGACCCTGACCGGCGGGGTCAGCCTCCGCGTGGATGCCGGACGCGCCACCGCCGTCGCCATCGAGCACGCGGGCAGGACCACCGTGTCCGGCAACGTCCGCCGGATCCCGCACGGCGAACCCGTCCCGGCAGGGCTGGTCCTCGTCGCCGTACGCGGTCGCGAGCCCGGCCAGTACTTCACCGTCACCATGGACGTCCGCCAGGACGGCACCTTCGCCGGCGACTTCCGCAACCCCCTCGGCCAGGACGCCGCCACCGTCGAGGCCCACTACCTCGGCGCCATCTCCTACGCCCCCTCCGAGTGCCGCCCCGAGCCGCTCACCGACTAGCTCGACGAGGACCACCATGAACCTGATCAGAAACGGCGCCATCGACCCGAACGGCCTGCTCTTCCCCGAGCCCGACACCACGGGCACCGGGGGGCGCAACTCCTTCGCCGGCGGCCCGGGGCGAGCGTCATGCTCCCGGCCCTCAGGACGGCCCACCACCTCGCGGGCGGCGCGATCGCCACGACGAGCTGCTTGATCTGCTCCACGCCAGGCACCTGCCCAGCTGCCACCACCCCCAGCAGCCGTTGCAGGCCCTCGGCCGTGTGATTCGAACTGGCGAAGGCAGCCCCGACGTGCCTTCATCAGATCATCCCCGCTGAGCAAGGCGTATTCCGTGCGAGCCACCGAAGCGCTGGACGTGCACCGGACCGGCAACACGTATGCCAGTGTCTCCTGTGTCGGCCCATGGCCGTGCGCGCCTGTGCTGGTCGCCGCTTTCACGATCGACCTGCACGTCTCCGGAGAGGACCAACGGCACCCCGATTCGGGACTTAGTCCCCGGGCACGGCCAAGCCGTTGTCGCGAGGGTGGAGGTGACGGTTCCAGCTCGTGAAGGGGTGGCCTGATGGTCGGTCACATCGTGGTCGGTGTGGACGGGTCCGCACCAGCGACCGCCGCAGTGGAATGGGCCGCGGCCGACGCGCAGCGGCGTGAGGTGGCGCTGCGGATCGTGCACGTGTGCCAGCAGTGGCCGCACAGCGACGACACCGAGTACTGCACCAAGGCGCTCGAGGCTGCCGCCGCCCGGGCACGTGAGTTGACCAGGGCTGTCGATGTGACGTCGGAGCTGCTCAGCGGCGACGTGGTCAACGCACTGATCGCGGAGTCGGAGTCGGCGGACAGTCTGGTTCTGGGCAGCAGAGGGCTCGGCGGGTTCGCCGGGCTGGTGCTCGGGTCGGTCGGCATGGCCGTGACCGGGCACGCGACCGGCCCCGTCGTGATCGTCCGGGCTCCCAGCCCGCTGCGGCACGACAGGGTCGTGGTCGGCTACGACGGTTCCCGGCATTCCGAGGCCGCCATGGCTTACGCCGTCCAGCAGGCCAGAGCCCGTGGGGCGCAGTTGCACGTCGTCTCCGCCTGGCAGATACCGGCGCTCTCGCCGTACGCGGTCGCGTACGGCAGCCTGATCGAGGAGCTCATGCGGCAGGAGACCCACGCGGCGCGGGAACGCGTCACTCCCTGGCGCGAGAGCAACTCCGATCTCGTCATCACCGACGAGCAGGTGTGTACGCACCCCGTCAAGGCGCTGATAGATGCGGCTCGGACGGCAGATCTGGTCGTGGTGGGCTCGCGCGGGCTCGGCGGCTTCACCTCGGCGGTGCTCGGGTCGGTCAGTCATGGCGTGCTGCACCACGTGACCTGTCCGGTCGCCGTCGTGCGGCCACGCGGAACGGAGGAGTCATGACCGTCGAAGCATTGACCGCCAGGCAGGTCATGAGCCGTGTCGTGGTGGCCATCAGGCCGGATGAGTCGCCATTGATGGCCTGGGAGCTGATGCACCGCGCAGACGTGCATCACCTGCCGGTCGTCGACGGGCGTCACGTGCTGGGCGTCCTGACGCGTGAGCAGGTGGCTGCGTCGTGGTCGGGCGGGCCGGAAGAGCAGTCCGACCGGCAGGTCGGGACGTTGCTGAGGTGTGAGCGTAGGCCGGTCGTCGGACCGGACGCTCCGTTGACCAAGGTTGCGGCGGCGATGCTCAACGCTGGGTGCGACGCCCTGCCGGTGGTCGACGCGGAGGGGCTGATCGGGCTGGTCACCGCACGCGACGTGTTGACGGCCGTCGCCGGACGGCTCCGGCCGACCGAGGGGCCGGGTGAAGTCGTCACCGGGATGTTCCACCTCGAACCCGTCCTGCCCCCTGAGGGCCGATAGGAGACGCGTGCTGGACGCGCCGGTTGTCTGCGATTCACCGCGATCGTGGAGGCGATGAAGCGGTTCGCGGTAGGCGCGGTCACCGTGATCGACGCCGACCGGCGGCCGGTGGGTGGGGTCTCCGAGGACGACCTGCTTCTCAAGGAGACCCACACCGTACAGGCCGTCGCATTGACGGAGCGGATCCGGACGATCGAGGGCGTTGTGACGCCGGCGGGCTCGGCAGATCCCGCCGTGACGGGGCGTACGACGCAGATGAGGGACGCCGTAACGGCCTGCGCGACATCCTGGAACGTGCCGCCAGGTCGGGCGGAACCGCGACGCTGCGGAGCCGCGAAGCCCGGAACACGGAGGAACCCGGCTGCGCCGGCAGATCCCGCTGTGAGGTTGGACCCTCCAGGTGGGGACCAAGGTCCCTAGGCCGCACGTTCAGCTGCGGAAATCATCGAAGGCATGATGACGACGCAGCTCATCGATACGTACTGGCGGGCTCGCCGACTACTTGTCCGTGCGGCAGATCCATCTGCTCGACAACCCACTGATCAGAGAGCCGCCAAGGCCGGATACGCACCTCCGTCGGCACATGAGCGGCACCCAGTTGCAGGCGCCGCGCCTACACCCGCGAGCAAGGCAAGGACACACCCGAGGCCCGCGGCGGACCCGGGCATGCCCCGGGCCGGCACAACGTGCTGTACATGGGCGCACTGCGCGGAGGCTGACCACGGATGGCCGAAAAGCCGAGGGACCAGTCGATGCCGCGGTGGCCAATCGAAGACCTGCGGCGCCGCAACACCGCCGCAGCGAGACCTTCCTTCTGAAGACCCGCGGAGCGCGGACCCGGACACGAGATGTCACTCGCGGCAACAGCCGGAGTCTCCTTCGCGCAACCAACCGATGGGGAGCCAAAATGAGCACGACCACTCTTGACGCCGTCACGTCGAAAGACGGCACCAGGATCGCCTATCAGCGGCTCGGCCAAGGCCCCGGCCTGGTGCTTCTGCACGGAACCATGCAGGCCGGCCGCAGCAACATCGAACTGGCCCAGGCCCTCGCCCGCGACTTCACGTGTTATGTGCCCGACCGCCGGGGCCGGGGCGACAGCGGCCCGTACGGCCCCGACTATGGCCTCGAGCGCGAGACGGAAGACCTCGACGCGCTGCTCGAGGCGACGGGAGCGCCCTACGCCGTCGGCGTCAGCTCGGGCGCCATCATCACGCTGCACACCGCGCTCGTACGACCCGGCCTGCGCAAGGCCGTGCTCTTCGAGCCGCCGCTTGACCTCGGCGGCACCTACCCGACCGACTGGCTGCCCCGCTTCGACAGCGAGCTCGCGGCGGGCCGGCTCCCGGCTGCCCTGGTCACCGCGATGAGGGCCGCGAGGCTGGGACCGCCTTTCCTGAGCCTCATGCCGCGGGCGCTGCTGGAGGCGCTCACGGCCAGGATGCTCACCCATCAAGAGCAGGCCGCTGCGGGCGGGGAGCCGACGTTCCGCGAGCTGGCGCCGACGCTGCGCTACGACGCGCAGGTGGTGGCGGAGACGGCGTGCCGTCTGGACACCTACCGGTCGGTGAAGGCGGAGATGCTCCTGCTTGGCGGCACGCGCAGTCCCGCCCACCTGAGGTCCGCACTCTCCGCGCTGGAGCGGGTCCTGCCGCATGTCCGGCGAGTGGCCCTGAAGGGCCTCGACCACAGCGCCACGTGCAACACCGCACACCGCGGACACCCGGAACGGGTCGCCACCGCGATCCGTGCCTTCCTTGCCTGACACGAGCCGACCACGTTGTCGCGAGGTACTACCCGGCTCGTCCCTCACCTGGCGGCGCCTTTACGGGGACGGCGTGCCATCGGTGGGTGGCGCACCGGCGGGGGAAGGCAGGAGGCGGCTGGTCGAGGCCCTGAAGTGGGGCGCCTGAGATCCGCGGACCGCGATGCGGTGGCCGCCTCAAAACGGTATGGGCGCGGTGCTCCGCAGCGACTTCCCAGACCGAAGGATCGGGATGCGGGCTCGCCGGGTGGCCGATCGGCGTGTTGGAACGGGTTACAGCTCGGGTGGACGCGATCGCGAATGCTCGCCCTGGTGGGGACGCCTCCTGCTATTGCGGGGGCACCCACTCCTTGGACGCCGCCGCGGCCTTCGCAGGTGAAGCGGTAATCTGAGAATTATTCATTTCATCGGGCCTACCAAGAGAAATTCTGGCACGTCACTTCTCGGGGACCTCTCTCATCGGCAAGGGGTGGCCGACTGCGGCCAGTCGGGAAATTTCCGTAAGGGTCCTATTTACATTGATTCGACAGCCAGTCACCCTATGACCGTGGCCACACCCACCTCGTTGATCAGCGCCTGGCGCTGAAAAGTCACCGAGGTTGTCAACCAATGCGAATTGGTATCCGCTCGCGCCAACACGTGAGGAGAGGACGTCCCGGATGGCGCAATCATCGAAATTCTGCACGGCCAGCGATCCCAACTTCGTTATGGCATGACGCCACACAGAAGGAATCACACCGTGAGAATGACGCGAAGATTACGGGCCGCCGTGTGCGTGGCGGTGGCCGGTGCAATGCTGGTGGCCGGGGTGGGGACGGCGTCCGCCGCGCCCGGGGTCACCCCGGCGGACGTGACGCTGGACCTGGACCTGGGCGAATCGACGACGATCGCCAAGACCGTCTCCACTCCGGCGATCCCGCCCAAGCCGGATATCACGTTCCTGATCGACACGACGGGGAGCATGGGCGGGGTCATCTCGAACGTGCAGACCAATGCGAACGCCATCTTGTCCAACGTCGCTTCGGCGCAGCCGGACGCGCAGTTCGCGGTCGCCGAGTACAAGGACGTGGCGGACGCGACGTCGTTCCGGGTCGCGCAGAACCTCACCGACAACAAGACCGACGTCACCAACGGCCTCAACTCGCTGATCGCGTCGGGCGGCGGAGACTTCCCCGAGGACGGCATCAACGGCCTGTTCCAGGTCGCGTCCGGGGCGGTCCACTTCAGGCCGAACAGCTCTCGGGTCGTGCTGCTGATCGGGGACGCCCCCAGCCATGATCCCAGCAACGGCCATACGCTGGCGGACGCGATCGGCGCCCTGAAGGCAGCGGGGATCACCGTGCTCGCGTTCGACCTGTTCGGGCTGGACTCGACCGGGCAAGCGACCGCAATCACCAACGCCACGGGTGGACGGCTGTTCTCCGGCATCGACTCCTCGGAGGTCAGCGAGACCATCCTGGCGGCCCTGGGCAACCTGCCGGTCACGGTCACCCACCAGTCGCGCGACTGCGACCCGAACCTGTCGGTGTCCTTGGCTCCGGGCAGTCGGACGGTGACCAGCGGCGATGATGCCACCTTCACGGAGACCGTCTCCGTCGGCGCCGGAGCCGTACCGGGAAGCACCATCACCTGCAAGGTGGACTTCCTGCTCAACGGCGTTCTGTCACCAGGCTTCACTGAAACGATCACCGAACACGTCCCGAAGGCGACCCCATCGATCGCCACGACGCCATCGGACACGGTGCCCGCGGGCGGGAACGTCTCCGATACAGCGACGCTGTCCGGCGGGTACCACCCGACAGGCACCGTCACGTTCCAGCTGTTCGGGCCCGGTGACACCAGCTGTGCGAAGCCGATCGCGACGCGTACCGGGACGGTGTCCGGCAGCGGCACCGCCGCATCCGGCAACGTGACCATCGGCGCGGCCGGCATCTACCGGTGGACCGCCACCTACAGCGGCGACGCCCACAACAACTCCGTCACCTCATCGTGCGGCACCGAAGAAGTCACTGTCACGCCGCAGCGGCTGACCGGACGGGCCTACGGCCTGACCGCTGACGCCTCTCTGGCCGGCATCCAACTGGTCAACATCGCACCCACCCCCGACACCGGCCACATCACCACCACCTCGACCGAGACCACCTCGGTGCCCTGCACCGCCACCCTCAGCGGACTGATCAACGCGCACACTCTGTGCGCCCAGGTCGCCACCATCGAATTCCCCGGCAAATCCGTGGCCACCGCCTCCATCGACGACACCACCATCGGTATCACCGGCATCCCAGTGATCACCGTCAAGACCGTCAACTCCAGCTCCACCACCACCTGCGCTGGATCCAGCGGAACCACCACGATCGCCTTCCTGAAGGTGGGCAGCACGGTGGTCATCGCAGAACCTACCAAGGTCCAACCCAACACCACGGTCAGCGTCGGCGTGGTCAAGCTCGTCCTCAACGAGCAGACCCCATTCACCACCCCCGACAAAGGCCTGACCGTCAACGCCGTCCACGTCACCGTCGACACCCTCGGCCTGGCCAAGACCAACGTTGTCCTGGCCTCCTCCGAAAGCGATATCGGCAACTGCCCATAACCCCACCCACCTGCACCAATCAACCCCAAGGCCGGGCGGAACACCCTAGCTCCGCCCGGCCTCAGCCAGGCTTCAGGCGCTCCCCGTGGCTGCTTTGCTCCGCATAGACAGTCTCGCCACTGCCGGCCCCATGCTGGGCCATTGCCCTCCGGCACGCCTCACCAGGTGATGGCATCGATGCCGACGGACATGGTGGCGTCGGTCTCGGCGTAGAACTGCATCCCGATGGCATGCAGGCGGTCCACCTGCGGGATGGTCCAGTCCACGGAGCTCCAGCCGGCACGCATGGGCAGCGCGATCTCGGTCTCCAGCGTCTCCGGCGCCCAAACGGGCTTGGACGCCGAGTTCATCGCGAAGAATCTGAGGCCGCCGGGCTGAGCCCCGGGAACCCAGAGCCAGACAGTCACCTTCATGCCGGGCCGCAGACCGGTCAGCCCATGGGTGACGCCGACGGCCGAATACCCCTTCTCGGCCGAAGCGCCCTTCACCGTGACCAGGACGGCCTGCCTGCCGTGCCGAGCCACCGTAGATGTGACCCCGGCGGTGGCCACTTGCGAACCCCAGAAGACCGACAGCCGCTCACCCGGTTGCTCGAAGTCCATCCTTACGGTGGGGGCAGGAGTGTACGGAGCGTTGACGGCGGTTCGTGCGGAGGCCGGCCAGTTCGGCAGCCGGGATGCCGTCACCAACGTTGCCGCCACAACCAGCGAGATGGTGAGGGCGATCACGAAAGGGAACCAGACTCGCCGATGCCTGCGCTCGGGGGCCGTCACAACGCTCTGGGGTGTGCCGTGCCCCGCCGACGATGGACTCTGCTCCTCGGAAGAAACGCCGAGACGGGGTGGGGCATCGGCAGGGGCCGGCGTCGGACCGGGCGGGGGCTTCTTGAGGAGCCGTGCTGCCTCGTCCCGGCCACGTTCGGCCAATGCCGCGGCGCGCAGTTGCAGCAACTCCCCCTGCGGGACTTTCAGCACCCGTTCGAACGCCGTGAGCAGATCCAGCGGAGGAAGACGCCGGCCGTGCTCGTAGTCCACCAATGTTCCGTGCCCGCCCAAGCCGACCTCGCGGGCCAGGGCCCGGAGCGACAGACCCTGCGCCAGGCGACGGGCACGGAGCGCGGCACCTAACTGACGTATCGCATCCTCGCCGCTCGCACTCATCGCTCACGCTCCGCGTCGCCAAGCAGACGGCCTCAAGTTCCGCGACAGCTCATGTCCAAGGCTAATCGACAAGAGGAGCCGGCCGAAAGGCGGATGCGTGTACGTGCGACTGGTCCACGAATGGTCGGATATCGGTTCGAGATTGGTCCATGTGGTTCTACGCGAGCATGTGTCGCAGTTAGCGTCCGAGACGTCGCCCGCTTCACCAGTTCACGCTCATCGGGAGGTAGTTCGATGCGACGTCACCGGATGCCCGTCGTTCTGGCCGTGCTGACCCTGGCCCTGGCCCCATGGTCGGGGGCGAACGCCGCCGACCCCCCGGACGATGCGAGCTTCGGCCGGACAATCTGCTTCGGCACCGACTGCGACGGCAAGGACCCCGTGAGAACCGGGTGCACGGCGAACTCCTCCACCGTGCGCGCGGGCGGGGCGCTCGTCCGAGCCTACGCCTTCGGAGGTTACGTCGAGCTGAGGTACGGGCCGGGGAGACCCGTCGATGACCGGCGCACCTGTCAGGTCAACTGGGCCAGGTTCGTCAAACCCGGCCAGAACGCCGACTACAACGTGTGGGTGGAGCGCGAGCGCCCGGAGCGATCGACCAGCGACGTCTCGGACAAGCGCCTGACGCAGTATTCCGGCGGCGACGAGGGCACCGGGGTCATCTACTCCGACCAGGTCTACGCGCCCACCGTCAAGGCCATGGCCTGCGTGGAACCGGCCCTCGGCGATTCTGTCGCGCGCGCGGGAGCCGCTGACCCGGCCGGCAAGGTCTGCACGAACCTCGTCTGATCTCCTCGGTCTTCTCCTCGGCCACTCAGAGGGGAAGCCGATGCCGACGTCCCGGCGTCCTCGAGGGCCCCATCGGCCCGCCGAACGAGGTTGGCGCAAGGCCACAGCGGCCGCCATCGCGCGGTAGTGCCAGAAGGCGCGCACGTCGTCTTCGTCGCCAGTGCCCGCCGACCCCGCGACGGCACGCTCGTGAGGCTGCGCATCGCTGAGGGCTGCGGCGAGCACATCGACGTACGCTCGTTCACCACGAACCTGGACGACACGGCCGGACAGTGGCGCCCGGTTGGGCCACCGAGCTGCGGATGCCACGGGCCATCAACTGCGCGACAAACACTGCAATATGCCACCAGTTTCGCCATAGCCACTAACTAGAAATCGGCCGATCATTTTTGTTCGGTCACCCAGCGGGCGATCTGTGAGCGGGAGGTGAATCCGAGTTTCTGCATAATGTGCTCTATGTGACCTTCGGCCGTACGACTGGCGATCACCAAGGTCGCGGCAATGTCCTTGTTCTTCATACCCTGAGCGATCAGCTCGGCGACCTGCCTCTCACGGGGAGTGAGCGCATCTTGCGCGGGACGCGCCGTCCGCGTCACTTCCCGCGTTGTGCTCTCATCCAGAGCGTACGCAACAGCGTCGTCAACACCGCCTTCCTCTCCGGCGCGGAGGGCGTCGGCGAAGGCACGGTCTCCAAGTCGAGCCCTCAGCGCCGTTTCGCATCGGTCGTGGCAGGCGGCGAGAGGACGAAGGCCGGGGATCGATGTTCCCGTCGATCGCCAGGCGGCCCGAGCGGCGCCCAGCAACCGGGTGGCGCGGTCGTCGTCGCCGTCCGCCGCAGCGACCCAGGCGAGCACCTCAAGACATTCGGCGACGCCCCACGCGTCTCTGGTCTTGCGCATGACCCGCAGCCCATCAGCGATCAGCGCGGCGGCATGGCGCTGGTCGCCCTGCAGCCATCGGCCGTAGCCGACCGCCCATAGGGCGTTCGACCTGCTCAGATAGGCGCTGTACGCCTCGCACAGCGCGAGGCACTCCGTACCATAGGAGTGGGCACGCTCATGATCGCCGGCTGTCGAGGTGGCCATCACCAGGTGGCAGAGCGCCATCCAGCTGCCGGCCAGATCTGCCTCGGCGCGGTAGCGATCGTTCGCTTCTTCCAGCAGCATGACTGCATCCCGCACCTTGCCGCGGAAGAACGCGACGAGAGCCGTGAAATGCGTGACGCGCACGAGCGTCTGCGTGTCGTCCACCGAACGTGCCAGAAGGCCGCACTCGTTCAACAACCGGGCTGCTACCTCGATGTCCCCTTGCCTGAGGGCAAACCAGGCGTTGACCCACAGCGCGTTGATGCGCTCCGGGCTCGGCGAGGTCTCTCGTGCCAGCGCGACGTCGAGATAGTGACGGCCCTCGGCGTACGACCCGAAGACAAAGATCCAGTAGTTCCACAGCCGCGACACCAACTCCAGCGCCGCACCGGATCCACCCGGCTCGGCCAGACAGAACGCCAACGCTGTACGGAGATTGCCCACCTCGCGCTGCAGGCGGGCCAGCCATCGCATCTGATCCGGTCCCAGCCATGCCGCGTCCGCCTGGGCCGCCTGTTGCCGATACCAGTCCCGGTGCCGCCGACGCAGCCGGGCTTCGTCGCCGGATTGTGCCAGCAGTTCGGCTCCGTACTCGTGGATGGGCTCCAGTTGGACGTAGTGATGCTCGTCCCGGTGCAGGACCGACTTGTCCACCAAAGCCACGACAAGATCGAATACATCCTGTCGCTCGATCCCCTCGCCCGAACACACCTGCTCGGCATCCTCCAGATCGAAACCGCCCGCGAACACCGACAACCGGGCCCACATTGTCCGCTCTTGCGGCGAGCACAGGTCGAAGCTCCAGTTGATGGACGCACGCAACGTCCGCTGGCGCGGCGCCACCGCGAGACGACCACGCGTCGGCAGTTCGAGGCAGTCGCCCAGCCGGTTCGAGATCTGTTCGACTGACAGCACCCGCACTTGGGCCGCCGCCAGCTCGATGGCCAGCGGTATGCCGGCGAGCCGCCGGCATATGAGCGCCACCTGCTCGCAGTTGCTCGGGTCGATCGCGAAGGTGGGACGGGCGGCCCTCGCGCGATCCGCGAAGAGAGTCACAGCCTCAAAGCGGGCGAAAGAATCGGCTGAGGAGAGCTCGCCCGGGCCAGGCGTGGTCAACGGCGGTACCGGCAGCAGCTGCTCGCCCTCGACACCCAGTGGATGGCGGCTGGTAGCCACGATCTTCAGGCGGACCGCCCGGCCCAGCAGCTTCGTTGCCAGCATCGCGACCGCATCAAGCAGGTGCTCACAGTTATCCAGCACGAGCAGAATGCGCCTGTCCGCCAGATGATCCGAGAGAACGTCGATCGACGGCCCATCCGACTGGTCGCGAAGCCCTAGCTCCACGGCGACCGCCCTGCCCACGAGTTCCGCATCAGAAAGCCCGGACAGGTCGACGAACCAGACCCCGTCCGGAAAGACCCGCCGCACTTCGGTGGCCACCCGCAACGCCAGCCGGGTCTTGCCGATCCCACCAGGACCGATGATCGTCAGCAACCGCGCCGTAGACATAAGCTGTCTGGCGTCGGCGACCATCTGCCGCCGACCAACGAAGCCCGTCATATCGGCTGGCAGATTTCCGGCCCTCTGTCTATGCGGGCCTGGCACAGCCATAATTCATTATAACCGATGAGCGCGCACACGATCTTTGTTAATGGCGTTATCCAAGTTATAAGTGGGTTGATTGAGACTCCATGGCTCACTGCCCGTGCGCCTGTGGACCCAGCTGGTCAGGCCCGGTGCCGGTGGAGATGCTGTTGCTGATGTACGGCCGGGCGCACGAGATCGATGTCATGCCCCGGCCGGTTCCAACAGATGAGTCCTCACAAGGGAGTCTCGTCCGGAAGGAGAGGGCGCATGAAGGTCCGTTCGTAGCGTATGACGCAGCCGCTTTCGTCACGGATCTTGTCGGCGGCGATGAATTCGGGATCCCGTCCGAACAGCTGACGATACTGTTCGTAGGTCGCGAGGCTGGGGAAGCTGAAAAGGGCGAGAGCCTTGTCGCTGGCCCCCTCGGCGGGCAGGAAATATCCGTGATGTGTGCCGCCATGCCGGTTGACCAAATCGATCCAGCGGCGCGCGAACGCTTCGAACGCCACGATCTTCGAAGGATCGATGGTGTAGTTGACGACGCAAGTGATCATCGCTGTCCTCTCATCTCAGGCCGGCGGAGACCCTTACCCTGATCTCTTCACCGAAAGCGGCGTACGCCCATGAGGTCTTGGAGGTCTCCTCCGTGGCCGAGCCCGACCGGGCGTCGCGTTGAGCGGCCTTCGCGCGTCGTTGCGTGGGGCGAACGGCTTGTCCACGTTCAGCGCGGGGCTCCGCGTACGGGATCGTGGCCGGGCTTGCGGTGGTCCTCCGCATGCCTCGCGAAATCGGGCGCCTGGTCGCCGGAGAGCCAGGAGCGATGCGCCTGCTCTACGACTTCACCCACACCCTGCGGCCAGGCGCCGCGTCAGAAAGGCCGCCTTGTCGACGAAACCGCTCAAACCCCTGGTGTTATCGGTAACGTTGAGGCGGTCGCACGTGATCGAAAGATGACACGATGACGAACAGAGACGGCGGGGAAAATTCATGTCAGACCTGACCGACGCCGGGGGCGCCGCCCTGCGGATCAATCCGCACATCCCGCATCCGGCGCGGATCTACGACTATCTGCTGAACGGCAAGGACAACTTCGCCTCCGACCGCGAAGCGGCCGAAGCGCTCATCAAGCTGTCGCCGGGCACACGGGAGGGAGTACGCGCCCACCGCGCCTTTCTGCGCCGCGCGGTACGCTACCTGGCCGCTGAGAAGGGAATCGCCCAATACCTCGACATCGGCACCGGCATCCCCACCCAGGGCAACACCCACGAGATAGCCCAGGAGGTCAACCCCGCCGCCCGGGTGGTGTACGTCGACAACGATCCGATCGTCCTCGTACATGGCCGCGCCCTGTTGACCGGAACCCCTGCGGGGGCGACCACGGTGATCGAGGCCGACCTACGGCAGCCGGACACCATACTGTCCCACTCCGAGGTGCAGGACGTACTCGACTTCGATCGCCCGGTGGGCGTCATCCTGGCCGGTGTCCTGCATTTCATCACCGACCGGGAGGGGCCGTACGAGCTGGTCGAGCGGTTGAAGGGCGCCGTGCCCGCGGGCAGTTACCTGCTCCTGTCGCACATCACGCTCGACTTCGCCCCCCAGGTGAGTCGTGACGACTTCACCAAACCCTATGACAACAGCACAGCCTCGATGGTGCCCCGCACCCGCGACGAGGTACTGCGCTTCTTCGACGGCTGGCAGTTCGTCGACCCGGGCCTGGTCGAGGTCGTGGAATGGCGACCGGACGAGCATGAATACCAGGAGCCGATCCCTGGAGGCCACGCCTGGGCCTACGGCGGCCTGGCGGTCAAACCCTGACATTCGGCCAACGACACAGAGCGGACGGCCCCAATCGGAGTCTGCCTGGGGCCTTGCTCTCAGCGCTGGACGCCACGCCCCAAGCTCTGGATTGACCAGGGCACGGCGGGGCTCGTCAGGGGTGGATCACGGGTGGGCGAGCGGCGATGGACTGGTGGAGGGCGTTCGCCACCGCGTGGACGAGCTGGGCCTGTGAGGCGTCCCAGACGAGGTTGAGACCGCTGTGGCTGCGGAGGATGAGCCTGCCGTACAGCAGGATGGGCAGGCGGGCGTTGTTCTTGAAACGGCGGTCGGGGCCGCCCTTGACGTTGACGTAGCGCCAGGTGGAGTCCACGACCGTGCCATCGCGGGGCACCGGGCCTTCTTCGATGAAGCGTGCCTGTTCCACGGCGACTTGGAGGTGCTGATAGGCGAGGTCGGCGACGTGGCGGCCGTCACGGAACAGGACCCGGTCGGGGAGGAAGTGCACCGACAGGCTGCCGGCGGTCAGGGTCGGGACGGCGACGTTGGTGACCAGGATCCGTGGTCCCGCCAACCGGGCCGAGGCGTTCAGCCTGCGCAGCAGCCTTGAGGCGCCGGCGTACACCTTGAACTGATAGGTGCTGGTGATCGCGCCGGATGCGGTGATCAGCCAGAACCCGTGGGCCCGCTGGAGGCCGGTGATCGAGTTCACGAGGTGATCGAAGCGCCAAGCGGCCTCGTCGGTCACGTCGTACATGACGACCACCGTGCGAGCCGCCCGATCGCGCAACGCCACCCAGATCAGGCAAGGCAGCCCGACGGCGACGATGACCAGGCCGAAGCGTCCTGTCACCAGCCCCGCGACGAGCAGGGCGGCCAGGGCGAACGGCCAGTACGGCCGGCGTTTGGCGGCCTTCTGCAACTGCTGGACGACGTCGCTCGGCTGGGCCGGGACCAGGCTGACGACATCGTGCATGACCACGTCACGGTCGGCCGCGGTCGTGCGGTAGGAGATCACGCCGCGTCCCATGCGCACGACGTTGCCGCGAGGGCTCATCCCCGCCCGGAGGCCTGCGATTCCGGCCGAGACTCCCAGCCCGCCCTGGCTGAGGGTGAAGCGGAACGGTCCAGCCCTGAGGCTGGTACGCACATAGAAACCCACGATGAGGAATCCTTTCGGCCCGGGCGCCCGTTACCGCGGCCGAGATCCGACCCGACAGCGTGATCGCAGCCAGGGGAGCAACCGGGCGAGGGTAAGGCCGGACGCGAGGCATCACGGGATTCGTCATCGACAAGCCCGGACGGCGGGACGAATACGGGTGATAGGGCCTGGCCGCTGGAAGAGGCGGCGGGCGGCGGGCGGCGGGCGGCGGGCGGCGGGCGGCGGGCGGCGACCGGAGCCTTCCCCGCCGGTCGCGAGAACACCGCTGGTCTCGGGGTTCAGGGGTGCCCTCCCCGGTCGCAACTCGTATGGCGGAACGTGGAAGCCCCGTCGGGGTCCGGGCTGTGAGCCCGGTAGGCCGATCCGCAGCTCGGCCGCATCCCGAATCACCGCCACTGGCGCCCGGGGAGGTTCGCGAACGACTCGCCATTCAACCGGGCCTCCGGCGGCACCACACCGGCGGGCCCGTCACCTCCCGTGTCGAACAATCTACGGGCATGGATTCCGCAAGACGCGCTGTCACCACGGAAGTCCTGACCATGGCGATCTACGCTTCCCGCATGGCTTTTGTTATCCCAGAGATCAAGGTCGGCCTGGCCGAACTCGGTGGCGGACCTGACGCCTGGTGCGCAAGATGCGGCAAGCGCGCGACTCTCTACTACGTTGATCCGGCGACCGGGAGACCCACGTACGTCTGCACGGCCGATGCCGGTCCCGAGGTGGAGGCAATGCTCTTGCGCTCCGCCGACTGAGCGAATCACCACCGCGGTGTCAGCCCTTCGAGCCTGCGCCCTGAAGAGACTTCGGAACGAGGTGTTCCTCGACGCCGTAGAACCGCTCGCCCGACCGGCAGACACACTCCGAGCCGCTCCCCCAACCGGGCGGCGGCGGTACTGGTGTGCTGCCCGGGTGGGTCGTCCCGGTGGGTCAAGGCAGGATCTCGACGTACCCGTCGGTTCCGTGCACGCGGATCCGCTGCCCGTCCCGGATCAGCCGGGTGGCCTGCTCCACGCCCACGACGGCGGGCAAGCCGTACTCCCTGGCGATCACCGCGCCATGGGTCATCAGGCCGCCCACCTCCGTCACCAGGCCCGCGATCGCCACGAACAGGGGCGACCAGCTGGGGTCCGTGTATGGCGTGACCAGGATGTCTCCGGCCTCGAGATCGGCCTGCGCCACGTCCAGGATGACGCGGGCCCGCCCTTCGACGGTCCCGGCGGAGACCGGCAAGCCGGTCAGGGCGCCGGCCGGCACGTCGTCGCGCCGGTACGCGCCGGTGAAGACCTCGCCGTCCGAGGTGAGCACCCGGGGGGTCGTGAGCGCGTGATACGACCGGAACGCGTCCTTGCGCCGCTGGATGAGCTGGTGATCCACCTGGTTGGTGCGCACAACGTCGTGGAGCTCCTGGAACGTGAGGTAGTAGATGTCCTCCTTCTCGGACAGCACGTCGGCCTGCACGAGGCGCTCGGCCTCCTCCAGCACGGCCTGCTTGTAGACGAAGTAGCGGCTGATGATGCCGTACTTCGGGTACTCGCGGTAGCCGATGAAGGTCCGGACCCGGTCGATCATCCGTTTGACCTCGTCGGCTTTCTGCTCCCCGTCCGGAAGGGCCCGCAGGCGTGACAGCACGTCCTGTTCCTTCTTCTTCGCCTCTTGCCGCCCGTGCTCGAAGCGCCGTTCGGCGGCACCCGGCTCGAAGAGCTTGATGTTGTCGAGGATCAGGGGCACGAGGGTGGTGGGGCGCTCGCTCCAACGCGGTCTCGTGATGTCGATCTCGCCGACGCAGCGCATGCCGTACCGGTCGAGGTAGGCCTCGATGGCGTCGCGCGCTTCGGTCCCGCCCGCGAGCTTCGGCAGCTCGTCCAGGAAGCCCTCGTCCTCGACGTCCTGCAGGAACGCCACCACCTCCGGATGCGGGCGGATCGCGTCCGCGACGTCGAGCAGCGCCAGCCCCATCTCCGACGTGACGTTGCCGGGGGCGGACAGCGTGAGCGTGTCGGCCGCGTTCTTCTCTCCCAGCCACTCCTGCAGCTTGTCGTTGAGCCACCACGTGGCCTCCATCCCCGCCATGATCGCCTGCATGCTCAGCGGATCGCTGAGGACCCGCTTGTGCTCCTGGAAGGCCTCCAGCAGGAAGTCGAACAGCGCCGGCCCGGTCTTCGTCCGGATGTCGCGCCGCAGGGCGGCGATGGACGCCTGGCTGCGCTCGATCAGCCCGGCGACGATGGCCGGATCGGTCTCGATCGGCGCGGACGCGCCGCCGGCCGGCGGCCCGCCGGGACCCCCGTCCGGGAGCGTCGGGACGAAGTCGCCACGATCGAGGAGGGTTTCCAGCGCGTCCCTGGTCAGCGGATCGGACCTGCCCGCCATCTCCAGGAAGCCGGCGCGGCTCGCGGGCGAGGCCAGTAGCCGGGTGGCGTCGACGAACAACCTCCCACCGGCTTCGTGCATCGGCGCCATGGCCGTCAGCTGCCAGAAGGAGAGCCCCAGGGGCTTCATGGGGTCGGTCATCATCTGCTGATGGCCAACGGACAGGTAGACGTGGTTCTCCCGGTCGTGGGCCGCGGGGATGGGGAACAGCGTGGTGATCGGCCGGCTCTGCACGATCTGGAAGTCATCGTCGACCAGGCACCATTCGATGTCCTGCGGGCGGCCGAAGTGCGCTTCGATCCGCCGGCCGAGCCGCACGAGCCGCACGACCTGCGCATCCGTCAGCGCCGGCTGCTCCTGCCGCTGCGGGTCGATCGGCAGGACCTGCGTCCCGCCGTCCGGCGAGGCGTGGATGGCACGCTTCTTGGCGGCAATCGCCTTGGTGACGACCTCGCCGTCTCGCACCTTGTAGACGTCGGGGTTCACCAGGCCGGAGACCAGGGCCTCGCCCAGGCCGAAGCCGGCGTCCACGGTGGCGACCTTCCGGTTGCCCGTGACGGGATCGGCCGTGAACACGATGCCGGCCGCATGCGGGAAGACCATCTGCTGTACGACCACGGCCATGCGGACCTTCCGGTGGTCGAAGCCGTTGCGCAGGCGGTAGGTCACGGCCCGCTCGGTGAACAGCGACGCCCAGCACCGGCCGACGTGCTGGAGGATCGCCGCCGGACCCACAACGTTCAGGTAGGTGTCCTGCTGGCCGGCGAAGGATGCGGTCGGCAGGTCCTCTGCCGTCGCGCTGGATCGCACGGCGTAGGCGGCGTGCTCGCCGAGCTGCGCGAGCGCGCGGGTGATCGCCGCCGCTAGATCGTCAGGGATGGCGATCCCTTCGATGGTCTGGCGGACCTCCGCGCTGAGCGTGCGGATCGCCTCCCGGTCATCCGGGTTCAGGCGCGAGAGCTGATCGAGCCGATCGTCGATCGACGGCGCCTCCGCCATGATCCGCCGGAAGGCGTCCGTCGTCACGCAGAAGCCGGCCGGCACCCGGATGTCTTCGATCCGCGACAGCTCCCCCAGGTGCGCGCCCTTGCCGCCGACGACCGCGGCCCGCGTCTCGTCAACCTCTTGGAGACCCAACACGTACTGCTCGATCACTGCGCTACCTCCGATGCAGCCGTGCTCCGCCCCATCACTGGTTCGACGTCACCGCGTCCCATACACGTCGACAACCGCACATCCACGTCGTGCCCCCATTCCGCAGGTTGTGGCCTCGGCCGACGATTCTGGGGTACGACCCGGGTCTTGCCGCAAGCCCCCCTGTGCGCTATACGTTAGGAGTGGCAAGAGGAGGATCTTTCGGCCTCTGCCCCTTTCGCCCGCTGGGACCGACAAGCTGCTTGAGCTGTGGCGGCGGGTGTGTACCGCCCCGGCCTATCTCAGGCCGCCGACGGACAGCCCTCCGCGCCAGTGCCGCTGAAGCGTGAAGAAGGCGATGACGAGGGGAACGACCGACACGAGCGCGCCCATGACGATGAGGCTCCAGAGGGAGGTGCTGCCTGCGTTGTTCGCCGAGGCGATTCCCTGCCAGAGGCCGAGTCCGACAGTGACGGGGAAGAGGCGGTTGTCGGAGAGCATGGCGAGAGGCAGGAAGTAGTTGTTCCAGGACGCCACGGCGGACAGGAGCAGCACTGTGACCACCGCGGGTCGCATCAGGGGGAAGGCGACCTGGAGGAACGTTCGCACCTCACCCGCACCGTCGGCCCGCGCCGCGTCCAGGATCTCGTCGGGGACCGCGTCGCGCGCGTATACATGCATCAAGTAGACGCCGAACGGGTTGAGCAGTGACGGGAGGATCACCGCCCAGACCGTGTTCGTCAGGCCGAACTCGGAGAACATCATGAAGGTGGGAATCACCAGGGCCGTCGCCGGCACCATCAACGCGCCGAGCACGAGTGAGAAGCTGAAGCGCCTGGCGGCGAATCGGTATTTGGCGAATCCGTAGCCGGCCATGACGGCCAGGACCGTGGCGCCGACGCCGCCCGCGAGTGCGTACAGCGTGGAGTTGAGGATCCACCTGCCGTAGATGCCGTTGTCATAGGTGAACAGTTGCTCGAGGTTGCCGAAGTAGTCGATCCGGTCGGCGAACCACAGGGTGTTGCCGCCGCCGAACAGGCCGGGGGCGTCCTTGGAGCTGTTGACGATGACCCACCAGAACGGCACGAGGAAGTACACGACCAGGAAGCCGAGGAGCACCTGCAGGGGCAGGTGGCGTTGTGGCCGGCGGCGGACGCCGGCGCGGGAACGGTCGCTCGTCACAGAAAGCTCCTCCGCTTGCGGGTGAAGAACAGGAAGGCGTAGACGCCGACGAAGACGATCCCGCCGAGAGCGAAGGAGATCGCCGATCCGTAGTTGAAGTTCGCGAGTGCGAACGCCTGCTGATATGCGTACATATTGGGGGTGAAATCCGGTCCGATCGTGCCGGCCGCGAGGGAACGCAGAATCTGCGGTTCGTTGAAGAACTGCAGGGTGCCGATGAGCGAGAAGACCAGGATCAGCAGCAGTGCGGGGGCGATCAGCGGGATCTTGATCCGCAGCGCGATCTGCCATGCGCCGGCGCCGTCCATGCGGGCGGCCTCGTAAAGTGCCGGGTCGATGCCCTGGAGCGCCGCATACAGGATGATCATGTAATAGCCGGCCCACTGCCAGGTGACGACGTTGACCAGACCGTAGAAGATCAGGTTGCTGCTGAGGAAATCAGGCGGGGCGGCGCCGAACAGATCGAAGAGGCCGGAGAGCGGCCCGAAGCTCTTGCTGTACAGAAATCCCCACATGACGGCTCCGATGACCGTGGGGATCGCGTAGGGGAGGAAGATCATGAGGCGCGAGAAGCGGGTGAACAGAGAGGTCACGGCATCCAGGATCAGGGCCATCGCGAGCGCGACGATGATCTGCAGAGGGATGGCGACCAGCGAGAAGCGGATGACGAACCATGCCCCGGAAAGAAAGCTCGGGTCGGTGAACGCCTTCACATAATTGTCGAGGAAGACGAAGCTGGTGCCGCCGATCAGCTTTTTCTGGAAAAGACTCAGGTACAGCGCGTACGCGAGCGGCGCGATGAGCAACGCCAGGAAGACGATCCCGAATGGCCCGACGAAGAGCCATCCCATCACATGCTCACGGAGGCGCACCTTGCCACGTATTTTGCGCGTCCTTTCCTGGGTGCTTGGCACACGCTTGTCGATCATGAGGGTCAACCTGGACTCCGGGATGTCGATGCCGAGGGATCAGGGGTGGGCCGGCGGGATGGAAGACGGCCCACCCCTCCCGTCACTGAACGGTGAAGCCTTGCTCCTTGGCGTACTTCGCCACGTCCTCCTGAAGCCGGTCGGCGGCCTGGGCGCCGGTGACGGAGCCCTCGATGAGCGCGCTGATCTGCTTGGTCATGGCGTCGAAGTAGTACTGACCGAACGGGCTGTAGGTGACGCCCTTGTAGGCGTTCGCCGCAGGGACGTAGACCTCCTTGTTCGCCTGCTGGCCGCCGAAGAACCCGACCTTCAGGTTCACGAACTCGGGGTCGTTGAGCGCCTTCAGGTTCAGCGGGAAGATGATCTGGTTGGTCCAGCCGTGGGTGAGCGACTCCTTGTCGGCGTAGAAGCCGTACGCCACCTTCGCCGCGAGCTCCGGGTTCTTCGCCTGGCTCGTCACGGAGAAGGCAGACCCACCCCAGTTCACCTGCACCGGATTGGCGGGATCCCATTGAGGGAGCGGCGCCACCGCGAACTTGCCCGTGTCCTTGCCCTTGCCGACGCCGGCACCGGTGAGGTAACCGGGCGCCCAGGCCGCGGAGATGTACGTCGCGTACTTACCGTTGATCACGCCGGAGATGTACTCCGGGGTGAACTGGTCCTGCGTCCCGACCAGCCCCTTCTTCGCCAGGCGCGCCCAGTAGTCGAGCACGTCCTTGGAGGCCTGGTCGTTCAGCTTGACTCCGATGGAGTTCTGTTGCGCCGGACTGTAGGTGAACGGGGCCGCGCCCTTCTGGATCTGCAGCGCCATCATGAGGGCCGACACGTTGGCGGCGAAGTCGCCGAACGCCGGGCCACCCGCGTCCTTCACCTTCTGGGCCGCCTGCTCGTACTCGGCCCACGTCTTCGGCGGCTTGATGTCGTACTTCTCGAAAATGTCCTTCCGGTAGATCATCGCCATCGGGCCACCATCCACCGGCACGCCGTAGACCGCGTCACCGACCGAGACGTCCTTCCAGGCACCCTCGCTGTAGTCGGCCTTGACGGCGTCGAAGCCGTACTTCTTGATGTCGACGAGCGCCTTCTGGATCTGGAAGGTCGGGATCCGGTCCATCTCGATCATGATCACGTCGGGTGCGCCGGTGCCGGCCGAGATGGCCGTCTGGAACTTGTCGTACTCGTCACCGCCCTGGCCGACATTGGTCCAGCAGATCTGCACCTCGCCGTTCTGCTTGTTGAAGTTGTCGACGACGAGCTGCATGTTGGGGTACCAGCCCCACATGGTCACGACCGGCAGGTTCTTCTTGGGGATCGTGTTCGTGCAGTTGCTCGCGCCGCCGCCGCTCGCGGCGCTTGTGCCCGCTCCCCCGTCGGAGGAGCAGGCGGCCAGCGCGGTCGTGGCGGCGAGCATGGCCACCGCAGCAGAGAGCCATTTCTTGTTCATCGGCATGTTCCCTTGGGGATCGGGGCGCACGGAGGTTCATGCGCCGCCGTTGAGACCGAGCGATCGGCCAGGACGGGGCACCGGTGACGCGACCCGCGCCCCCGTCCCGGCCGACTTCAGGTGAGCGCTGACACAGCCCGCGTCCGGCGGCGAAGGCCGGGCGGACGGGGCTTGCCTAGCGCTTGAACAGGCGTGGCGCCAGGTCGATGAGGTTCTTCTGCCACACGTCCCAGCCGTGCGGCCCAGGGGTGACCCCGTCGAACTCGTAGCGGATACCGAGGTTGTTCAAGGTGGTCAGGGAGGTCATGAAGAACGGCTGGACGAAGTCCGTCTGGTCGCCGACGTACAGGCGCAACAGCTTGGTGCCGCTGTTGATCGCCTCCGCGTCGACGCCGGCGGCACTGCCGAACCCAGCCGAGAACGCCGCGACGTAGGCGAACCGACCGGGGAAGGCCTTGAGCACGCCGAACGCCTGCCCGCCACCCATCGACAGGCCGGCGAGGGCCTGCTGCGACGGGTCGTCGGAGACGTGGTAGCGGGCGCGGGCCGCCGGGACGATGTTCTCCAGCAGTTCCTTGTTGAAGTCGGAGACGTTCCCGTTGCCCATCACGACCACCATCGGCACCAGGTCCCCGTCGAGGAACTGGTGGTCGAGGATCTGCTTGGCGCGTCCCATCTCCACCCAGTCCGTGTAGCTCTGGCCGCCACCGTGCTGGAGGTAGAAGACGGGATACGGCTGCGCGCGCTTCGGGTCGTATCCCGGCGGGGTCCAGACCAGGGCGGTCCGGTCCTGGTTGGCCACGCCGCTCCGGTACGTCATGCTCTCGACCTTTCCGCCCTGTCCGGCGGGAACGTCCGTGAGCAGGCGTGCCCTGTCCCCGCGGACGAGGAAGGTGCTCCAGGTCGGCTCGGAGGTCACCTTCGTCGGGTTCGAGGCATCCTTGACCGAGACCCCGTCCACCATCCACCGGTAGTAGTAGAACCATGGGCCGAGCGGCCCCACGGTCACCCGCCACCGGTCGCCCGCACGCGACAGCGGGATGCGCAGCCAACTCCCGTTGGGCGCCCAGTTCGCCCACACCTTGACGCGCTCGGCCGCCGTGAACGCCGTCGTGGTCTCGAAGGTGACAAAGCCGTCCTCGGTGACGAACGGCGTCGGGGTGGTGCCGGGGGCCGGCGGATTGAACTCGCCCTTCAGCTTCCCGTGCCCGGCGCTCGGACCGTGATCCGAGACCTTGCGGAACAGCCGCGGGGCGAAATCGATGAGGTTCTCCTGCCAGGCGTTCCAGTTCGCCCCGGCATCGGGGTTGACCCCGTCGAATTCGTACGCGATCCGGGCGCGGTCCAGCGCCTTCATCAGGCGGTAGGTCGCGTTGTACGCGGGATCTGTCACATTCCCCGTGTACAGGCGCAGCAGCTTGACGTGGCGGTTGCTCGCGTACGCGTCCGTCCGGCCGGCGCCGTCCGTCAGGAGACCGGAGAATGAGCCGGCGTAGGCGTACTGGGCCGGGTGCGCCAGAGCGGCGCGGAGCGCCCGTGTCCCGCCCTCGGCCACACCGGCGATCGCCTGGTGCGCCGGGTCACGATGGACGCGGTAGCGGTCGGCGACCGCCTTCCGGAGCTCCTGCAGACCGTCACCGTCGCTGATCACGACCACCATCGGCTCCATGGCCTTCTGGAGCGACAGGTTGTCGAAGATCTGCTTGGCCCGGCCGAGGTCGAGCCAGTCGGTGGCGCTTGCGCCGTCGCCGGGCTGCAGGAACAGCACCGGGTAGGCTTTCGGGCCCTTGGCCGCGTATCCCGGTGGCGTCCACACCTGAGCTGACCGCTCCTGCTGCTTGGCCCGGTAGGTCAGGGTCTCGACCTTGCCGCCCTGCCCCTGGGGCGCGTCCGCCAGCAGGCGCGCCGCGTCGCCCGGCACGAAGAAGGTGCTCCAAAGGGGCTTGGATGCCACGCCGGTGCTGTTCGTCGGATCCTTGAGACCCTTGGTGTCATCGCCCGTGACCTGGTACGAGTACAGCCCGGGCCGGAGCGGGCCGAGAACCCCTGACCAGACGTCGCCCCGTCGGGTCAGACCGAACTCCGCCCAGGTGAAAGAGGGGCCGAAGTTCCCCTCGATGGCGACCTGCGACACCGGGCCCACACTGGCCTCGATGGAGGCCACCGGAACGCTGAAGGACGCGTAGCCGTCCTCGGAGATGCTCAGCCATGGCGTATCCGCCGCCGCCGGCCGCGACGCGAGCAACACCGCGGCGATCGCCATGACCCCGGCGGTGATCGCCGCCGCGAGCCGGCGCCCGCCATGGGGGCGTGACCTGCCGTGATAAGGTAAAGAACGCATGCGAAACTCCCTTAATGGCCGGCCACGATTGACGTCCGACTGGCCGGCCTGATTCATGCGGTGGATAGTTCGTGGTTGGTGTTCGCACCTCCATCCGTCGTGGGGTCAGCTTGCCCACCTGGCGTTCGTTGCAGCGAACGCCAGGTGCGATGGGACGCCGTGCCTGTGGGTGGCGTCACGGTCACATGGGGTTCCCCGGCGCCGCGGTGGAGCCGCGAACCACCAGGCGGGTCGGGAGCACGATCTGACCGGGGCCCTCCCAGTCGCCGGACACCAGCGACCTGAGCATGCGCGCGGCCTCGTATCCGAGCCGGTACATCGACTGGTCCACCGTGGTCAGCCCCGGCTCGGTCAACGCGGACTCCGGGATGTTGTCGAAGCCGGCCACCGACAGGTCGCCGGGCACGCTGAGCCCCAGGTCCTTCGCGACCGCCATGGCTTTCAGCGCCATTCCGTCGCTCGCCGCGAAGATCGCCGTCGGAGGGTCCGCCCTGTCCAGCAGCGCCCGCGCGAGCGGTGCCGCGGACTCGGGATCGAAGCTCCCTCTTGCGACCAGCTGCGGATCGATCGGAACACCGGCCTCGCTCAGCGCCCTGCGGTAACCTTCCTCGCGCGACCACGCGGACTCCAGGCCGGCGCGGCCCGCGATGAAGCCGATGCGCCGATGCCCCAGGCCGAGGAGGTGCTGGACGACCGCGGTGGCGCCCGCGAAGTTGTCCGCCGTCACCGACGGCGCCGTCGAGCCCTTCGCCGGATCGATGACCACGACCGGAGTGCCGCTCCGCACCTCGCCCGAGGGCGTGACCACGATGCACCCGTCGGTGAGCGTGCCTGACAGGCGGGCCAGGTGCCGCTGCTCCCAGCCGTCCGAGTACGTCCCGTAGAGGTCGCTGTTGGCGTAGATGATCAGATCGAACCCCGACTGGCTCAGCGCGTCCATGACCCCCTTGAGCACCTCGGCCGTATAGGACTGGAAGCTGTGCGTCACCAGCCCCAGGACGCTGGTACGGCTGCGCCGCAGGCTCGTCGCCACCAGGCTGGACTCGTAGCCGAGCCGTTCGATGGCCGAGCGGACCTGCGCGATGGTGCTCGCGCTGACGCCGTAACGCCCGTTGACCACCCGCGACACGGTCGCGGTGGAGACGCCCGCTAATCGTGCGACATCGCTCATCGTCACCGGCGCACCGCCCTCGGCCATGCCGCCCTCACAAGTTGCAATCGTTATCGGTTACGTTTGCAGCGCAAACGTAAGCGATGACGATTGCGGAAACAAGACCTTTTCGGCCGACCGTTCATGGGATAGAAACACGGGCCGGATCCCGCGGCCGGGGCCAGGTGCCGCCGCGCCACGACCGCCGGCACCGCTGCCGAGCGGGGTGTACGCGCTGGAAGGCGTCGTCGTTCGCGCCGTCCGTGCCGCATTGTGACCGCGGCACGGACACTCGATGTGTGGCTCCTGCCGTCGATGAGCTTGGCGGTCACGTCCTGGGTGGCGCCGTTCCAGGACGCAGGTTCCCGCCGGTGAACTGCCACCAGTTGACGTTGAAGAGGTTGCCGCTCCCGCCGGTGTACTTGAAGTACAGGTCATGGGTGCCGGTCGCGCCGTTCACCGGGCAGGTGACGGACGTCCACGTCTGCCAGCCGCCGGTGCCCGGCACGGTGCAGGTTCCCACCAGCGTGCCGTTGACGCCGTCGAGGTGGAGCTCGATCCGGCCGCCGCTGGTCGCGGAGGCCACCCGCGCGGTGAAGGACGTCGCGCCGGAGCCGAAGGCGACGCCCTTGACCTTGATGTGGTCGCCGTTCTCGATCCAGCCGACGTTCATGCCGCCCTCGCTGGAGGGCTCGGTCTCCACGCCGGACTCCCAGGCGATCGTCTCGGCCTCCTGGCGGACGTAGGGGTTCAACGTGCCGACCTGGGGTGCTCCGGTCGTGGTCATGTTGATCGTGGGGATGGTGCCGTCGGCGTTGTAGGTGAATCTCTCCACGGCGACCGAGCGGGTGTAGCCGCCACCACCCGGCAGGGCGCCGTTGTGGTAGAAGAAGTACGACCCGCCGTTGAAGTCGATGATTCCGGGGTGGTTGGTGAAGCTGCTGCCCTGCGTGGGCATGACCGTCCCGCGGTAGGTCCAGGGCCCGGTGGGGCCGGGGGCCGTCGAGTAACCGATGAACTCTGAGCAGCATTTCGCCGCGAAGACGTTGTAGTACAGGCCGTTGCGCTTGTAGACCCAGGGTCCCTCCTCGTACAGGGTTGGTCGGCTCGTGTTGCCGGTGCGGGTGCCGAAGCCCGCGGTGGTGAGGGGGATCTGCGTGGGACTGCCCGAGTACGAGATCATGTCCGGGTTGAGCCTGACGTACCACAGGTTGGGATTGCCCCAGTACAGATAGGCCTGCCCGTTGTCGTCGATGAAGACGGTGGGGTCGATCTCACCGTTCCTCACCAGCGGGCGCCCGATGGCGTCGGTGAAGGGCCCGGTGGGGCTGTTCGAGACCCCGACGCCGATGGCCATCTGGCCGCTCGCCCGGTCCTTCACCGGTACGTACCAGTAGAACTTGCCGTTCCTGTAGACGGCCTGGCCGGCCCACGCGTCCGCGCTCGCCCATGTGAAGGTGGCGACGCTCATCGGCGAGCCGTGGTCGGTCCAGTTCACCATGTCCGCCGACGACCAGACCCGCCACTGCTTCATGGTGAAGTACGTCGAGCCGTCTTCGTCGTGTCCCGTGTAGAGGTACACCCGGCCGTTGTACACCAGCGGAGCGGGGTCGGCGGTGTAGATCGTCTGGACGATCGGGTTGTCCGCCCTGGCCGTGCCAGGGATCATCGTCACGAAGCAGAGCAGCGCCATGATCGCAAGCGCACCGCGCCCGGACAAGACGCCGAACCGAGGTTTCATGATCCACCTTCCGGATTGCGGGCCGTGGTCCGTCAGGTACGGGCCCAGCGCTGGTTCGCGCCGCCGTGGCAGGTGTAGAGCTGGAGCCGGGTGCCGTTGGCGGTGCCCTGGCCCACGGCATCCAGGCACAGCCCGGACTGGACCCCGGTGATGGAGCCGTCGGAGTTCAGGCGCCACTTCTGGTTGGCGCCGCCGTGGCAGGAGTAGATCTGGATCCTGGCACCGTTGCCGGTCCCGGCCGCGTCGAGGCACTTGTTGCCATAGACCCTGAGCTCGCCGGCCGAAGTGGCGGTCCATTGCTGGTTGTCCCGCCCGTTGCAGTCCCACAACTGCACCGCGGTGCCATCCGCGGTGGCGGCGTTCGGAACATCCAGGCAACGCCCGGAGGCCACCCCCCTGATCGGGCCGGCGCCATCGCCGGGCGCGGTGGGGGTCGACGTCGGAGTGGACGAGCCGCCGTCCAGCCCGAAGAAGCGGATGGCGTAGACGGCCATCCCGGCGTGCGGCAGATCGTGGCCGGCGCCGGCGATGGTGTACGCCTCGACCTGTCCGGAGCCGAAGACTCGCCGAGTCCACCCGGACTGCGGGCTGTCAGTGGAGGCCGGAGTCTGGGTCAGCCCGTGCACGTTGGTCCACTGATCGACCTCTTCCTGCAGCATCGTGTACGGCAGCACGGAGTCGGCGGTGCCGTGCCAGGCCATCACGCGCGGCCGGGGCCCGGTGTAGCCGGGGTAGGCGTTCCTGACCAGGTCGCCCCACTGCTGCGGCGTCTTGTCCCCACATCCGGCGGGCCCGAGGCAGCCGTAAGGAACTCCGGAGAACGGCGCGCCGGCCTTGAACACGTCCGGATACGTGGCGAGCAGGTTGTTGGTCTCCATCGCGCCGGAGGAGAAGCCGGTGGCGAACACCCGCTCCGGGTCACCGTTGTAGCGCTGCAGCACGTAGGCCGTCATGGAGACGATCGACACCGGATCACTGCCGCCACCGTGGCGCAGGGCCTCGTTCGACCACACGTCGAAGCAGTTCGACATGCCGTTGGCGCTCTTGTTCGCCTGCGGGTAGATGACGATGAAACCGTACCGGTCGGCGAGCGAGGCGAACTCGGTGCCCTGGTGGAAGCCCGGGGCCCAGCCGTTGCAGCCGTGCATCGCCACCAGCACGCCGGGCCGGGGGGCCACCCTGTCGGGGACGTAGAGGTACATCCGCAGGCCGCCGGGGTTGGCTCCGAAGTTCGTCACTTCGGTCAGGGCCGCCGCCGACGCTCGGGGGGCAACGGTGAGGAACATGGACAGTGCGGCGGCCACGACAGCGATCAGAGCCGCCACGCCGGCTCCGATGGTGGCATACGCCCTAGGACGCGGTTTCATTCGCTGCCCTTCTCTTCACGTGTTCGGCCTCTCTGTGGGGCTGCCGACCTGGCGGAGACGCATCGGACGGCCCCTCCCTCCGAGCCGCCCTCGCGGGCCGATAGGGGACGGGGAGCGGCCACGGAGCGGCCGGCGGCCCGGTGAAGCGAGGACCGCAGGTGTGGTGCCTGTGCGGATCTCGCTCGGCTGCGGTCGTCAGCGCGCCGCTCGGCCAGGCGCCACTTGTTAGCGCTAACAAGCAGCTTGCTCGTCGAACTCCTTTCGGGGGTCGGCGCGAAGTGGTGGCGTCACGGAGCAAATACGAGACCGAAAGGTAACGTCAAGAGCCCCCGGGCCGGCGGTGTCTCGAAGGAGACGGGGCCCGAGCGCGCTCACCTGGCGTTTCCTGTCAAGGCCGCAGTCGATCGGCGGGGGCGAGGCCGTGAAACTTTCACCTGAGGTCCTGCACGGCGAGCCAGGCCGAAACTTTCAGATAGCCGATCGACCATGGTGCCAGTACAGGGGCATAGGCGCCGACGGGCGTCGCCGAAACTTTCACCCCGCCATTGAGTAGTTTCGGCGACATTCCCCCACCGAGTTCTCCGAGCCGAGCCGCGGGAAGACACGACGCCCCGGTGGACAAACGGAGCATCAGCGAGTACCCCAAAGCACGCCGGTACTACGCATTGATGCGGATCGCTGTGCTCGGCGCGTGCTCCAACGCCTGAAGGCTCCCTCATGTTTCCCCCGTGGGCAGTTGTCGTCCGGCCTGCCTGAAGGGCCCCTGATGACGGCGGCCGCAGCTCCGGGTCGGCCGGCGTGTTCGAGACGACGGCGTACGAGTTCGGCCGCAATCCCCTGGACTACTCGTACGTGACCGGCTACGGCGACCGGTGCTCCCGCATCGTCCACCACCGCTTCTGGACGAACCGGCTCGACGGCTGGAACGCCGTGCTCGCGTGGACGGCCGAGAAGACCGCCCAGTCACGCTCTCGGGGCCCGCATGGGAGCCGAGGAGCCCCGGACGGTCAGCGTCGGCCCGATCAACGTGACGCCCTCGACGGTCTCGCCCTCCAATTGGGCCACGGCCAACTCGGCCGCCCGGGAGCCCAGCTGCGCGGCGGGCACCGCGACGTTGGTCACCTGCGGGGAGGTCTGAACGGCCGTCCGGTCGGGGCAGACGGCGACCACCGACGCGTCCTCGGGGACCACCCGTCCCAGTTGCGGCAGCAGGCTCAGCACGTGCGGAATCGCCGCCTGGTGCAGCACGACGAAGCCGGTGGTGCCGGGACGCTCACCGAGGATACGGGCGAGCGTGCCCGCGGTCGACTCGAACGTGCCTTCGCAGGGCCGGAAGTGGGCGTTCATCCCGCGTTCCGCCGCCCGGCGCATGAACCCGTCGAGGGTGCGGTCGGCGAAGCTCTTGTGCCGCTGGTAGACGATCTCACTCTCGCCGATCAGCACCACCTCGTGGTGCCCCAGGTCGGCGAGGTGGTCCGCGCAGGCCGCGCCATTGCCCACGCAGTCCAGATCCAGGCAGACGAGCCCGGACGGGTCGGCCGGCAGGCCCATCAGGACGGACGGCACCTGCGTGCCGCGGACCTGTTCGACGCGGGGGTCCTCGAGCTCGACGTCCATGAGGATGACGGCGTCGGCGGCGCCTCCCATCGTGACACCGCGCAGGTCGTCGACGACCTCGGTGCCGGTCAGCAGAAGGACGTTGCGCCCGTGCCGGCGCGCGGTGACGGCGACCTCCATCACGATCTCGGCGATCAGGGGAACGTGCTTGTCCCCCTGAAGCGGCACGGTCACGGCGATGACGTTCGACCGGCGCGACGCCAGAGCCTTGGCGCCGAGATGGGGATGGTAGCCGAGCTCCGCGATCGCCTTGGCGACCCGCTCCCGCGTGGCCTCCGAGATGCTCCGCTTACCGTTGATCACGTATGACACGGTGGTTGGGGAGACTCCCGCGCGCCGCGCCACATCAGCCAGGGTGACCAGGACCATCACCCCCCATCGGACCACGCTGGTGCAGCGCTTCACATCGTACGTCCATGCTCATCCCTTGACCGCACCCAGGAGCATGCCCTTGGCGAAATGCCGCTGCACGAAGGGGTAGGCGAGCACGATCGGCACGAGAGTGAGCGTCACCACGGCCATCTGGATCGACAGCGGCGCGACCTCCTGATGCCCCAGGTACTGCCCCGTCTGGGTGATCCCGGTGCCTGGCAGGGCGGTGCCCTGCAGCGTATAGGTGTAGATGACCATCTGCAGCGGCCACTTCCCGTTGTCGGGCAGGAACAACATCGCGTTGAAGAACGAGTTCCAGTATCCCACCGCGTAGAACAGCGAGATCACCGCGAGAACCGGCCGGGAGGTCGGCAGCACCACCGACCACAGCGTGCGCCAGTGGCCGGCGCCGTCGATGCCGGCCGCGTCGATCAGCTCCCTCGACGTGGCGGCGAAGAACGCGCGCATGACCAGGATGTTGAACACGGAGACCGCGCCGGGCAGGACCAGCGACCAGTACTGGTCGTAACCGCCCAGGGCCGACACCAGCAGGAACCCGGGGATGATCCCACCGCTGAAGAACATGGTGACGACGAACGTCATCAGGATAGGCCGGTGCCCCCACGACCCCTGCCTGGACAGGCCGTAGGCGCACAGAACCGTCAGGATCATGGAGAACAGCGTCCCTGCCACAGTGATCGCGCAGCTCACCCAGAGCGCGTGGGTGACCAGCCGGTTGGCGAAGATCTGCCCATAGGCACTGGTGGTCAGCTCGTCCGGCAACAGGACCAGGCCGCCGGCCCGGTTAATCGCCGCCTGGGTGGAGAAACTCGTCAGCACCACAGCGTAGAGCGGCACCAGGATCGCGGCCAGCACCAGCCCGAGGGTCAGGCCCTTGCCCGCCTGGCCCGCGCGGGTGGGCGGTTCCTCCCAGACCGGCCTGCGGGTGTGCCGTCGTGGGCGAGACAGTGCGGTCATCGCCGGTACAGCCCGTCCTCGCCGAAGGCGTGCGCCACCTTGTTCGCGGCAATGATGAGAATCAACGAGAGCACTCCCTTGAAGAGCCCGGCTGCGGCGCCGAACCCGAAGTTGTTGTTGACCACGCCGTAGAAGTAGGCGAACGTGTCGAGCACCTCGGACGCGTCGCGACCGACCGCCTGCCGCTGGATGAGCATCTGCTCGAAGCCGACCGACAGGGCGCTGCCCAGCCGGAGCACGAGCATGAGCACGATGACCCCGCGCATGCCCGGCAGCGTGATGTGCCACATCCGCCGCCACCGGCCGGCGCCGTCGACCGCGGCGGCCTCGTAGAGCGCCGGCGAGATCGCCGCCAGCGCGGCGAGGAAGACGATGATGCCCCAGCCGGCCTCCTTCCAGACCGCCTGCGCCGTCACCAGGAACTTGAAGGCGTCCGGGTTCGTCATGATGTCCCAGGTCGGCATGCCGAACCGGCGCAGCAGCGTGTTGATGGCGCCCGCGCCGCCGAGCATCTCCTGGAAGAGCGTGACGACGAGGACCCAGGAGAAGAAGTGCGGAAGGTAGACCACGGACTGGATGAAGGAGCGGATCCTGTCGCTCAGCACCGAGTTGAGGATCAGCGCCAGCGCGATGGGCACCGGGAAGTACAGGACCAGCTGGACCGCGCTGATCACCAGGGTGTTCTCCATGGAGCGCCAGAAGAGCTCGTCCCGGAACAACTGCAGGAAGTTGTCCAAGCCGATCCACGGACTGCCGGTGAACCCCGAGTAGATGTCATAGCTCTGGAAGGCCGTCACCACGCCGAGCATCGGCACGTACGCGAACACGACGGTCAGCACCAGGGCGGGCAGGATCATGAGCAGCAGCGAGCGGTCTCGGCGGAACCTGCGCCACCCGCTCGGCCGCCCGGACTCGCTGGGGGCGGGCGTGCCGCTCGCGCGGGCGCGTTCCTCGCGCACGGATTCGCGGATGAGGCTCATTTCGTGCCGTCGCCGTACTTCGCGCGAATGTCCTCACGGAAGGCGCGCAGCTTGTCACCGCCGTTCCTGCGCCAGTCGGCAACCGCCTCCTGGTAGGCGGAGATGGGCTTGCGGCCGAGCCGGACATCGGTGAGCGTGTCCTCCACCGCCTGGCCGATCGAGGCGTACTGCGGCGGGTCGACGATGTTCATGCCGTAGAACAGCGGCTTGTATGCGTACTTGACCATGTCGGCCTGCCATGCGGCCTTCTCCTTGGCCAGCTGGTTCAGCTCGCCGCCGCCGCCGGAGCTGTAGGGAGGGCTGCCAACGAGGAAGATGTAGCTGGCGGCCACCTCCTTGCCGCCCTTCTCGGTGAGCGTCGGCGTGCCGTCCTTCATCGTGTACGTGACGCCCTGCGCCCCGAAGTTGGCGGTGAGGAACTCCTTGCTCCCGTACGGCGCGGCGAGGTAGTTCGCGACCGCCAGCAACTCCTTGACCTGGTCGGGGCTGAGCTTGGCATTGAGGTAGGAGAACATGGCCGCGGCGTTGCCCAGCGGGACGCTCGGAGTGGTGTTCGCGTCCGGCGACAACAGCTTGAAAGCCTGCCGGTTGTAGCTGGGATTGGCGGCCTTGCCAGACGTGATGTCGTCGCCGAGCCAGGCGCCCATGCCGTCGGCCTGGATGGCCACCTTCCCGCTCCAGAACCGCTGCTTGCTGTCGCCGCTGTTGCCCGCGACGGCGTCAGGGTGCACGTACCCGGCCTTGACGAGGGAGACGAACCAGTTGAGCGCCTCCACCATCTGCGGCTGCTCGTACTTGTGGATGAGCTTGCCCGAGCCGTCGAGACCCCACTCGGGCCGGACGCCGAAGACCTGCCCGAGATAGGCGGCGCCGCCGCCGAAGATGTCGTCGAAGGCCCACCTCCCGGCCTTCTCATCGGTGAGCTCCTTGCCCAGGCCCATCAGATCGGCGGGCGTCCGGATGCCGTCCGCGGAGATTCCCTTCTCGTCGAAGATGTCCTTGCGGTAGAAGATGGTCCCGGCGATGATCGCGCCGCCGGGGCTGATGGGGATGCCGTAGAGCTTGCCGTTCCAGACGCCCGCGGCCCAGGCGCCGGTGGGGATGGCCGCCAGGTTGGGATAGGCCTTGATCTTGTCGCCCGACAGATAGGGACCGAGATCGGTGAACTTGGCGACCGCGGACCCGAAGTTCAGCTTCCCGGTCTCCCAGCCCGGGATCATGATCCAGTCCGGGAGCTTGTCGGCGGCGAACAGCGGTGCCAGCACCTGCGCATAGGACGTGGCGTCCGTGATGTGCATCGTGAAGTTCACGCCGAGGGCCTTGTTGACCGCGTCGATGTAGGAGTTGCCGTCCGTGGGAGGGATGGCGCCCCACAGCGGCGTCATCGTGGTGTACGTCCCGCCCTTTCCGGGGACACCGGAAACGGTGGCCACCGGGTTGTCCGGGTACTTGAAGAAGACCGGATCGGTGACGGCGCCGGTCGCGGCTGTGACGCTGGGGATGTCCGGCTTGACCAGGCTTCCGGGCACGTAGCTCGGCAGGACCTGCTGGAGCTTGTCTCTGGGGGTCAGCCCCCCGCCGGCGGCGGCCGGGCGCTGCTGCCCGCCGCAAGCGGCCAGCAGTGGGGAGCCCAGGACCGCGCCCGCGCCGAGCGCGGCGAGGGAAAGGAACGATCTCCGGTTGAGCGCTGAGGGGTGGGCGTCCATCGTGTTCGGGCCTCTCTGCTGAAGGGGACGGAACCCCGGCCGTGCCGGAAGGAGACCACGGCATGGCCGACGTGACAGTAGAGGAGAATCCGCGCTTGAAGCGCTTCACTGTTGCGGTGAAGTTACGCCATGGAAAACATCCTCACAAGAGGGCCGCGGCAAAAAGGTGACGTGGACTTTTCCACCAGTCCTGGGAACTTGACCCGGAGTCGGCGTTCCAGCGATTGTTGTAGCGCTTCACCAATGATGACCAGCACAGGAAAGGACCTCGGCGTGGCCGCTGAACCGCCCGGCATGGAGTTCCTCAACGCCGGACTGCCCCTACCGCGACGCGTCGCCGACCTGCTCGGCCGCCTGACCCTGGGCGAGAAGGTCGCCATGATCCATGCACACGCCCCCGCCGTGCCACGCCTCGGCCTGCGCTCCTTCCGGACCGGCACCGAGGCCCTGCACGGCGCCGCCTGGCTGGGGCCCGCCACCGTCTTCCCGCAGGCCGTCGGGCTGGGCGCGACCTGGAACCCGGCGATCGTCGAAGCGGTCGGCGAGGCGACCGGCATCGAGGTGCGCGCCCTGCACGTCAAGGACCCCACGGTGAGCCTCAACGTGTGGGCGCCGGTGGTGAACCTGCTACGCGATCCACGCTGGGGCCGCAACGAGGAGGGTTACTCCGAGGACGTGCTGCTGACCACCGCGCACGCCGTCGCCTACTGCCGCGGGCTGCGCGGCACCGACCCGCGCTACGTCCGCACGGCGCCCACGCTGAAGCACTTCCTTGCCTACAACAACGAGAACGCCCGCGACCTGACGTCATCGGCGCTCAGGCCGAGGGTGCTGCACGAGTACGACCTGAAGGTGTTCCGTGACGTGATCCAGGCGGGCGTCGTGGACGGGGTCATGCCCTCGTACAACCTCGTCAACGGACGCCCGAACCACGTCAGCCCTTACCTCGCCGCGCTGCGACAGTGGGGAGGCGACGACCTCGTCGTCGTGAGCGACGCGGGGGCGGTCGGGAACCTCGCGGACTCCCAGCGCTACTTCCCGGACCATCCGTCAGGGCACGCGGCGGCGATCCGCGCCGGGGTGGACAGCCTCACCGAGCCCGTCGAGGAGGCGATCACCCTCGCCCGCGTCACCGAGGCGCTGGACCGCGGCCTGCTCACCGAGGAAGACGTGGACCGGGCCGTGAGCAGAGTTCTCGCGCTGCGGTTCCGCACCGGCGAGTTCGACCCGGATCTCGACCCCCACGCCGCCATCCCGGAGTCGGCGCTGTGCGCGCCCGAACACGCCGAGCTCGCCAGGCAGGCGGCCCGCGAGCAGGTCGTGCTCTTGAAGAACGACGACGCCGTGCTCCCTCTGGCCACGTCCGGCCTCCGGGTGGCCGTGATCGGGCCCTTCGCCGAGGACCTGCGCACCGACTGGTACAGCGGCGAGCTCCCCTACCGCGTCTCGGTGGCCCAGGGCCTGAGGGAGGCGCTGGAGTCGCACGGCGGAAGCGTACGCACCACGAACGGCGCCGATCGGATCAGCCTGCGCGCCGTCGGCGCGGGACGGTACGTCACCCTCTCCCCCGATGCCGTCCTGACCTGTGCCGCGGAGCCGGCCGCCGAGCAGTTCGACGTGTTCGACTGGGGCGACGGCGTCCGCACACTGCGCGCCGTCAGCGCCGGCCGGTTCGTGACGGCCCGGGACGGCGGGCTCCTGGTGGCCGCCGCGGAACAGCCCGGCGGCTGGTTCGTCCAGGAGACCTTCCATCTCGACGGGCAGGACGACGGGACGGTGCTGTTGCGCCACGCGCACACCGGACTGTTCGCCGCGATCGACCCGGAGACCGGCGCCCTGACCGCTTCGGCCGCCGATCCTGGGGACGCCGAACATTTCGCCGTGGACCTGGTACGGGACGGGGTGGAGCGGGCCGAGGAGCTGATGCGGGACGCGGACGCCGTCGTGGTGGTCGCCGGCAACGATCCGCACATCAACGGCCGCGAGACGCAGGACCGCACCACGCTGGCGCTGCCGCCGGCGCAGGAGCGGCTGGTGTGCGCCGCCGCGGCCCATCCCCGCTCCGTGCTGGTCCTGATGAGCAGCTACCCGTACGCGGTGAGCACCTCGATCCCGGCGGTCCTGTGGACCAGCCACGCCGGGCAGGAGACCGGGCACGCGCTTGCCGACGTGCTGCTCGGCACATACGCCCCCACCGGCCGGCTCCCGCAGACCTGGTACCGCTCCGACGCGGACCTGCCGGACATCCTCGACTACGACATCATCAAGGCCGGGCACACCTACCAGTACTTCCAGGGCGACGTCCTCTATCCCTTCGGGCACGGGCTGACCTACACCAGCTTCGCCTATGGCGCCGCGGCCCTCGCCGACCAGGGCGAGACCGTCCAGGTGAACGTGGAGGTCACCAATACCGGCGACCGTCCCGGACTGGAGGTGGTCCAGCTCTACGCCAGGCTCGACGATCCGGCCGGGCCGTGGCCACTCCGGCTCCAGGCGTTCGAGCGCGTGACCTTGGCCCCCGGCCAAACCCGCACCGTGCTGCTGCGGTTCGCGATGGCGGGCCTCGCGCACTGGGATGTCGCCGCCCAGGGCCTCAGGGTCCGCCCCGGCGCGTACGACCTGCTGATCGGCCGCTCCTGCACCGCGATCCAGGCCACCGCCCGGCTGGTCGTCCCCGGCGAACCGGCACGCGCGCGCCCGGTCGTGGGCATCCCGGTCAGAGCCGTGGACTTCGACGACTACGAAGGGGTGACGCTCGCCGACACGAACCCCGCCGAGGGCGACTGCGTGACCACCGTCGACGAGGTCCCGGGCTGGATCGTGATCCGGGACGCGGACCTGGCCGGTGGCGCCGCACGGCTGAGGGCGCGGGTATCGCGCGCGAGCGCCGGGAACGCGCGTATCGAGGTGCGCCGGGACGACCCGTTCGCCGGGCCCCTCCTCGGCGTGCTCGACGTCGCCTCGACCGGTGGCAGGTACGCCTGGGACGCGGCCACGGCGGACCTGGACGCCCCCTCCGGGGTGTACGACCTCTACCTCGTCCTCCATGGCGAACTGCGCCTCGACACGTTCCTGCTGGAGATCTGAATGACACACACCCCTCTCGTCACCTTGTCGGCAAGCGGGACCGGCCTCATCCTCGATGTCGCGGGTCCCGCTCTGCCGCGCGTGCTGCATTGGGGCGCCGACCCAGGGCCTATCTCAGCGCTGCCCGCCGCGGAGGGACAGGCGCTGCTGCCGAGCCAGGGCGACGGCTGGTTCGGCCGTCCCGTGCTGGACGGACACCGCGACGGCTCCTGGGAGCCGGCGAGGTTCGAAGTGTCCCAGCCCGCTAAGGTGACCGTACGGGCAGGCGCCGGCGGCACCGTCGCGGTCCGCGCCGCCGATCCCCTGGCCGGGCTCGAGCTGGGCATGGAGATCGAGCTGACCCCCCAAGGTGTGATACGGATGCGGCACGAGCTGGTGAACACGGCCCCGCGCCCCTACGTGCTGGACCGGCTGGCGTGCCTGCTGCCGGTGCCCGCGCACGCCACGGAGGTGCTCGACTTCGCGGGCCGCTGGGCACGGGAACGTTCGCCCCAGCGCGCGTCGCTGCGGCAGGGCGTGTGGTCGCGCGAGAACCGCCGGGGCAGGACCGGATTCGATGCCGGCCCTCTTATCACGGGCACCGACGGGTTCGGCTTCGGCAGCGGTCAAGTGTGGGCCGTGCACACCGCCTGGAGCGGCGACCACGTCCACTACGCCGAGCGGCTCCCCGACGGTGCCGCCGTGCTCGGCGGCGGCGAGCTCCTCACGCCCGGGGAGATCCGGCTCGGCGAGGGCGAGTCGTACCGCACCCCGTGGGTGTACTTCGCCACGTCAGCGGCCGGGCTCGACGGCCTCAGCCACCGCCTGCACGCCATGATCCGCGCCCGCGACACCCATCCCGCGACGGCCCGGCCGGTGACGCTGAACATCTGGGAGGCCGTCTACTTCGACCACGACGAGGACAAGCTGCTGGCGCTCGCCGACGCCGCGGCCGCCGCAGGCGTGGAGCGCTTCGTCGTGGACGACGGCTGGTTCCGCCACCGCCGCAGCGACGACGCGGGCCTGGGCGACTGGTACGTGGACGCGGATGTGTGGCCGCACGGCCTGCACCCGCTGGTACGGCGCGTTCGCGAGCACGGGATGCAGTTCGGGCTCTGGTTCGAGCCGGAAATGGCCAATCCGCACTCGGATCTGATCCGCGAGCATCCCGGCTGGCTGCTCGCGGACTCGCGCCGCCTGCCGCGGCCGCAGCGCAATCAGCACGTCCTCGACGTGGCCAGGCCGGAGACGTACGCGTACCTGCTCGGCCGGATCAGCTCCCTGGTCGCCGAGTACGGGATCGACTACATCAAATGGGATCACAACAGGGACCTGGCCGAACCCGTGCACGACGGGCGGCCGGGCACGCACGCGCAGACGTCGGCCGTCTACCGCCTCCTCGACGAGCTGCGTGCGCGGCACCCCGCTCTCGAGATCGAATCCTGCTCGTCCGGCGGCGGCCGCGTGGATCTCGGCATCCTGGAGCGGACCGACCGGATCTGGGCCTCGGACAACATCGATCCCGTCGAGCGGCAGGCCATCCAGCGCTGGACCAGCCTGCTGGTCCCGTACGAGCTGATCGGGACGCACGTCGGCTCCGCCCGCGCCCACCTCAGCGGCCGGACCACGAGCCTCGGGTTCCGCTGCGCCACGGCGCTGTTCGGCCACGCTGGGATCGAGTCGGACATCACCGCCTGGACGGCCGCCGACCGGGCCGCGCTGGCGGAGTGGATCGCCCTGTACAAGGAGCTGCGCCCGCTGCTGCACGCGGGGGACGTCGTGCGGGTGGACCATCCCGACCCGGCCGCATGGGTGCACGGCGTGATCGCGCCCGACCGGCGCCGGGCCCTGTTCGCCTACGTCCAGCTGGAGACCTCGGTCGCGCAGCGGCCCGCACCCATGCGGCTGCCAGGGCTGAACATGAGCGCCGAGTACGTCGTCCGCGCGATCCCCGGCGAGATCTCCGGCCCCGAGCAGCACTGGCCTGACTGGGCCAAGGCCGGCGAACTGCGGCTGACCGGCGCGGCCTTGGCCGAAATCGGCCTGGCCGCCCCCGGCTTCACGGACCGGCCCGGCAACGCGTTCCTCTTCACGCTCGGCTGATCACGCCGTCCACCCGGGCGCGGACCCGGGCGGACGGCGCCCGGGGCATGGTCCACTGGGTCTGCGGCGTGTCGTCGAACCGGTGACCGACAACTGGCCGGGAACGGAAATGCCCAGGTCCTTGGCGGCGGAGAAGCCGGTCCGCGCAAGTTTCCGCGAACCGGCTCTCACAAGTTCGGTCAGCTACGGGTCCACTGCTGGTTGGATCCGCCCCAGCAGGAGTAGATCTGCACCTTGGTCCCGTTGGCTGTGCCCGCGCCGTTGACGTCAAGGCACTTGTTCGCTCCGACCGCGACGACGGTGCCGTCGGAGTTGAAGCGCCATTGCTGGTTCGGTTGGCCGTTGCAGTCCCAGATGATCACGCTGGTGCCGTCCGCAGTGCCTCCGCCGTTGACGTCCAGGCACTTGTTGCCGTAGACCCGCAGCTCACCCGAGCTGGTGGAGGTCCACTGCTGGTTGCTCTGACCGTTGCAGTCCCAGATCTGGGCCTGGGCGCCGTTGGACTGGGAGGCGTTGGAAACGTCCAGGCACCTGCCGGAAGACGTGCTCTTGATCGTGCCGCCGCCTGTGGGAGGCGGGGTGGAGCCGCCGTTGAGGGCGTTGAGGACAGCGTCGTAGGCGGGTTTCTTGTTGTAGTTGCCGTCGAAGAGCAGGGGCGTGTCGCCGCTGCGCCATGAGTATTTGTCGGTGATGCCCCAGACGGTGATGCCGGTACAGCGGGAAACGGCCATGCACGCCTGGGTGACACGGCGGTAGGCGTCGGCCTGTGCCGAGCCGGAGCCGCCGACGTCCAGCTCGGTGATCTGCACGTCCACGCCGAGCGCGGCGAACTGGGCGATGTTCTGCTGGTAGTTGGACGGCGGGTTCCCGAAGTGCGACTGCAGGCCCACGCAGTCGATGGGGACGCCGCGGGCCTTGAAGTCGCGGACCATGTTGTAGACGCCGCGGGTCTTGCTGGCGTTGGCGTCGTCGATGTTGTAGTCGTTGTAGCAGAGCTTGACGTTAGGGTCGGCGGCGCGTGCGGCGCGGAATGCCTCTTCGATGAAGCCGTTGCCGAGCTTCTGGGTGAACACCGAGCTGCGCAGCGTCCCTACCGCGCCACCGTCGGCGAAGGCCTCGTTGACCACGTCCCAGGCGTAGATCTTGCCCTTGTAGTGGCCCATCACCTGGTTGATGTGATTGGTCATCGCCGAGCGCAGGTCGGCGGCCGACATGTTGCCGTTCACCCATCCAGGTAGTTGGGAGTGCCAGACGAGGGTGTGACCGCGGATCTTCATGCCCTTGCTGACCGCATGGTTGACGATCTGGTCGGCCGGGCCCCAGTTGAACGAGCCACGGGAGGGTTCGATGGGGCCCCACTTCATCTCGTTCTCGGCGGTGACCCCATTGAACTCCCTGTCCCAGGTCGTCACATACGCCGACTCGCCGAGATGACCGGCCGCCACCGCAGCGCCGAAATAGCGCCCGCTCTGCGCCGCCGCCGCGCCCAATGTGCTCGCGGCGGCGCTTGCGGGCGTGGTCACCGTCAGTGCGGTGAGCACGCCGAGCGCGCCGGCGAGCAACGTCCGGGCGCCCGATGTGAGTATGGGTTTTTCGCCCATGCCTGAGCCTCCACTAGGGGATGCGAAGGAGAGGGTTCCGAGAATCCGCGCGGATCAGCACGCGGCCTGCCGTCCGGACCGCGTCACGGGCGGCGCTCCCGCTGTCACCACCGACCTCGGCAGAAGGCAGCCCGCTCGGGGACTCAGTGTGGAAACTTGAACGAAACATGTCAAGGTCCACCCGAAAGTTTCACCGCTCCTCTGGTGACCTCAGTCCTTTCTCCTCACGAAGAGCAGGCCCCGACACTGCACCTTCGCGGTGGCCTGCCGCGGATGGCAGCGATGAACGTTTCATCAACGCCGACCCGTGGACGGCCACCGGTCTCCGACCGGCGAGAGGAGTCAGGTCCCAGCCTCCGCACCACTTGAGCCTCGATTGGCCGCAGTCCTTTCGGCTCCATCAGCAGCCAGTACGGCCGGTCCTTGACACGCTCCGGAAGCATCTAGACGCTTGTGTTATCGATAACGCACGCGTGGCCTTAGCCAAGCGACATGACCCCATAGTCCACCATGTGCCGCCCTCCTCCGTCCCGAGAGGGTCCCGTCCATATCGCCGTCGTCGTGTACCAGCTCAGCAGCCGCCGACTGCTCAGCATGGCCGCGTTCGCCACCGCCGGCGGCCTGCTGGGCGCCGGGCCCGCGCGAGCGGTCAGTGCTCCGAGCAACCGGTCCCCGAAATCCGCAGGCCCCGCCGCACCAAGGTAACGGGCGAGAACAGGAGTGATGGGCCTTACTCTTGCTATCCACCGTCATCATCTTGATTGCGGCGGTATCATTTTTCAGCGTTGTCACCGACAATAGCGATGTCAGCAATCCAGCCACTCCGGCTGCTATTCCCACAACGGATGCAATCTTGTCTGCCGCGTCCACCCCCAGGACAGCTAGGCCCACCTCTAGGCTGGTGACCACGGAGAGGGCAATACCAAAAGATACCCCGTGCCGGAGCCAGGACTTCGTACGACGAGCTACCATGTTCACGGCTCCGATCGCTTCACAGTCTGAAAAGAAACGGCGGCCGATATCACGCAGTAAACGGGGAAACTATACTAACCCAGGTCTTCGACTTCTCGGCATCGGTGAACTTCTTCACGATTTCACTTGGGCTGGACCTCAGCGACTGCTGCGCCTCGTTGATGCTGAGGGCGCTGGAGAGATCGAGGTTTTCCTTCGCAAGGATGTACAGCGCAATAGCGATGAATGAGGGTTTCCAACCTGAAGTCGCAGGTCATGGGTTTTGTCAGACCGTCCACCGTGGGGCGTACTCCAGGTGGATGTCCTGCCCGCCGCCTGGATCCAGATTCGGCCAGTAGAACAGCCGGCAGACGTGATAGTTGCAGGCGCCCGGGATGTACAGCGAGGTCGCGGCAGCGGGTGGCCCTTCCTTAGCTACGGCGAAAAAGTGACGGGCCGGCTGCCGAAACGCCGCAGTGCTGCCGGTCAGAAACAGCGTCTCGGCGTGCACGCGCTGGTGGAGTGTGTCCTTGTTCTCTTGGTAGTTCAGGGCCCGGTAGTCGATCTCCTCGTCAGCGGGTAGGTCGGTGTCCGGCACACTTGCTGTCCGTATTTCGCCTGGAGGGCTTCCAGCGATGATCCGCTTTCGTACCTGCTTCCAGCGGGAGGGCGGGAACTGCAGCGAGTGGTGGGCCAGCACGAGATCAAGCGGCCGGTCCGGGCACCTCTCCTCCTTGTCCCAGTCGGGGTTGATCCCAGGGGCGGCCGGAGTGGCGCGCATCGGCAGGTAGACCAGAGAGCGTGGCGATCGGGCTGCGAGCAGCCACAATGCGCCGATCCGTCGGCCATCCGTCCGGTCCACATACATGTGATACTGACTGCCGGTGTCGTAGAGTGCCCCATTGGCCAAAGGCTTGGCCGGGCGGATCACCCGGAACTCCGAGGCACCCCGCCGCACTCGGTGAATGGTGATCTTAACCTGCACGATCAGCGGTTCCTTTCAACCTCAGGCTGCCTGTGCGACACGGTGGTTTTGAAGGACGGCGATGGCCTTGCACAGATGGCCGGCCTTGGAAGGGCTGCAGCGTAGCTTGCGGAGGATCTTCCAGCCCTTCAGCTGGGCGTTGGCGCGTTCGCCGGGGCCGCGGAGCCTGGCGTGGGAGCGGTTGGCCTGTTGCTGGGACTCAGGCTTGTTCTTGCCCTTGTACGGGGTGACGAGCGGACCCTCGGCGCCTTGGTACGCCTTGCCCGCGAGGGTGATGATCCCGGCCTGATCCAGCTCGCGGAGGATTCGGTGCTTGCCGGAGAAGTACGGCCGGTCGGCCTTGATCCGATCGGTGCGGATCAGCGTGCCATCCAGCACCAGGTAGTGCAGCCCGTCCCGCTTGGCCTTCCGCAACACCGCCGTGAGCTTGGGAGAACGCGCTGACAGGAGCGCCACCGTCTCCTCCACGTACCGCCACGCGGTCGCGGTGGACACCCCGAACCCCGCGCCGAGTTCGGTGAACGTCTCAGCTTTGCGCAGGTGGACTAGGACGAGCAGGGCCTGCTGGCCGGGGTTCAGCCGCCGCCAGAGCGACCTCATGGACCTACGGTGGCGCCGGATCACCCCGGCGACGTAGTTCAGGGTCTGATGCGACAAATCGACGGCGGCACGATAGAACAGCACCGGAAGCTCCTGGTTGTGACGGTGAGGATTGTGGTGATCAATCCGTCTACCAGGAGCTTCGTTGCGTCAACGGCCGAACACCAGCATCGCGATCATGCTGTGATCAGGGCATGCGTCCAGGAGGTTGAGAAACGTTCACTGGAAGCTGCACTGAAAGGATCACCGTTTCCGGTGGCGCAAACGCCGAGGAAACCCCCTGCCGTATTGACTGCCCCTCAACGCCCCTTACCCGGTGGGGGCGACCGTGACGCAACCATGACCCGACACGGATGAGCCGCGAACACGTCAAGTCGATAGTGGACGGGTCATGGAGCGTTCCGCATCGGAAGGCGGTGTGCCTTATGCCCAGCTGAATCAGGTCCCCATAGCTTGAGGATCAGGTTCTGCGCGATCCAGGTTGCGCAAAACACGAATTCCGGAGGTCACCACATGACTTTGCCGCCTTCGCACAGCGCCCCGCCCACCGTCCTTGTCGTCAGTGACGTTCCCGCGGAATTACCCGGACTCGCCCCCGTGCTCCCGGCCTTGCGCGACGTGATCGGCAAGGCGACCGGGCGGCCCGCGTGCTGGCTCTGGGTCGGACGGTCCCGCCGTGGCGCGGCGGCCGATGACACGCTGAGGACCTGGGCGCGCCGCGCCCACGGGCTGGTTCTCCTGGCCGGTGTCCGCAACGAATCCTGCTCGGTAGAGGTCCAGCTCGCCCTGGACCGGCTCGCGGGCGGCGCCCTGCGCCGGAAGCCGGTCGGCATCGTGTCGGTCGGCGTCGGGCAGAGCAGCCACGCGGTGGACCACCTCCGCGTCGTGCTGGCCGCGCTGGGGGCGGTGGCCATTCCGAGGGCCCTGCACCTGCCGGTTCATGAGCAGCCGCCGCTCGGCCTGGGACAGCCGCGCGACGGTGCCCGGGCGTTCGTCGACGAACTGCTGTGGTTCGCCGCCCGGCTGCGGGAGGACGTCCCGCTCACGACCGCCCACCCGCCGAAAGGCCACGACCACGCCGCCGCCGTGCACGTGGCGGCCGCCGTTTCGTACATCACCGAGAACTTCGCCGACAACGACCTGACCCTCGAGTCCGCGGCCCACGTCGCGCACATGAGCAGGTACCACTTCTCGCGGACCTTCAAGAAGCACACCGGACGCCGGTTCATCGACTTCGTCACCGAACTGCGCATGCAGCGCGCCCAGACGCTGCTGCTGAAAACGGATCTGCCATTGTCCGACATCTGCGTGCAGGTCGGCTACCGCGATCTCAGCCATTTCCAGCGGACCTTCAAGGCGGCCTTCGCCGTGACACCGTCCGTCTACCGGTCGGCGGCCCTCGCTGGGCTCACCTCCGCGGGCACCGCCCAGGCCGGCGGGCCCGACGCCTCGTCGTCCGAGCCCGTACTGGTCTCCTCGTCTGCCGGGAGCCGGCTGTGACCGGGCTCGTGCCGCACTACCTGTGCGGCCGATGGCGTACGCCCACGGACCTCGGGACACCGCGGCGGCACGCGGTGTCAGGAGAGGAGGTCTACCGGGTCACCGCGGTCGGCGTCGACGCGGGCCCCGCCGTGGCACACGCCCGTACGGTCGGCATCCCCGCCCTGCGCGGCCTCGGCTTCGCGGAGCGCGCCCGGGTCGCCAGGCTGCTGGCGCGTCATCTGGCCCGGTACCAGGCGGAGTTCGTCACTCTGGCCGGGCACCTGGGCGGCTCGCCCGCCGATGCCGAACAGGACGTCCGGGCGGGACTGGACGCATTGCTCGGTCACGCCGACGCCGTGACCCGCCACTTCGCGGGCGAGACGACCAGCGACGGGAACCTGCTCGTCGAGCCCGTCACCCATCTGCCGCCCATGGCCCACCTGTCCGCCGCCCCGCCCGGAATCGCCGTTCACGTCAGCGGCTTCGCCGACCCCGTGAGCACGATGCTCGACGGCTTCGCGGGCGCGTTCGTGCTCGGCGTGCCGAGCATCGTCCGGCCGTCGCGCCGTACCGCGGAGCTGGCGGCCCACCTGGTACGGCGCGTCAGCGAATGCGACGCCGTCCCGCCGGGCTGCCTGCAACTGGTGACCGGTCCCGCCGACCTGACCGGCCATCTCGGCCCGCACGACCAGCTCCGGTTCAACGGCACCGCCGCCACGGCCGGGCGGTTCCGCACCCTGCTCGCGCGGCGGCCGATGCCGCCCCGCGCGGAGTTCACCGCCGGGATTCTCGACTGCGCCGTCCTGGGCATGGACGCGGCGGACCACGGCCGGGCGCTCGACCTGTACGTGGAACGTCTCGTGGCCGGCATGTCCGCGCACAACGGCCAGACCCGCCGGGCGGTACGCCGTGCCTTCGTTCCCGAGACCCTGATGGACGCCGTCAGCCAGGCCACGTCGTCGGCCCTGGGCGAACTCCGGTTCACGGACCGGGAGTGCGGAGACCCGGCCCTGGGCCCGCTGGTGGACGCCGCGCACCGGCGCCGCCTGCTGTCCGCGCTCGCACGGTTGCGCCGAGCGGCCCGTACGGTGTGCGGCACGCCCGAGGACGTGGCGTTCGCGGCGAAGGAGTACGGGCCCGGGGCATACCTGCCGCCGGTCCTCCTCGCCGCCGGCGACGCACAGGCCCAGGACCTGCACCGGGTCGAGGCGTTCGGTCCCGTCCTGGCACTCGTCCCGTACCGCGACGCCGACGAGATCGCCCGCGCGCTGGCCCTCGGCGCCGGCGGCCTCCGAAGCTGGATCGTCACAGCGGACCCCGGCCAGGCCCGCGACCTCGCCCGTGCCCTGGCTCCGACCCACGAACGCCTGCACCTCATCGACCCCGAGACCTCACCCGCCGCGGACGCGGCACTCGCGCCCGGCAAGGGGCAGCACCCCGGCCGCCTGCGTACCCGCCTCACCGCGACCACCGTCGGCGGCACCCCGGCCCACCTGACCGCCGCCACCGACCGCTGGACGCCAGGAAGCCCGCCGGACACACCCGGTACGAGCCCGCTCCGCCTGCACCTGCGCGACCTGCGCCTCGGCGACACCGCCACGGCCGGGCCCCGCGTCGTCACCCGTGAGGACATCGCCGCCTTCGCCGAACTGACCGGCGACCACTACTACCTGCACACCGACGAGGCCGCCGCCGCCGATCACCCGATCTTCCGCGGCATCATCGCCCACGGCCACCTGGTCGCCGCGCTCGCGACCGGGATGCTCGTCCCGCCCGAACCCGGGCCCGTGCTCGCCAACCTCGGCCTTGACAACCTCCGCTTCCTCGCGCCCGTCCGCCCCGGCACCCCGCTCAGCGTCACCATGACTGCCGTCCGCATCACCCCGCGCCCCGGCACCGGGCGCGGCGAGGTCCGCTGGCACGCGGTCGTCACCGGCGCCGGAGACCGGCCCGTCGCCCGCTTCGACCTCACCACCCTGACCGCCGACCGGCCCACCAACAACTAAGGACCCACCATGCGCGCCGCGATCATTCACGGTCCCTACGACGTCCGCGTCGAGAACGTCCCCGATGCCCGCCTCAGCGAACCCGGCGACGCCGTCGTCCAGGTCCTGCGCTCCTGCGTGTGCGGCACCGACCTGTGGGCTTACCGCGGCGAATCGCCGCGCCGGCCCGGCCAGCGCCTCGGCCACGAGTTCCTCGGCACCGTGACCGACACCGGGCCTGACGTGACCGCGATCCGCCCCGGCGACCTCGTCCTCGCCCCGTTCGCCTGGTCCGACGGCCGCTGCGCCCCGTGCGCCGACGGCCTGCCCACCTCATGCGTGAACGGCGGCATTTGGGGGGCGGTAGGCGCCGACGGCGCCCAGGGCGAGGCCGTGCGGGTTCCTTACGCGGACGCCACCCTGGTCCGCCTCCCGTCCCACGCCGCCTCCGACGACCGGCTCCTCAACGCCCTGCTCGCGCTCTCCGACGTCATGGGCACCGGCTACCACGGCGCGGTGTCCGCCGACGTCCGCCCCGGCGCGGCCGTCGCCGTCATCGGTGACGGCGCCGTCGGCCTGTGCGCCGTCCTCGCCGCCCGCATGCTCGGCGCCGAGCAGATCATCGCACTCGGCCATCATCCCGCCCGCCTCGACCTGGCCCGCTCCTTCGGCGCCACCGCCGTCGTCACCCGGCGCGGCGAGGCCGCCGTCGCCGCCGTCCGCGAACTCACCGACGGCCACGGTACGCACGCGACGATCGAAGCCGTCGGCACCCGAGAGTCCATGCGTACCGCCCTGGGCGTCACCCGCCCCGGCGGCGCCATCGGCTGGGTCGGCGCCCCCCACGGCAACACCGACGCCCTCGATCCGATGACGCTCTTCCTGCACAACATCAGCCTCCGCGGCGGCCTGGCCCCCACCCGCCGCTACATCGACGACCTCCTCCCTCATGTGCTCGACGGCACCCTCGATCCCTCGCCCGTCTTCGACACCAGCCTCTCGCTGGAGTCGGTCCCCGCCGCCTACCGGGCGATGGACGCCAGGACGGCGCTCAAGCCGTTGATCACACCCGGCGGCTGACCAGTCGCGGGTTCTTCTGCGGCAGAAATTGCGCTGGATAATCTTCGCGCTCGGTCGAGATCTGGTGGATGTTGCTCGACACGCCGGGCGGGACGCGCAATCGGTTGTTCGGAAGCGAGATCGCAGGTGAACTTGACTCGTTTCCGCAACGACCGCGGCACCGGAGAGAGGGTGCGCGCGGCGGCGCGTTCCCTCCCGTGAAAGCCGGTGGTCCCATGCTGTCCGCGTTCACCGATCTGTCCGTGGCATCCGCGCGCCGTACCCTGCTGCCCAGGGCGGGGCGCGTCGCCGTGGCCCAGGACCCCAGTCTCGGCGGCGGGAGCCTGTGGCGGACGGCGCTGGCGCACAGCCGCGATCCGGATGCCACGTTGGTCGTGGCGGATCCGCCGATACCCGGCGTCGACGGAGCGCCTCGCGCCGAGTTCGGAATCGCCGCGCTGTGCGCGCTCGCGGACGCGTGGTCGTCCTGGTATCTCGCCCAGGGCGTGCGGCCACGCGACCGGGTCGCGCTGTATCTGGAGGACTCGTTCGAGGAGCACGCGCACCTCGCCGCGCTCGCGCAGATCGGCGCGATCGCCGTCGTCGTCAACGGTCGGCTTCCCGGCGAGGTCGCGCTCGGGCTCATGCGGCGCGCCGGCACAGTGGGCCTCTACACCGACGCCGCGCACCTGGCGCGACTCGGCGGGGGCGAGAAAGAGCTCCCTTCGCTGCGATGGGCGTTCACCCGATCCGAGGCCGGCGACCTGAGCGGCGCGGTCCTGCCGGACCGGGCCCGGTACCGGCACAGCGACTCCGACCCGATCTTCCTGTGCCACTCCTCCGGCACCACCGGCGACCCGAAGCTCGTCATCTGGACGCACGGGCAGGGCACGGCGGGGCCCGCCTTCCGGCTGTCCACCCAGCCCGAGCCGGACGACTCGCTGCTGTTGTGCGCGGCGCCGCTGTCGCACGGAGCGGCCATCGCCGTCACGTTCTTCGCGTTGCTGGCCGGCCTGCCAATGGTCGCGCTGGCCGACCGCAGCGCGGCGGGCCTGTCCCGGGCGGCTGCCCGGTACCGTCCCACGACCGTGTTCGCGTTCAACCACGTCCTCGCCGAACTGGCGCTGTCCGACCCCGATCCGGAGGATTTCGACTCGGTACGCGACTGGGTGAACGTGGGTGACTCCGCGCACGAGGTCCACATGCGGCGGCTGGTGCGGCTCGGCCACCGCGACGTCGGGGGCGAGCGGGTGCCCGGCTCGATGTTCCACGACATCCTCGGCTCGTCCGAACTCGGCTGGGCCGCGTTGCGCCGTACCACCACCGCCGACATGCCGTCCGCCCCGCGCCACCTCGGCAGACCGGTGCCCGCGATGAAGGTCGCGGTCCTGCGCGAGGACGGCAGCCACGCCGGCCCCGATGAGGTGGGCATGCTCGGCGTACGCGGCGACTCGGTCACCACCGGCTACTGGAACGACTCCGACACCACTCACCGCAGCCGGCTCGCCGGGTACTTCCTCTCCGGCGACCTGGTACGCCGCACCGCCCGGAACGAGTACTTCCACGTTGACCGCATCGTGGACGCGATTCCCACGGCGGCTGGGACGGGCCACTCCGTCCTGATGGAGGACACGGTGCTGCTCGCGCTGCCCGAGGTCGCCGACTGCGCGGTGGTGGCCGGGGATGACGCCGGGGCGATCGTTCCGGTGGCAGTGGTCAGGCTGCGCGACGGCGATCCGGCGTCCGGCCCGGACGGCGACCCGGCCACCGGCCCGGACACCGGCCCGGACACCGGCCCGGACACTGACCCGGCCGCCGGGCTTCTTGGCCGGGCCAACTCCGCGCTCGTGGCGATCGGCCAGCCGCCCCTCGCCGCGCTGGAGATCGCGGTCACCGACGACGACCTGCCGGTCGGTGCGACCGGCAAGGTGCTCAAGCGCCGGCTCCGCGAGAAGTACCGGGATCTGGCCGCTCATCTGGCCACCGCGCCGCACGCCGCCGCGGCAGGGCGCGTACGGCCCTGGGGGCAGGTGGTCGAGACCCTGCGCCGCCTCGCCGAGGACGTACTCGACGCCGAACCCGGGCAGGTCTCCATGGCAGACGGCTTCCACACCGACCTGCAGATGGACTCCCTGCAGAAGATCGAGCTCGTCACTCGCGTCGAACGCGCCTTCGCCGTACGGCTGGAGGCCGAGGAGGCCGCCGGGATCGAGGCGCTCGCCGACGTCCTCGATCTCCTGACCCGCCGCGGCCTGGTCGCCGGCGCCCCGACGGGCGGCGCGTGATGGACCCCGTCGAGATGCTGCTGCTGCGCCACGTCGCGGCCGGGCAGGGCGGCCGGACCGCTCTCGCCGACCACCTACGTACCCTGACCTACGCCGAACTGACCCAGGCTGCCTGCGAACACGCCGGAGCGCTCGCCGCCGCCGGAGTACGCCGCGGCTGCCGTGCGCTGGTCGTCGGCGACGACAGCGCGGACACCGTCGTCGCGGTGCTGGGCCTGTGGTGGTATGGCTGTGTCCCCGTCGTCCTCAGCCCGATGTTGCGCGATACGGAGATCGCCTTTGTCGCCCGCGACTGCGCCGCCGAGTACGCCTGGATAGCGCTGCCCAAGGGGCGGCGCGACAGCCTGCGTGAGGCGCTCGGCCCGCTGCCCGTGCACGAACCGCGCGCCACCCGCGCCGCCGACGTCGGGCCGCCCGCCCCGTTCGTGCCGGAAGCGGAGGTCCTGGTCCAGTACACCTCCGGCAGCACCGGGCAACCGCGCGGCGTGCGCCACAGCATGGCCGGGCTCCGCGCCGTCCTTGACGGCTTCGGCGGTGTCCTCGCCCTCACACCCGACGACACGGTGCTGTCGACCGCGAAACTGTCCTTCGGCTACGGCTTCGGGAACTCCGTGCTGTTCCCGCTGGCGGCCGGCGCCCGGTCGGTGCTGCTCGCGGGCCCCGTCGATCCGTACACTGTGATCACCGCCGTCCACCGGCACCGGCCGACCGTGCTGTGCGCGGTGCCCAGGCTGTACGCGGCCCTGCTCGACATCGTCGCGCGCGGCACGGTGCTGGACCCGTCGTCCCTCCGCCTCGCGCTCGCCGCGGGCGAGCATCTGCCTGCCGAGCTGTCCGCCCGCGCGGCGCGGTTGCTCGGCGTCCCGGTGGTGAACGGGCTGGGGGCGACAGAGGTGCTGCACATCGTCCTGGCGACCGACCCGCAGGACATCCTGCACGGCTCCACCGGCCACCCGGTGCCCGGCGTCACCGCGACCGTACGGGACGACGACGGCCGCCCGCTGCCCGCCGGCTCGCACGGCCGCCTGCACATCCGGAGCGCCTCGGCCGCGCTCGGCTACATCGACCGGCCAGAGGACTCGGCGCGCACGTTCGCCGACGGCGGCGTCTACACCGGCGACATCGCCTACCGTACCGAGGACGGCGACTTCCGCCACGTCTGCCGGGCCGACGACCTGCTCAACCTCGGCGGTTTCAAGGTCGCGCCCGCCGAGATCGAGGCGGAACTGCGTACCGCCGACGGCATCGCCGACCTGGTCGTCGTCGGCGGGCGCGACGACACGGGGCTGGAGCAGGTCGTGGTTCACGCCGTTCCCGCCGACGGTGTCACACCCGATCAGGCCCGCCGCGCCCTCAGGCGTGCCATCCGGGAGAACCTGCCGCCGTACAAGCGGCCTTCGCGCGTCGAGGTGCTCGCCGCGCTGCCCACCACCTCCACCGGGAAGCTCGCCCGTTACCAGTTGCGCGGCCCCGCGCGGGAGCCGCGATGAGCGGGGATATCGTCGGCATGGGCGTCGTCACCTGCCTCGGAGACGAACCCGAAGCGGTGCACCGGGCGCTGTGCGACGGACGTACCGGTGTCGCGCCGCTGCGGGCCTTCGACAGCGCACTCTTTCGGGTCAAGCACGCGTACGAGATCGACGACCGGACCGTCCCCGGCCAGGACGAACCGGGGCGCGCCTCCCGCTGGCTGCGTGCCGCCGTCGCCGCGGCGCTCGCCGACGCGGGGCTGCCCGCCACTGTCCCCGACGTGCCGGTCATCGTCGGAACCACACTGCGCGAACTGCGCTCCGCCGAGCTGTGGTGGCGCGACGGGCACTCGCTCACCCCCGCCGAGATGCACTTCGGCCAGGTGATGCGCGACGCGTTCGGCACCACGGAGACGCACACCGTGGCCAGCGCGTGCGCCGCCGCTCTCTACGCCCTGGGCATGGCCACCGACCTGATCGCGCTCGGCCTCGCCGACACCGTCGTGGTCGCGGGTACCGACGCCATCACCGAGAGCTCCTTCGGGGGACTCGACCGCGTGCAGAACCCGCCGCCGCAGGCCATACAGCCGTTCGCGAGGCACCGTCGCGGCATGGTCATGGGAGAGGGCGCCGCCGCGGTCGTCGTACGAGCCTCTGGCGCCCATCCCCGCCCCGCACACGCCTGTGTCCGCGGGGTCGCGATGAACTGTGACGCGGCGCATGCCACCGTACCCGACGTCGCGGGCGTCGCCGGCGCCGTCCGCGACGCCCACCGCCGTGCCGGAGTCGACGCCGCCGACATCGACCTGGTCGTGGTGCACGGCAGCGGCACACGCCACAACGACGCGGTGGAGGCCGGCGTACTGCGCGACGTCTTCCGGGGCGTCCGGCCCGGCCCGCTGGTCACCTCGGTGAAGTCCGGCCTGGGCCACACCTGCGGGGGATCCGGTCTGATGAGCCTGATCATCGCCGTACTGGCCATGCGGACCGGGGAACTGCCGCCGATGCCCGGGCTGAGCGACCCCGCCCCCGAGGCTGTGGACCTGCGCCTCGTCGCCGGCCACCCGGCCCGTGGCCGCTTCGGCACAGCGCAGATCAACGCCATCGGCCTCGGCGGCATCAATGCCGTCGCCGTCATCGGCGGGGCCGCATGACACGCGCCGTGATCACCGGCTGCGCGCTCGCCGTCACCGGCGTCGCCGACGAATACGACCTCCTCGGCCTCGGCACCGCCGCCGCACCCGAGGACGACGCCGCCCGCGCCGAAATCGGGCTGCGGCACAAGGACCGCGCGTCCCGGCTCGCCCTCCGTGCCGCACGACGGGCGCTGCGCGGCGTCACGCTGCCCGCGTCGGGCACCGCCGTCATCGTCAGCAGCAACCTCGGGAACCTCGACACCGTCTGCGAGTTCGTCGACACCATCGGCAAGGAGACCGTCACCGGCCTCAGCCCCATGCGGGTGCCGCACATGTCCAGCAACGTCACCGCGAGCTGGATCGCCCTCGACCAGGGCCTGCGCGGACCCAATATCACCCTGTGCAGCGGCACCACCAGCGGCCTGGACGCGATCTTCTGGGCCACCGCCCTGCTCGCCGCGGGCCGCGCCGAAGTCGCCGTCGTCGTCGGCGTCGAACCGGACACCGCGCCGGTCGCCAGGCTGCACGGCGGCACAGCTCGCCTGGACGGCGCCGGGTGCCTCATCCTCGAGACACCCGCGCGGGCCCGCGCCCGCGGCGCCCGGCCGCGCGCCGAAATCCACGCCTACGGCAGGGCCGCCGACCGCGCCGAGGCCGTGCACCGCGCGACCCGCACGTGGCGGGGCCCCATCGGACTGCGGCTCGCCGGGGGGCCGGGTATCGGTATCGCGGCCGACGCGGTCGATCTCTCCGCGGGTCCGGGAAATACCGGCCACGCGGCCATCACCGTCGATCTCACCGCCCGGCTCGGCCGCTGCTCCGGCGCGCTCGGTGTCCTGCAGTGCGCCGCCGCCCTCCCCTGGCTCGACCGGCCCGGCCACGACGCCGTGCTCGCGGTCGCCGGCGACGACGGCACCGGCGACCAACCCGACGGGGAAGGCGATCCGAGCGCGGTGGCAGCCGTGCTGCTCACCCGGCCTGCCGGGAACGTGCCCACTCGGCCCGCTGACGGCCTGCTCCCCCGGCCCGCTGACGACGTCACGTACGAGAACGGCTTGGGAGGTGATCGGCATGATGATGCCTGATCGGCGTCGTGCGGTGCTGACCGGGCTTGGTGCCGTCTCCTGCCTGGGCGCGGGCGCTGAGGCCCACTGGGCCGGTCTGCTTGCGGGTGGAGCGGCGCCCCGCGAGGTCGATCTGCCGTACATGAACATGCGGGCCAGGCGTATGTACCTGACACCGCCTTCTGCGATCCCCGCCGACCCCGGCACCCACGCCGGAATCCCGCTCGGACCGGCCCCGCGTATGGCGGTCGCGGCCGCACGTGAAGCACTCGCCGACGCCGGCATCGGCCGCGGCGACACCGTACGCATCCCCGTCGTGATGGGCGTCGAGATGGGCAACGCGAGCGTTCAGGAAGAGCAGCGCGGCGCGGGCGGCACCCCGCCGTGGACCCCGCTCGCGGTCACCGCCGCGGTCGTCGCCGAGGCGGTCGGCTCGCGGGCGGGCACCGCCGGCTTGGGCAACGCCTGCGCCGCGGGCGGTTACGCGCTCGGCGTCGCGCTGGACGTCATCCGTGCCGGCGAGGCCGACGTGGTGCTCGTCGGCGGCGCGGAGGGCATCACCCGGGTCGGCATGGCCGGGTTCGACCGGATCCGGGTGACCGATCCGTACGGCTGCCGGCCGTTCGCCCGCGACCGGGCGGGCACCGTGTTCGCCGACGGCGCCGCGTTCGCGGTCCTCGAATCCGCCGCCCACGCCGCATCGCGGGGAGCCCGGCCGTACGCGGAGCTCGGCGCCGCAGCCTGGAGCTGCGACGCCTACCACCACCCCACCGCCCCGGAGCCCGACGCGGTGCAACTGGTCCGGGCCATGCGGAACGCGCTCGCCGACGCCGGAGTCCGGCCGGAGCAGGTGGGCTGTGTGCTGCCGCACGCGACCGGCACTCCCGTCAACGACGCGGTGGAAAGCCGGGCGCTACACCGCGTTTTCGGCGATTCCTCCGGCCGTCCACCGGTGTTCGCGCTCAAGGCGCTCATCGGCCACACCTCGGGGGCCGCGGGCATGTTCGCGTGCCTGACCGCGGCGCTCATCGCCTCCCGGGCCAGGATCCCGGCCAACGCGCCCCTGGACCAGGACCCGGAGTGCGACGTGTGGCTGCCGCAGGACGGGCCTGTACCGCTGAACCGGCCGGCCGTGCTCGTCAACTCGTGCGCGACCGGCGGAGTCAACGCCTCGTTCGTGCTCTCGCGTGTGGGAGACCCGGCATGAACGCCCCGGTCCGCGTACGCGTCCTCGGCCTCGGGATGATCGCCCCCGGCGCCCTCCGGCCGGCCCGCGCCCTCGAACCTCCCGTGGAACCGTTTCCCGACTGGTTCGACACCGAGGCCTTGCTCCCCGGCCGCGGCTACCGGAAACTGCCACCGGCCTGCCGGTACTTGCTCGCTGCGGCCCGCTCGGCACTCGACGACACCGGTACGTGGTTCGCCGGACTCTCACCACAGGACCGGGCGGCCGTGATCGGCGGCAACAACGCGGGGGCCGCGCTCCAGGACGACTTCGACCGTACCGTCATCGCCACGGGGGCGGCAGATCTGTCCCCGGCCCGCGTACCGTACATGGCGCTGAGCATGTTCGGCGGCCGGCTGGCCCCGGAACACGGGCTGCAGGCATTGGTCCTGACCACCAACTCCCCGGCGGTCGCCGGACTGGAGGCCGTACAGACGGCGGCGCGCGCACTGGCCGCCGGGCGTGCCACGGCTGTGCTCGCGGGCGCCGTCGAAGACCGGCCCGCGCCCGTCCAAGGCGGTGGGTCCGCGCACGACCTCGGCGCCGCCGTGCTCGTGTGCGTACCGGAAGGTGTTTCGGTCGCCGGAGAACGGGCGTACGGCCACTGCTCCGTGCGCGGCGCGTTCGTCGGCGCGGCGGGCGGGGTGCCCGAGACCTCCGACGTACTCGACCCGCTGTGGAAGGAACTCCTAGCCGACGGCCGGCCGGTCGCGCGCATCGACGCCGTGCTCGACGACTCGCCCGCGGGAGCGGCGGTCGCCGGGTGGCTGACCGCACGCGCGGGCGACCGCGCCGTCACCATCCTCACCCGGCCGCCGGGCAGCGGATCCCTCGCACCGCTGCGCCGCGTGGTCGGCCGGATGGCGGCCGGTACGGCGGAGCGAGCCGTGGTGCTCGCCGTGTCCGCGCACGGCCACGTCTCGATCGCCGACGTGCTCCCCGGGACGGCGGGCGTTCCGTGACGGTACGCCCGCCGGCCGAACCCTTACACCCCCACCGAACAGGCATCACCGACCCAGAAAGGCAGGAGCCCATGGCCACCTTGATCCCCACCCGCGACGAACTGCGCGACTTCTTCGCCGAAGAGCTCGAACTCCCGGCCGACGTCGTCGGCTACGAGAGCGACTTCGAGACCGACCTCGGCGTCGACTCGCTCGCCACCATGGAGATCCTCGTGCAGTTGGAGAAGAAGTACGGCATCCGTCTGGAGGAGTCCGAGTTCGCCGGTCTCACCTCCGTGAACGCCGTCCACGCCTTCCTCGCCGACCGGCTCGAAGCGGCGTGAGCATGACGGGCGCCCACCGCCCGGTCGCCATCGTGACCGGGGGATCACGTGGCATCGGCCGCGCTGTCGTGACCCGCCTGGCCGCCGACGGGTTCGACGTCGCGTTCTGCTACCGCACCCGTAAGGACGCCGCGGAGGAGGTGGCGGCCGAGGCCGGGGCGACGGGTGCCCGTGTGCTCGCGTACGAGGCCGACGTCGCGTCCGCCGACCAGGCACGGGCGCTGGTCGCGGCCTCCGAAGAGCACCTCGGGCCGCTGTCGGTGCTCGTCACCTGCGCCGGCATCGTCCGGGACCGGCCGCTGGTACGCATGACCGACGCCGAATGGGACGATGTGCTCCAGACCAACCTGTACGGCACGTACCACGTCTGTCGTGCCGCCGCGCTCCCGCTCATGCGGCATGGCAGCGGCTCGATCGTCACGCTGTCCTCGGTCGCGGCCGCGCACGGCGGCCCGGGACAGAGCAACTACTCCGCGTCCAAGGCCGGCATCGTGGGCTTCACCACGTCCTTGGCGCGCGAACTCGCCCGGTCCGGGGTGCGTGCGAACGTCGTCGCGCCCGGGCTGATCACCACCGACATCACCAACGCTCTGCCGCCCAAGGTGCAGGCGTCCATCATCGGGAAGATCCCGCTGCGCCGGCCCGGGACTCCCGGCGAGGTCGCCGATCTGGTCTCCTTCCTGGTCTCCGACCGCGCCCGCTACATCACCGGGCAGGTCATCGGCGTCGATGGAGGGCTGGTGCCGTGACCGCATCCGCCACCGGCCGTCCGGGCTCCGGCTCCGGCGTCGGCTATGACGTGATCGTCGTGGGTGCCCGCTGCGGCGGAGCGCCCGCGGCGATGTTGCTGGCCCGCGCGGGCTACCGCGTCCTCATCCTGGACCGCGCTCGCTTTCCCCGCGACACCCTGTCCACCCTGTACATCCACCAACCCGGCACCGCCCTGCTCGACCGCTGGGGCCTGCTCGACCGGGTCGCCGCCACCGGCTGCCCGCCGATCACCTCGGCCATGCACCGCATGGGGCAAGTCGCCGTCGAAGGCGCTCCCACTCCGGTTCACGGCATCCACGCGGCCTATGCCCCACGGCGTTACCTCCTCGACACCCTCCTCGCCAAGGCCGCGACCGACGCCGGAGCGGAGTTCCGCGAGGACTGCCGGGTCACCGACGTGGTCGTCGAGGACGGGCGGGCCGTCGGGGTGCGATGGCGTACCGCCTCCGGCAGCGGCACCGACCGCGCCGCGCTGGTCGTCGGCGCGGACGGTATGCGCTCGGTCGTGGCGGACGCCGTACGTGCCGAGACGGTCCGCGAACACCCGCCGCTGACCTGCGTCTACTACGGCTACTGGGAAGGCGTGCCGGTCACCCGGTTCGAGGCCCACGCGGTACGCGGCCGCTGGGTCGGCTGCCTGCCCACCAACGACGGCCGTACCCTGCTCGCGGTGTACTTCCCCCAGGCCGAGTTCGAGGCCGTCCGTCGCGACCTGCCCGGCGCCTACCTGGGCGGACTCGCGGCCGCGGCCCCGGAACTGTACGAACGTGCCCTCGCCGGCACCCGGGTCGGCCCGCTCCGCGGCAGCGGCACACAGCGGAACTTCTTCCGCCGCGCGGCCGGACCCGGATGGGCGCTGGTCGGCGACGCGGGACACCACAAGGACTCCATCACCGCCGACGGCATCACCGCGGCGTTCCAGCAGGCGGCGCTCCTGGCCGCCCGCCTGGGCGCCGACCTGCCCGACCCGGCGCGCCGGCAGGCCGCGTTGGAGCGCTATGCCCTCGACCGCGACCGCATGCTCGCCGCCCGCTACTCCGACACCCTCGCGCTCGCCCGGCTCCGCGCCGACCGTGTGGAGGCCCGGATCGCCGGGCTCGCGCACGACCCGGCGTGGGTGCAGGCGTTCTTCGACCGCGCGGCGGGCACCGGTCCCGACCTCGTGCCCGTGCCCGACCCCGCGCCCGACCTCGTGCCTGGTAACCGGTCTGAGGAGGTGCCGGCGTGATCGCCGAACAGTACGGAATCGCCTTTCCCGGACAGGGCATCAAGGCGCAGACGCTGCGCTGCGCCCTGTGGGCCCACGTCCGGCACCCGCTGGTCGCCCGGCTGCTGACGACGTTCGGCGCGGCGGATCCCGAGGCGCTGGACCTTGGTGACACCTCGGTCGTCCAGCCCGCCACCTTCGCCGCCGGCCTCGCGGCGGCCGACACGGCCTTCGGGCCGGATCACTGCCCACCGGTGGCGCTCGGCCACAGCCTGGGCGAGCTGACCGCCGCGGCGTACGCCGGATTCCTCAGTATCGACGAGGGCTTCGAACTGGCCGTGTACCGCGGCCGGTTGTGCCACGACCAGAGCCGGCGCAGGCCCGGGGCGATGGTCGCGATCGTCGGCGCCGACGCGGGCGAACTCGAATGGCTGCGCCGGAGCGTGGTCGCCGAGCACGGCGAGATCCTCGACGTCGCCGGGCTCAACAGCGCCCGGCAGACCGTGCTGTCGGGCGCTCCCGAGGCGGTGGCCGCGGCCGTACGCATCGCCGAGGAACAGTGCCTGCGCGCCGAAGTGCTGCCGATACCCGGCGGTTTCCACAGCCCGCTGATGATGGACGCCGTCCCGGCGTGGCGGCGCCGTCTGGAGTCCGCAGACTTCCGCCCGAGTACGACCCGATTCGTCTCCGCGATCGACGTACGACCGCACACCGACCCGGTCCAGGTCCGCGAACAACTCGCGCGCGGCCTGGTGCTCCCGGTGCGCTGGCACGAGGCCGTGCGTACGGTACGAGACCTCGGCGTGCCCGGCCTCGTCGACGCCGGACCGGGTACGACCCTGCTCAAGCTCGGACGCCGCGCCCGCATCCTCGAGTTCACCGGCCTCGGCGCGCTGCCCGAACCGGTTCCACCCGGGTGAAGGCGGCCCGCTGAGCACCCCCGTTCGACCACGTGACCCACAAGCGGACCAGCCCCGCCCGCCGCGCGACCGGAAGGCGCCCATGCACCACCACGATCCCGCCACGGATGCCGTGCTCGACCCCGGCATCGTCCCCGACGGCACCGCATCCGCCGCCGGACTGGCCCGCCACGTGCTGCTCACCGGCGCCACCGGCTTCCTCGGCGCGTTCCTGCTCCGCGAACTCCTCGACCGCACCGACGCCGACGTGTGGTGCCTGGTGCGCGCCGACAGCGACCACCACGCGGCCTCCCGCCTGCGCGAGGCCATGCGGCGCTATCTGATCTGGGACGACCGGTCGGCCGGGCGCGTCATCCCGGTCGCCGGAGACCTGACCGCGCCCGACCTCGGCCTGACGCCCGCCCGCTGGGCGGAACTCGCCGAGCGGATCGACGCGGTGCAGCACGCCGGCGCCCAGGTCGGCCACGCCGCACCGTACGCCGCGCTGCGGGCGGCCAACGTGTACGGCACCCAGGAGATCATCCGGTTGGCCTGCGAACGCCGCGGCAAGCCGCTCAGCTTCATCTCCACCGCCGCCGTGCCGGGGGATCCGGCGGACCGTACCGCGGCGCCTCCTCCGCCCGGGCGCCCGGGCGGAGGCTATGTCACCGGCAAATGGGTCGCCGAGCGCCTGGTCCGGCAGGCCGGCGACCGCGGGCTGCCGGTACGGATCCACCGCCCCGGCCGCATCAGCGGCCACTCCGTCACCGGAGCCTGCCAACTCGACGACGGAATATGGCACTTCGTACGAGCCATCGCCCTGCTCGGCCTGGCCCCCGTCGTCGCGGCGCCCGACGGCGGCGGCCCCGCGGTGTCGTTCTCGCCGGTCGACTACGTCGCCCGCGCCATCGTCCACATGTCCGCGCAGGACACTGGACCCGCCCCGCTGCGCTACCTGGTCAACCATTCCCGCATGCCGCTGAGCGACCTGATCGGCCACGTGGCCGAGCGGTACGCCTTCTCCTACATCTCGTGCGACACGTGGCTCGAACGCCTGTGGCAGGCACGGCACCGGTACGACGGCGCGCTGCTCAAGGCCGGCGTCCTGGTGAAGTACTACCGGGCGCTGCTCACCGGAACCGGCCGCCCGCCGACCGCCGAGGACCGGAACACCGTACGGGACCTGGCCGGAACCGGCATCACCTGCCCACCCCTGGACGGCGCCCTCATCGGGGTGTACCTCGACTACTTCCAATCAGCGGGTTTCCTCCCGGTACCGCCGACACACCTGAACCGAGAATCGCCGGCCCGAGGCTGAGTGCCGCGGCAGTGGCCTGCAGCGGCAGCCACTCAAGCGAGCGGTCCCGGCCCGGGAGGTCTCCGGCGCGCGCGATCGCGATGCCGGCGGCATACGCCGCCGGGCTCGCCTCCCGCCGCCAAGGGCTGGGCCCCGGCACGTCAGCCGAGGCCCAGCCGACCGGCACTCATGATCAGGCGTAGGGATCCTGGGTCAGCAGGTGCGCCTTGTACCCCTCGCCGATTCCCGGCTCAGGCGTTCCGTTCCAGTCCTTGATGAGCACCCCTCCCTGGGTGCAGCCCCACGGGTTCCACGTCCAGGCGAGGTAGGACAGGCCGTGCGTGTCGGCCCACTTGGTGAGCGCGTCGACGTAGTCGTAGCCGCAGTTGTCCGCGCCCATCTCGCCGATCACCACGGGCACCTGCGCCGCGAGCGGGGCTATCTCCGTGTTCCAGCAGTCGACGGCGGCACACCGGTTGAAGCTGTAGGAGTGCCAGGAGGCGACCAGGTTGCCGGTGGGGTCGTGCGGCTTGTACTGCGTCCACTCGCGAAGGTCGTTGGTCCACTCGAGCCCGCCGACCATGACGATGTTCGTGGCTCCGGTCGATCGGACGGCGTCGAGCATGCTCTGCATGCCCGCGACCTCATAGCTGAAGCCGGTGCAGGTGCCTCCGTCGCGCAGGCACCGCCAGCCCGCCTCTCTGTCGACGGTGCCGAATTCCGGCCACGGCTCGTTGAACAGGTCGAAGACCACCGCGTTGTTGCCCTTGAAGGCGTTGGCCACGCCGGTCCAGAACCGCGGGGCGTTGCGAGCGGACGGGATCGGCTTCTGGCAGGTCGCGGTCACGTCCTTGCACGCCCAGTCGACGCCGGTGAACTCTCCCCAGGTCCAGTGGAGGTCGAGGATGGGCGTGATGCCGTTGGCGACCAGGAGGTTCACGTAGTCCTTGACCTGCTGCTGGTATGCGGCGCCGCTGGGCGAACCGTTGGTGCCGAGCCAGCACTCCTCGTTCAGCGGGATGCGGAGGGCGTGGATGTTCCAGCTCTTCATCGCGTTGACGGAGGTCTGGTCGACCGGCCCGCCGTCCCACATCCCCTTGCCCTGCACGCAGGCGAACTCGCCGCTCGAGCGGTCCACGCCCAGCAGCCGGTACGGCTTGCCCTTCGCAGTAACGATCTTGTTGCCCTGGACGTGCAGCTGCGGAGCCGGCGTCTTGGGCGGGTCGATGATGGTGCCGTCGCACTTCACCCCGTTGACGGAGATCGAGGCGGGCACGGGATTGGCATCGCTCCACGAACCGTTGAAGCCGAGGCCCACCGAGCCCTTGGTCGCAACCTCGCTGTTCCAGCTCAGGCTCTTGGCGGTGACGTGGGTGCCGGACTGGGACCAGTCGGCACTCCAGCCCTGATTGACGCGCTGGCCGGCGGCGGGGAAGTCGAACTCCAGAGTCCACGTTGTCAGGCGGTCACCCAGGTTGGTGAAGGAGACTTCGGCTCCGAATCCACTTCCCCATTGGCCGGTGACGGTGTACTTGGCCGTGCAGCCGGTGGCGGCGGTCGCCGCCGGGCCGGTGACGAGCCCGGCGACGGTGAGGGCGGCAGTCGCCACCACGGATAAGATCGTGCGAACTTTCATCGGGGGGTGTCCTCTCTGTGGTCGTACGGCGGTGCGGAGCCGGCGGCGACCACGTCCGCCGGGTCGAAATCGAAGGTGCGGCCGCGCGCGTCCGGGTCGGGTGAGGCGGCGGCCAGCAACTTGGTGTAAGGGTGGCGCGGATCGAGGATCACCTCATCGGCCGGCCCCCGTTCCACGACCCGCCCTCGGTAGAGCACGAGGATGTCGTCGGCGAAGTGCCGCGCGGTGGCCAGGTCATGGGTGATGTAGAGGATGGCGAGATCCTCCTCCTGCTGCAGCCGGGCCAGCAGCTTGAGCACGTCGAGCCGGATGGAGACGTCCAGCATGGACACCGGCTCGTCGGCCACGATCACCTTCGCGCCGGGTGCGAGGGCGCGGGCGATGGCCACCCGCTGGCGTTGCCCGCCGGAAAGCTCGTGGGGGCGGCGCTGCGCCAGCTCCTCCGCCGGCAGGTTGACGCGCTCCAGCAACCGCGCGACCTCCTGCCGGGTCTCGGCCCGTGTCCGCGCCCGGCCGTGCAGCCTCAGCGGCCGGGCCAGGTGGTGTTCGACGGTGTGGAAGGGGTTGAGCGAGGCGAAGGGGTCCTGGAACACCATCTGCACGTGGTCGCGGTAGTCGCCGCTGCCTGCGCCATTCAGGACGACCGTGCCGGACGTGGGTCGCTCCAGGCGGGCGATGATCCTGGCGACCGTGGATTTGCCCGAGCCCGACTCGCCGACGAGTGCGGTGGTGCGGCCGGGTGTGAGCGTGAAGGAGACATGGTCCACCGCCCGCAGCCGCGTACGGCGCATGCCGTCGCCGCGCACGCGGTACTCCTTGACCAGGTCCGCTACCTCGAGAGTGGTCACCGGGCGCCTCCCGATCGCACGAAGGCGCCGCGGTCGCCGGTGAGGCTGGGGAAGGAGCCGAGCAGGCGCCGGGTGTAGGGGTGGCGTGGCTGCTTGTGGATCTCCTCGGCGCTCGCGCACTCGACGATCTCGCCGTGCAGCATGATCGCGATTCTGTCGCTCACCTCCAGGAGGAGGGGGAGGTCGTGCGTGATGAACACGACCGCGAAGCCCAGCTCGTCCCGCAAGCGCAGGATCTCCTTGAGGATGCCGCGCTGGACGACGACGTCGAGGGCGCTCGTCGGCTCGTCCATGATCATGATCTGGGGTTCGAGGAGGAGCGCCATGCCGATCATGACCCGTTGCCGCATGCCTCCGGAGAGCTCGTGCGGGTAGGAGCGCAGCCGCCTAGGGTCCACCCTGACCAGCTCCAGCGCCGTGGCGCAGCGGGCCCGGCGCTCGGCCGCCGACAGTCGGGGCAGGTGGGTGGTGAGCACGTCCTCCAGCTGGGCGCCGACGGTCATGACGGGGTTGAGCGAGTCCATCGCCCCCTGGAACACCATGGAGAGCTTCGCCCATCTGAAGGTACGCAGCTCGTGCGGCGGCAAGGTGAGGACGTCGACGGCTGTGCCGGCGCGGTCGTGGAAGGCGACCGTGCCGGAGGTGATCTCCGCCGGCGGCCGGTGGAGCCGGCTGATCGCATAAGCGAGGGTGGTCTTGCCGCTGCCCGACTCGCCCGCCAGGCCCAGGATCTCGCCTCGCCGTACCGTCAGCGAGATGTCCTTGACGGCCTGCACGGGCCGTTCGCCCCGGTAGGTCACCGACAAGTTGGCCACGGTGAGAACGGCGTCGTCGGCGGCCTGGTCGACACGCCCCGCCTCCTGGCGGCGCGTATCCACCAGGCGGGCGGCCGGAATCCGGAGCTTCGGGTTGATGATCTCGTCGATGCTGAAGTTGATCAGCGCCAGGCCGCAACCGAGCAGGGCGATGATGATGCCGGGCGGCGCGAACCACCACCACGCGCCGAGTTGCAGCGCGAAGCCGTTCTGCGCGTAGTAGAGCATGGTCCCGAGCGTGGCGGAGTTGGATGCGCCCAGTCCGAGGAAGGACAGGCCGGCTTCGCTGAGAATCGCGGCGATGACCGCGAACACGAACTGGGAGGCCAGCAGGGGCAGGAGGTTCGGGAGGATCTCCACGCCGATGATGCGCCACGGCCGCTCCTTGGCCACGCGGGCGGCCAGGACGTACTCCCTGTTGCGCAACGACAGCGTCTGCGCCCGGAGCACGCGAGCCGAGCCGGCCCAGCTGGTGATCGCGAGCACCAGCGCGATCGTCCACCAGCCGCGTTGCTCCGCCGGGACGAAAGCGGAGATCACGATCACCAGCGGGAGTCCGGGGATCACCAGCATCACGTTGGACAGCAGCGAGAAGGCCTCGTCCACCAGACCACCGGCGTAGGCGCCGACGATGCCGAAGAGCGCCGACAGCAGTGTGGCCATGACGCCCACGAGCGCGCCGATGACGAGCGAGCCCCGGGTGGCGTAGGTGATCTGGGACAGCACGTCCTGGCCGGTCTGGGTGGTGCCCAGCAGGTGCTCCCCGCCCGGCGGCGTCAGCCCCATGTCGTTGATCGCGTCCGGGTCGCCGGCGAGGAGCGGTCCGACCACGCCGACGGCGGCGATGACCCCGATCAGGATCAGTCCGATCACGAATTTCGGGTCCCGCCGGCTGATTGCCGTCATGTGGCCGCCCCCGCTCGCGTCCGCGGATCGACGATGCTGTAGAGCAGGTCGACCACCAGGTTGGCGCCGAGGACGGCGACCGTGATGACCAGGAAGATGCCCTGCATGAGCGCGTAGTCGTTGTTCTCCACAGCCTGCAGGAGCTTGGAGCCGATGCCCGGATAGGAGAAGACCTGCTCGGTGACGACCGAGCCGGCCACCACGAACCCCAGCGAGATGGCGAATCCGGCGATGGAGGGCAGTGCCGCGTTGCGGGCCGCGTACCAGACCATGATGCGCCGGTTGCGCAGTCCTTTGGCGACAGCCGTACGGACGTAGTCCTCCGCCATCGTCGAGACCATCATGTTGCGCATGCCCAGCAGCCAGCCGCCGATCGAGGAGATCACGATCGTCGCGGCGGGGAGGATGCCGTAGTACACGGCCGAGGCGAGGAACTCGCCGCTCCAGCCGGGGGTGAGGTTGACGTCGTAACCACCCAGCAGCGGGAACCAGCCGAGCGCGGAGGAGAAGACGGCGACCAGGACGAGGGCCAGCCAGAAGTACGGCACGGCCGACAGCACCGTGGTCGCGGGCACCAGCGAGTCCAGCCAGGTGCCCCGGCGCCAGCCCACCAGTGCTCCCAGCGTGGTGCCGGTCAGCACTGACAGCACGGTCGCCAGGCCGACCAGGACGACGGTCCAGGGCAGCGATGCGGCGATGACCTCGGAAACGGGAGCCGGGAAGGAGCTCACGGATATGCCGAAGTCGCCGCGGGCCATGTTCCCCAGGTAGAGCAGGTACTGGGTGAACAGCGGCTCGCCGGTGTCGGTGCCGAGCATCAGCTCGTAGGCGCGGCGCGCGGCGGGATCGACTCCGCCGCGCTGCTGCGCCTTGGCCAGCAGGATGGTGACCGGGTCACCGGGCATCATGCGGGGGATGAGGAAGTTCAGGGTCACCGCCGTCCAGAGGGCGACCAGGTAGAAGGCGATCTTGCGCAGGTAGTACCGCATCGGTCACGCGCTCATTTCCCGGTGGGCTTGAGCCGTCGGTAGATCTCCGCGTTATCCGGCGACTGCCAGGCGGCCGGGAAGGCGTAGAGGTCTTCCTTGGTCGGCCAGCCGGTGAACTTGGTGGCGTTGTAGACGCTGATCGTGCCCTGGGTGAGCAGCGGGATGTACGGCATGGCCTGTTCGATGCGGGTCTGGATGGTGTCGAACTGCGGCTGCCGTGCGGCGGTGTCCTTCGGGTCGATCTTCTTGAGCGCGGCGATGGCGGCGTCGACCTGGGGATCGGTGAAGCGGCTGACGTTCGTGCCGGCCTGCTTGCCGACCTTCTCGGTGGTGTCGGAGCCGTAGAAGTAGCTGTAGACGTAGAACGGGTCGGCGGCCGGGCCCTGGTAGAGGGAGTCGATGATCAGCTGGTAGTCGCCGCGCCCGCGGGCGTCGGACCATTCGTTGAAGGACAGCTGCTGCGCCGTCACCTTGATGCCGGCCTTCTTGAGCTGCTGGGAAAGCGCGTTGACTGCGGTGATGTAGTCGGTCCAGCCGGACACGGTCTTGAGGGTCAGCTGCAAGGGCTTGCCGTCCTTGGCGTAGATGCCGTCGGCCCCCTTGGCGTAACCGGCGCCCTCCAGGATCTGCTGGGCCCTGGCCTCGTCGGGCTGCATCGGCGCGACCTTGTTCTGCAGCCGGCCGGAGATGAACGCCTGGTCTCGTTCCAGCAGGGCAAGGCTGGGCGAGATCTCGCTGGAGGTGTTCTCGAAGGCCAGCGCGTTGAGCTGGGTCCGGTTGACGGCGTAGTAGATCGCCTGGCGGACGGCGGGGTCGGTCTGCGGTCCCTGGCAACCGAGGTCCGGGTTGCTGCAGGTGTCCAGCACCATTTGGTTCACCGGAGTGATGACGACCTTGTAGCCGGGGTAGGTCTGCTCGGCGTTCTTGACATTCGGCACGGGCCCGGTCTGCCAGTCGATCTGGCCGGCCCTGATCGCCGCTGCTCCGGCCTGGTTGCCTGACAGCGACAGGACGCGGACGCGCTTGATCGCGGGTTCCCCGCCCCAATGGCTCGGGTTGGCCTTCAGCGTGTATGCCTGCGGCTTGACGTCGTCCTCAAGGTAGGGCCCGGTGGCGACGGGGTTGCGCATCTGGGCGGTCGTGGGGTCGGCCACGGACTTCCACACATGCTCAGGCACGATGTAGATGCGGCCGAGAAGCTGCGGACCGTCCACGAACGACGGCTCGTCGAACGTGACCGATACGTGGGTGTCGTCCACCGCGGTCGCCTTGCCGCGGTAGCCGGTGGTGTTCAACGCCTTGTTCTTGGCGAGCAGGTCGAGCGTGAAGACCACGTCCCTGGCGGTGAACGGCTGGCCGTCGGACCATTTCACGCCTTGGCGGAGCGTGATCGACAGTTGCGTGCCGTCGGCGTTCCACGAGAATTTCTGGCCCAGCCGTGGCTGGGGCGGATCGGCCCGAGCGGTGTTGTAGAAGAAGAGGGGCTCGTAGATCGGCCCGGTCGACGGGCTGCCCGGGGCGAAGGGATTGAAGTTGACCTGCATGTCGCCGGTGGCGCCCGTGTAGATCACGAGCATCGGCGGTGCCCCCGCCGCCGCCGGTGCGCCGGTCGATCCTCGCGGTGAGCTGCCGGACGAGGAACATCCGGTGATGGCTAAGGCCAACGCGGCCAGTCCGGCCCCGGTTCTCATGGTTAGTGCATTCCTCACCGACATCACGCGGAGTCCTCTCGAGCGGTGATGTGATTGTCGGCGCGCCGGTTCCGATTGTTAACTCAGCAATTTAAGTAAGTCAACAGCGTCTGTACCCTCGCAGTGTCGAGCGGATGGAGGGCCCATGAACGCAGCAGCCAAGACCAAGCCGCATGCGAGCAGCAAGGCCGTGGTCCTGGACGCCATCAGAGCCGCGGGTACGATCAGCCGGGCCGGCCTGGTCGGAGCCACCGGATTCACCGGCCCGACGATCACTGCCGTGGTCCGCAAGCTCATCGAGGAGGGCCTGGTCGTCGAGTCCGGCCGCGCGGAATCCACGGGTGGCAAGCGGCGGATCCTGCTGCGACTCGATCACTCGGCCAGGTACGCGGTTGGCGTGCACCTCGATCACGGCGGCATGGTCTACGTCCTGACGGATCTCGCCGGCACCGTCGTCACCCGGATGGCCAAGCCGGGAGTGGGTGTGGAAGAGCCACGCGCCGCGGTGGAGGCCATGGCCCGGGAGATCTCCGGGCTGATCGACAGCGCCGGTGTGGAGCGCCATCGCGTGCTGGGAGTCGGGGTGGTCTTCGCTGATGCGGGATTCCCCCTCTCCGAGTCGCTCGAGCAGGCGACCGGTCTGCCCGTGGTGCTCGACAACGACGCCACGGCCGCGGCCCTGGGCGAGCACTGGGCCGGCGGATTCGGGGGTGCTTCCGCCGCCGCCGCGCTCTATCTGGGCACCAGGATCAGCGCGGGCCTGGTGATCAACGGCATCACCTATCGCGGTCCCAGCAGGAAGGCGGGCGACCTCGCGCATGTCTGTGTCCAGGCGGACGGCCCGAGGTGCCGGTGCGGTGCCCGAGGCTGCCTCGATGTGCTGGCCGGTCCTGCCGCGGTCGTCGCGGCGGCCCGTGCGGACCTGCTCGTCCCCATGCGCCGCTCGCGAGAGCCTTCGGTGGCGGCGGACTTCGCCGCCCTCAGTCGCTCGGCGCGCAGGGGCGAGCCGAGGGCGCTGGCCTTGCTGGAACGCTCCGCCCACTACATCGCGGCGGCGGCCAGGACGCTCTCCGCGATCATGGATCTCCAGGTGCTCGTGCTGACGGGCCCTGGATTCTCCATCGCGGGTTCGGTCTATCTCCCGGTGATAGAGAAGGAACTGTCGCCCGCGGTGGACGTGCGGCTCTCGCGGCTGGCCGCCACGGCCTCGGCTGTGGGCGCGGCGGCGCTGGTGCTCGAGTCGGAGCTGGTACCTCTCAGTCTGGGGGCCCGATTGCCCGAGAATCTGAGCTCGGAGGCGATCCATTGACTTTCTTTAGTTCACTACGTAAGAAAGGTGCGTGACTTTAGTTGAGGGCTGGCGGCTGCGCGCCGTGGACGGGCCGGTACCGGAGTCCATCGCAGGCCGGGAGGTGGACGCCCGCGTACCGGGCAGCGCACACCTCGATCTGCTCGAAGCGGGACTTATCCCGGATCCCTATCTCGACCGGAACGAAACCCTCCTCTCCTGGATGCATCACACCGACTGGTGTTACTCCACCACCTTCCAGTCGGCATCCGCCCGCCCGGGCGAGCGGGTGGACCTCGTCTTCGACGGGATCGACACGGTGGCGAGCGTCCACTTCAACGGCGAACTCCTCGGACATACCGCCAACATGCACCGCGGCTTCCGCTTCGACGTGGCCGGCCTCGTGCGTGACGGCCTGAACGAGCTGGTGGTCAACCTCCGCTCGGCGCTGCGCCACGCCGAGGAACTGGAGGCGAGACTGGGCCGACGCCAGCGCGCATACCCCCACCCCTACAACGCGATCCGCAAGATGGCCTGCTCGTTCGGCTGGGACTGGGGCCCCGATCTGCAGACGGCGGGCATCTGGAAGCCGGTGCGCCTGGAACGCTGGGACAGCGCCCGTCTGGCGCAGGTACGCCCGCTGGTGACGGTCGACGAGGATGGCACCGGACGCGTCGAGGTCCACGTGCGGCTCGATCGAGCCAGAGACGACGCCTACACCGTGGTGGCCAGGGTGGGCGGCCACGAAGCCCGGACCACCGCGTCCGGGGAATCGGCCGTGCTGACCGTGCTCGTGCCTCAGGCCCGGCTGTGGTGGCCGGCCGGCCACGGCGATCAGCCGCTGTACGAGCTGACCGTCACCCTGCTGGACCGCGACAACCCGGTGGACGAGGTACGGCGGCGCGTCGGGTTCCGCACGATCACCGTGCACACCGAACCGGACGAGGTCGGCACGCCGTTCACCTTCGTCGTCAACGGCAAGCCGATCTTCGCCAAGGGCGCCAACTGGATCCCCGACGACCATTTCCTCACCCGCATCACCCGCGAGCGGATCGCCCAGCGCGTCGACCAGGCCGTCGGCGCGCACATGAACATGCTGCGGGTCTGGGGCGGCGGCATCTACGAGAGTGACGACTTCTATGACGTCTGCGACGAACGCGGCATCCTGGTCTGGCAGGACTTCCCCTTCGCCTGCGCCTTCTACGCCGAGGAGGAGCCGCTGTGGAGCGAGGTCGAGGCCGAGGCGCGCGAGAACGTCGCACGACTGACCAGCCACCCTTCACTCGCGCTGTGGTGCGGCAACAACGAGAACCTGGTGGCGTACACCGACTGGCCCGGCTGGCGTGACAGCCTGGAGGGCCGCACCTGGGGGCAGGCCTACTACACCGAACTGCTGCCCGGGATCGTGGCCGAGCTCGATCCCACCCGGCCGTACGCGCCCGGCAGCCCGTTCAGCCCCGGCACCCTGCCGCCCAACGATCCCGACCACGGCACCCGGCACGAGTGGGCGGTGTGGAACGTCGTGGACTACGTCCATTACCGCGACCACATTCCCCGCTTCTGCGCTGAGTTCGGGTTCCAGGGCCCGCCTGCCTCGGCCACGGTGGCCCGCTGGATCCACGATGAGCCGCTGACGCCGGCTTCCCCGGTGTTCCTGCAGCACCAGAAGGCCGTCAACGGCGACCACAACCTCGATCGGGGGCTGCGCCCGCACCTGCCCGTGCCCGGCACGTTCCCCGACTGGCACTGGGCGACGCAGCTCAACCAGGCAAGAGCGGTGGCGCTGGGTGTCGAGCACTTCCGCTCCTGGTGGCCCCGGACGGCCGGTGCGCTGGTGTGGCAGCTCAACGACTGCTGGCCGGCCATCTCGTGGTCCGCGGTGGATTACGAGGGGCGGGCCAAGCCGCTCTACTTCGCCCTCAGGCACGCCTTCGCGCCCCGCCTGCTGACCCTCCAGCCCAGAGACGGTCGCTGGGTCCTGGTCGCCGTCAATGACCATGACGAGCCATGGCGGACCGTGGCGACTGCATCCCGCCAGACGTTCGACGGAGAGGAGCTGGCCGGACGGCAGCTGGAGCTCGCCGTACCGCCTCGATCGGTCGCGCCGGTCGAGCTGCCGGGTGAGCTCCTGAAGCCGGATGACCAGACCAGGGAGGTGCTCACGATCGTGACAGGCGAGGGCACGCGTCTGTGCCATCTGTTCGCCGAGGACCGCGATGTCGCCTACGATCCGCGGCCGTTGACCGCCACTGTTCAGCCTGTCGACGGCGGCTACCGTGTCGAGGCGCGAGCCACCTCCTTCGCACGTGACGTCGCCCTGCTGGCAGACAGGGTGATACCCGACGCCGTGGTCGACGAGATGCTGGTGTCGTTACCGGCGGGGGCGTCGCACGTCTTCCTCGTGCGCACGCGTTCGGTGCTGGAGTGGCCGGATCAACTGGCCGCCCCAGACGTGCTGACCAGCGCCAACCAGTTGAGTGCGGTGACATGAGCATCGCCGACGCGGTTGGCCTCGTCCTGGCAAGACCTTCCCGGCTTCTGGGCGCCGAGCCGTTCTTCATGGAGTTCATCGCGGGCATCGAGGAGCGGCTCGCAGAACACGACCGGTCAGTGCTGCTGCACGTCGTGACCACACACGAACAGGAAGTGGCGGCATACCGGCGATGGGCCGCCCACCGCACCGTCGACGCCGTCGTGCTGGTGAACAGGGCCGTTCACGACACCAGGCCTGCCGCCCTGCGGGAGCTGGGCATACCCGTCGTGGTGGCGGGCGAACCGGCCGGTGACGCCCCCACCGTGCGGACCAACGACGAGGGCGCGGTTCACCAAGCCGTCTCCCATCTGCATGATCTCGGTCATCGCCGGATCGCACGGATCAGCGGTCCGAACACCCTGCTCCACACCCGGACCCGCACCAGGGCACTGCTCCAGACCGCGGGTGCGGCAGGTATCGAAGCGATCGTCGAGGAGGGAGACTATTCGGAGGAGTCGGGCGCCAAGCTGACGGAGATGTTGCTGAACCGGCCGGATCCTCCCACAGCGATTGTCTACGACAACGACCTGATGGCGGTCGCGGGGCTCAACGCCGCAAAAGAGCTGGGTGTCCGAGTGCCCCACGAGCTCAGCCTGATGGCCTGGGACGACTCCAGCCTGTGCCGGCTCACCTCGCCCGCGCTCACCGCCATGAGTCTGGACGTTCACCTGTTCGGGCAGATGGTGGCGGATTCGACGCTGGATCTCATCGCAGGAGCACCTGTGGCGGATCGATGGTGCCCGACTGCCACCCTCGTCACCCGGGAGACCAGCGCGCCCGCCCTCACCGCGAGGTGAAGCGCCTCTGGAGGCTCACGGCAGCGGCGCCGCGCGCCCATTCCTCGAACGGCAACGGCCGGATGACCAGCGGACACTTTCCAGCGGCGCCGAATGCCTGCGCGGTGAAGGTCTCCCTGATGTGCTCCTCGAACAGGTCGTACGCGGCCAGCCCCTCGCCGGTGACGACGACCTTCTCCGGGCCGACCAGGTTCACCATTGCCGCGAGACCTCGCCCGATGGCTCGCCCGGCGATCGCGAAGACCTCCCGTACAGCCGGATGCCCGGCATGGGCCAGATCAACGGCTCCGGGAAGATCGAGCCCCATGTCGCGGGTCACCGCCCGCGCCTGCGTGACGATCGCCGGTTCGGAGGCGATCGCCTCAAGGCAGCCCCGCCCCCCGCAATAGCAGGCCGGTCCGGAGGCTGAGACCGGGATATGCCCGATCTCGCCTGCGACACCGTATCCACCCGTGACCAGGGCGCCGTTGATCACCAGGCCGCAGCCGATGCCGACCCCTACGGTCACGACGGCGAACGTGGTCGTGCCGACCCCCTCGCCAAACCACTGCTCGGCCACGGCGAGGGCATTGACGTCGTTCTCGACCGTCACCGTCAACCCGGTGGCAGTGGCGGCGAGGTCGGCAAGCGGTACGTCCTGCCACCCCATGAAGGGGCTGTAGCGAACCAGGCCGCTCGCCTGGTCCACGTCGCCGGCGACCGAGATGCCCAGGCAGTGTGTCTGCTCGCCTCCACCGGCCAGATCGGTCACGACCTGCGCAACGGCCTCTACCACGGCGGGCACGTCCTTGGTCGCGAGGGGCAGGTGCCTCGCGCTCCGAACCTGAGCGCGAAGGTCGGTGAGCACCGCGATCAGCTCGGTCTCAGTGATTTTCACACCGACGAAGTGCTCCCGGTCGGCCCGGACGGCCAAGGGCGCGACCGGACGCCCCAGACGGGCGCCGGTGCGGCCATCGCTCGGGAGTTCGTCCAAGTATCCGGCCTCCAGGATGTGTCTGGCGACCTGGGTGACCGCTGCGGACGAAAGTCCGGTGATTTTCGCGATATCTCTTCGGGAGATCGGCCCGTGGGTGAGAACCGTGGTGAAGACCGCGGTCGCTGCGGGCGTGGTAGTCACCGGATGTGGTCGCATATGAGTCATAAGGCTATCTGCCGCCGCGTTCGGCAAAGGAAGAGCGGCGGCTCGCTGATCAGCGGAACCTCGGCAACGTCCGGTTCCGTTCCAGTAGACCCCCGAGTCAGCCGAGCTTGAGCAGCAGTTCGGTGAGCTCGGCCGGCATGGTGATCATGCAGTCGTGTCCCGACTGCAGCTCCCACACCTGCGCCGGGCTGCCGTTGGGCTGAATCGCCGGAACGGGCCGCCGCTTGATGCCCTCCGGTACGCCGGCGACGCAGTGAATGTGCGTCCGGGGTATGGTGCGCACGGCCGGGTTGTCCAGCCGGACCGGTTGGACGAGGCAGAGCACCGGCTGATCCGACAACATCGCCCGCAGCCACGCCACGTCCGCCGGGTCGGTGACCCCGAACAGGCCCAGGGGCGGCGGCAGCTCGGGCATCGGCGGGATCCGCCAGCCGATCCCGGACTCCGCGGCGCGGTCGATGAGAACCTGAGTCATGGGATGCACGTCCACCGCGCTCTCGCCGTCCTCCGGGACCATCGCGTCGAGATAGACCAGATGGGCGATCCGATCCGGGATCCGGTTCGCGGCGGCGGAGATGACCAGCCCGGCGTAGCTGTGGCCCACCAGGATCACGTCGGTGAGGTTCTCCTCAGTGATCAGCCTGACGATGTCGTCGACGTGCGTGTCCAGCCCCACCTCGGGACCGAGCAGATGCGCCTTGTCGCCGCAGCCGGTCAGCGAGGGCGCAACCACCTGATGCCCGGCCGAGGCCAGCAGCGGGACCACCCGCTCCCAGCATTGTCCACTGTGCCAGGCCCCGTGTACCAGCAAATATGTAGACATGGTGTAGCTCCTTGCTTGCGGAAGACCACCGGTCGGTTTCGCCGGGTGTTCGTGCCGGAAGTGAGGTTTCCGCTCCCCCGCCGACGGAGCCAGAGCCCCCGCGATCCTGGGGGTGAGGGGACCAGGCGCACACGTAGGTGCGCGAATTACCGTGGGAACATGAGCGACGAATCCAACCTTCTGGGCGATTACGTACGCGCCCGCCGGGAGCTCGTCACTCCTGAACAGGCCGGCATCCCCTCCGTGGGCGTACGGCGCGTGCCGGGCCTGCGCCGGGAGGAGCTCACGAGCCCGACCGCGCCCGGGGTCACTCGCACCTACACCACATGGAAGGTCCTGACCGACGAGAACGTCGACGCCCGGGTCTGGTCGGGCATCCACACCCGCTCCGCCGACCAGGCCGGGGTGAGGCTGGGCCGCCAGGTCGCGGCCTACGCTCTGCGTCACGCCGCACGACTGTTCTCGTAGGTCGTACAGGAAGACCACTGAAGATGCATGTTCGGCCCCGTTCCTTCTGGACGGGGCCGAAACAACGGGCGGCTGGTGCCGACGGCCGTGGTCACGCTGCGGCCGTCGCGTCGGTCATGTGATCGGCACCGGGGTGCCCTGGGACGGATCCAGCGCCGGAACACGTACGGCGCGGAAGTCCGGGGTGCGGTGCAGGCGGAAGCCGAGCCGCTCGTACAGGCGGATCGCGCCGATATTGGCGGCCGACGCGTGCAGGAATGGCGTCTCGCCCCGGTTCCGGATGCCCGCGGCGACGGCCAGCACCAGCCTGGTTGCCAGTCCGCGGCCTCGGTGGGCGGGGTCGGTGCAGACGGCGCTGATCTCGGTCCAGCCGGGCGGGTGCAGGCGTTCGCCGGCCATCGCCACCAGCACGCCGCCGGACCTGAGGCCGAGGTAGACGCCGAGTTCGATGGTACGCGGCAGGAACGGGCCCGGCTTCGTCCGCTTGACGAGATCCAGCATCTCCGGCACGTCCTCCGTGCCCAGCCGGACCACGTCGGCGTCGTCAGCACCGGCAACGTGCTCACCGGTGAGCTGGACTCCCTGAACGTTCATCACCTCCTCCCAGCCGGCCGGAGCCGCCGATGTCGGGCCGGTCAGGGCCACGTGCCCGCCAGGTCCCGCCAGCGCCGCGACATCGGCCCAGTCGGCCGGGCCTGGCGCGGGCGGCATCGACAGGAACGGAGAGACGTCGAGGGGATAACGCAGCACGCGACCCCGCCGCTCGGCGAGATGGGCGTGCGCCCCAAGGAGCGAGGCCCGTACCGGATCGTCCAGGACGGCCGAGGACGCGGGCGCGGTCATGGCGCGATCCGGCTCAGCGGTGCCCGCGCTGCCCGCTGCCGGTCCCGTTCGGCGGCCCCCTCACGGACCAGCGGGATCACATGCCGCCCGAAGTCGATGGCGTCGTCCAGGATGTCGTAGCCACGGGCCGAGAGGATCTCGACGCCCAGGTCGTAGTAGTCCAGCAGGGCCTCGGCGACGGTCTCGGGGGTGCCGACGAGCGCCGTCGAGTTGCCCGCACCCTGCGTGGCCTCGGCGGTCGGCGTCCACAACGCGCGGTCGTGCCGCTCCCCTTTGGCCGCGACCTCGAGCAGCCGCTGCGAGCCGGCGTTCTGCGGCGGGCCGGACAACCGGCGCCGGTTCGCCCCCACCCGGTGCAGATCCCCCAGGATGCGCCGGGCCTTCTCCCAGGCCAGCTCCTCGGTCGGCGCTATGATCGGCCGGAACGCCACCTGGAACTTGGGCACGTCACTTCGCCCGGCTCGCAACGCCGCCTGCTTCACCGAGGCGATCTGCTGTGCCGTCTCGGCCAGTGGTTCGCCCCACAGGCAGTAGATGTCGGCCTCCGCCCCGCCGGCCGCGTAGGCGGCCTCCGACGATCCGCCGAAGGACACCCCGGGGCGGGGCTGCTGCTGCGGGAACACGTCCGAGGCGAAATCCCTGAACGAGTAGTGCTCGCCCTCGTGGTCGAACGGCTCCCTCGACGTCCAGCCCTTCTTGACGATCTGGATGTACTCCCTGGTCCGGGAGTAACGCTCGTCCTTGGTCAGGACGTCGCCCTCCCTGCCCTGCTCGTGGTCGTTGCCGCCGGTGATGAAGTGCACCGTCAGCCGCCCGTCGCTGATCTGGTCGAGGGTGGCGAAGGTCTTGAGCGCGTACGTCGGGTAGGACACGTTCGGCCGGTGCGCCAGCAGGATCTGCAGGTCTTCGACCCTGGTCGCCACATAGGCGGCCACCTGCGCGGGATCGGGCGAGCCCGAGCCGTAGGCGAACAGCACCCGATCCCAGCCGTACTCCTGGTGAGCGCGCGCGAGCCGCAGCGTGTACTGCTTGTCGAAGGAGGAACCCGAGCGCGGAGAGGTCTCCGAGCCGTCATTGGTCCCGCCGATCCCGAGAAACTCCACAGGCATGAGCCGAAACCTTTCCGATGTTCGTCAGCGAATGGTCTTGTCGTGCGTGGCAGGGAAGGCGGCACTCTGACCAAGGACACGGCCGTACAGCTGCCGCCGGCCACGGCGTGGACGCCGCCCCGTCACGAGATGATCACCTGCGACGCCGCGGAGAGCACCGGACCGATCGCGCGCCGCGCACCCGGGGTGCGCCCGTACCCCCAGCCCACGTGTACTCCAAGTGCAGTCCGGCCGGCAGCGGCGCGGCGGCCGGGTCCGACATGGGGACGAGCCGCACCTGCGCGGTGAGTTCGCTCACGACTCCTGCCGGGGCAGGCCGGGCGGGTTGATCTGTGACTCGGGGATCGCCTCGTTGGCCAGGCCCCAGCGGTCGAGGACCTCCTTGTACTTCCCGTTCTTGATCACCGTGTTGAGCGCCTCGCTGAGCGGCTTGACCAGGCCGTTGTCCTTCTTGGTCATGGCGGCGATGAGGCCCTGCAGGTCCGGGCCGGCGCCGGAGAACGTGCCGACGATCCGGGACCCGCCGCTGACGGCGATGTTGTAGGCGATGCTCGGGTTCGGCCCGAAGTACGCCTGGACGCGGCCGGACTTGAGCCCCAGCAGCACGTCGCTGTACTTCTCGTAGTAGAGGATCTCGACCGGTTTCAGTCCGGCGGCCTTGTTCTGCTTGTCCCAGTCGAGCAGGATCTTCTCCTGGTTCGTGCCCGAGCCGACCGAGACGCGCAGCCCGGCGATGTCGGCGGGCTTGGCGATCGCCTTGATGGGGCTGTTGTCGGGGACCTGCCAGCCGAGCTGGTCGACCCGGTAGGTGGCGAAGTCGTAGGTGTCCTTGCGCTCCTCGGTGACGGTGACGTTGTTGAAGACCACCTCGTCCTTGCCGGACTTGGCGGCCAGGAAGAGGTTCTCCCACGAACTGATCTCCGGGGAGATCTCCAAGCCAAGCACGTCGGCCACGAGCTGGGCGATGTCGGTCTCCACGCCGATCAGGGTGGTGTCGTCGTCGGCGCGGAACACCAGCGGCGCCGCGCCCTGGCCGCTGAAGCCGACGGTGAGCTTGCCGTCGGCCGCGACGTCCTTCGGCACCTGGGCCGCGATGGCGTCCACCCTCTCAGCCCGCACCCGGTTCTGGTCGGGGCCGGTATTGATCTTCTTGCCCGCCACCACGGGAGCCGCGGTGGCCTGAGCGGCTGGGGTTTCGAGGGCGGGTTCGGCGCCGCAGGCGGCGGTCAGCAGGAGGAACGCGGGCACGGCGAAGGCCCGCGCGAGCGAAGCGCGCATGTCGTTGTGTCCTTGGGAGTCAGAGAACCTTGCTGAGGAAGGCGCGGGTGCGTTCGTGGGCTGGGGCGTCCAGGAGCTGGGCGGGGGTTCCGAGCTCGACGATGCGGCCGGCGTCCATGAAGGCCACGATGTCGGCCACCTCGCGGGCGAAGCCGATCTCGTGCGTGACCACGATCATCGTGGTGCCGCCGCGGGCCAGATCCTTGATCACGTCCAGCACCTCGCCCACCAGCTCGGGGTCGAGGGCGGAGGTCGGCTCGTCGAACAGCAGCAGTTTGGGCTCCAGCGCCAGCGCCCTGGCGATGGCGACGCGCTGCTGCTGGCCGCCCGAGAGCGTGCGCGGGTAGACGTCGGCCTTGTCCGCCAGGCCCACCCGGGCCAGCAGCCGCTCGGCCAGCGGCTCGATCTCGGCGCGGGGCCGGCGCTGGGCCGAGCGCGGCGCCTCCGTGATGTTCTGCCGGACCGTGAGGTGCGGGAACAGGTTGAACATCTGGAAGACGAATCCGATCTGGGTGCGCTGCCGCAGCACCTCGCGCTCGGGCAGTTCGTGCAGGCGGTCGCCGACCTGGCGGTAGCCGAGCAAGTGCCCGTCCACCCGGACCGAGCCGCGATCCACCTTCTCCAGGTGGTTGATCGTGCGCAGCAGCGTGGACTTCCCCGACCCCGACGGGCCAAGGATCACCAGCACCTGTCCCTTGCGCACTTCCAGATCCACGCCGCGCAGCACGTGCAGCGCCCCGAAGCTCTTGTGCACGCCGCGCAGCTCGACCATGGCGGTCATGTGCGCCCCCTGCCGTAGTGGCGTTCCACGTAGTGCTGGACGATCGACAGTGCGGTGGTCAGGATGAGGTACCAGATGGCCGCGACCAGCAGCAGCGCCATGACCCTGCCGTTGCGGTTGTAGATCACCTGCACCTGGTAGAACAGCTCGGGCAGCGCCATGATGTACACCACCGAGGTGCCCTTGACCAGGCCGATGATCTCGTTGCCGGCGTTGGGCACGATGGTCCGCATGGCCTGCGGCAAGATGATCCGGAACAACCGCCGTCCCGGCGGCACTCCCAGAGCGGCTGCCGCCTCCCGCTGCCCGTGATCCACCGACAGCAGACCGCCGCGCACGATCTCAGCCGCGTACGCGGCTTGATGCAGCGCCAGCCCGAGCACCGCCGCGGTGAGCGGCCCGATCAAGTCCATGGTGCCGACGTCGAAAAACTCAGGACCGAACGGCACGCCTACCGACAACCGCGGGTAGAGCAGCGCCAGGTTGTACCAGAACAGCAGCTGCAGGATGAGCGGCACCGACCGGAACAACCACACATATCCCCAGGCCACCGACGACAGCAGCCGGTTGGGCGAGAGCCGCATCAGCGCCAGCACCGTGCCCAGCGCGAACCCGAACCCGATGCCCAGCGCGGTCAGCTCCAGCGTGAGCAGCACCGAACGCATCACCGACGGCGCGAACAGGTACTGCCCGACGATGTCCCACTCCCAGGCCGGGTTCGTCACCAAGGCACTGGCGACCATCGCCAGCACCACCAGCACACCGGCCGCGGCCAGCCACCGCAGCGGACGACGGGCCGTCACCACCTCCGGCAGCCACCCCGCCTCCGGGCGGGCCGGCACCTGCACTTCGGGCAGCGTCATGAGCCGCCTCCAATTTTGATCACGGAATCACTCCTCGACGGGAGGAAGGAGGTTGAGGAACGAGATTTCGTGATCAGTGACATTGCGCGCTGGCGACGTGGCCGTGGTCCACGTGCGGGCGCCGGGTCAGGTTCGCGGCCTGGCTCATGACCACGAAGCTACGGGCGCATATGGGCAAAGTCAATATTTCCTACTGGATATACATGTATTTTCGATCGCAGTGCCATCCGAGACGCAGCACCGGCAACCAGAAGGGCTTCGCGGCATGCTCATGATCACGCAGTCGGAGATCGAGCGCCTGCGCGGGCACGAGCCGGAAGCGGGCGGTGTGGTACTGGACGACCACCTTGCCCCGGCCGGTGCGACACGGCGAGCCGGCCGGGGCGGCGCAGGAGGTCATCGGGCAGTCGTGGGCCTCCACGACTGATGAAACACCTCGCCAATCGACGCAACCGAGAGCGTGGGGAGGACCGCTGACGAATCGAGGTCAGTAGGCGAGTTCTCCGATGCCGCCATCGACGCGCAGGACGGTGCCGGCGGTGTAGGCGGACTCGTCAGAAGCCAGGTAGACAGCCGCCTTTGCCAGCTCGGTGGCGGTGCCAATGCGATGCAGGGGCACGGTCCGCCGCAGCTCGGCGTACAGGGCGGCCTGCCGCTCGGGGCCGAGCGAGGCGAACGTGTCCGTGAGGGTCGGCCCCGGGCTCAGCCCGTTGACCCGGACGCCCCGCTCCTTCAGCTCGTAGGTCAGCCCGCGCGACAGGGACAGCAGGCCGGCCTTGGCGGCGCCGTAGACCGCCGCGTTCTCGTGCCCGATGAAGGCGGAGACGGAGCCGACGAGGATGACGGACGCCTGCCGGGACAGCAGCGGCAGCAGAGCCTTGATCAGGAAGAACGGCCCCTTGAGGTTGGTGGCGACGAGCCGGTCGAACGCCTCCTCGGTCCATTCCTCGATCGGCAGATGGGTGACGTCGGCGGCGTTGCTCATCACGACGTCGAGCCGCGGCCACTCCTGCCGCAGCCGCGCCGCGAGCGCCGCCTGGCCGGGCACGTCGCCGGCGTCGGACAGCACGGGCAGCACCCGGCCGCCCAGCCGCCGGGCGGCCTCCTCCAGACGTTCGCGCGAGCGGCCGGTGATCGCGACGGCCGCTCCCTCGGCGAGGAACTCGCGGGCGGTCTCGAACCCGATGCCGCTCGTCCCTCCCGTGATCAGGGCGTACTTGCCCTCAAGACGACCCATTGACCTCAATCTCCTCACTCGCGCCCGAGCGCGTGGTTCTGGTAGCGGTGGTTGAGCAGAGGGACCGGAGCGCGCCCCGGGTCAGATGGCGGTGCGGCCTCCGTCGGCCGCCACGACGGCGCCGGTCACGTAGCCGGCCTGGTCGCCGGCGAGGAAGGCGATCACCTGGGCGACCTCGGCCGGGTCGGCGGCGCGCTTCAGCGCGGTCGTCAGCCCCATGCCGCCGAGGTCCGGGCCCATGGCCGCCACCACCTTGGAGGTGGTCATCGGGCCAGGTGCCACGGCGTTGACGCGCACGTTGGATGCCGCGAACTCGGCCGCCCAGGTGCGGGTCAGCGACTCCAGCGCCGCCTTGGTGGCGCCGTAGACCGCCATCGCCGGCATGCCCAGGGCGGCCGCGGTGGAGCTGACGTTGACGATGCTGCCGCCCCCGCCGGCGGCCATCCTCGGCGCGAGCCGGGCCACCAGGACGAACGGCGCGCGCACGTTGACCGCGAAGGCGGCGTCGTAGCCGGCGAGATCCTGGTCGGCGGTCGCGCTGAACGGGACGATGCCCGCGTTGTTGACGAGCATGTCCACCGCCCCGGCGTCATCGGCCAGCCGTTGCACGGCCTGCGAGTCGGCCAGGTCGGCGGGGATGAAGCGCACGGTGCCGGCCGCGCTCGCCCGCACGTCATCCACGACCTGGGCGCCACGATCCGGGTCGGTGCCGGTGATGATCACGTTGGCCCCGCCGGCGGCGAGGATCCTCGCTGTCGCGTGCCCGAGCCCGCCGATGGCGCCCGATCCGGTGATCAGCGCCGTCTTCCCGTTGAAGTCCATGGGGTCCTGCCTCTCGTCCGCCGGCGCGCTCACGCGCCACCGACTTCTATGCGTTCGTTCAATAAGTCGAGCAGCCGTCACCGTACGGCATTTCGTGCAAGCGGTCAAAAAGTCGTACCCTGGGGGGCATGGCACGGACAGGACGCCCCCGCGCATTCGACAAGGACCAGGCCCTCGAGCGCGCGCTCCTGCTGTTCTGGTCCCGGGGCTACGGAGAGACCTCCGTCCAGGACCTCGTCGACGCGCTGGCGCTGGAGCGGGGCAGCCTGTACGGCGCCTTCGGCGACAAGCGGCAGTTCTACCTGGCGGCGGTCCAGCTGTACTGGGACACCTACGAGCGCGAGCTGGTCACGGCGCTGGAGGCCGGGCCGGTCTTGCCGGCGCTGCGCGAGGTGCTCACCCATCCGGCCCGGACGCAGGAGTACGCCTCCGACGTCGGCGTTCCGCAAGGGTGCATGATCGGCAACACCACCGCCGAACTGGTCCCGCACGATGCCGAGGCCCGCGAGATCGTAGCCCGCTCACACGCTCGCTTCACCCAGATCGTCGCCGACGCCCTGCGGCGCGCGCAGGCCATCGGTGAGGTCACCCAGGCCGCCACCCCTGAGGCCCAGGCGCAGCTCCTGCTGTTCACCGTCCAGGGCCTTTCCCTGGTCTCCCGCGCAGGACTCGACACCTCCGCCGCGCTCGCCGCCGTCGACGCCCTGATCGACGCCCTCCGCGCTTGATCCACGGGCTCGGCGGCCCACCGCGCCGTCGGCCCGTCCGGATCGCTGGGGCCTCGACCAGGTCACTGTGCGCCCCGGGGCCTTGCGCGAAATCCTCGAAGGACTTCACCGGTGACGAACGTGCCTGACAATCTCGGAGCCCACTTGCTCAACGGCGGCGGGGCTGGTGGGAGGCGTCGCTTCGGTCGGGGCGGGTGAGCGGCTGCAACGGCGTCGCCGGCCGTCAGCCGCCTGCGGCCTCGCCCGCCGCCGCGCGGGCGAGGGTGTCGGCCACCGTTGTGCGGGCGAGCCGGGCCACGGAACGCAGTTCGGCGTCGGAGGCGCCGGCGCGGCTGAGCACGGCCAGCGACTGGTTGATGCCGACGACGAACACGGCCAGCTCGTCCAGGACGCGGGGATCGGCCGGTGCGGCCGCCAGCGCCCCGCGTACCCGTCGGCGTTGGATGTCGAGCAGGGTGCGCACATGGCCACGGCTCTCCTCGCCGAGGATCGCCGACTGCGCCGCGGACTGCGCGATGAGGCACCCCGTAGGAACCGACGGGTCGGCGATGCGCGCCAGCACCACGTCCAGGAACGCCTCGATCGCGCGCACCGGATCGTCGGAGTGCGCGGCGAGCGCCTCCTCGTACTGGGCGCCGTAGGTGGCCGCGTAGCGGTCGAGACACCGGCGGAACAGGGCGTCCTTGCCGCCGAACGTGCCGTAGATGGAGCCGCGGCCCAGACCAGCGGCCGCGCCCAGGACGTCGAGCGAGGCATCGGTGTACCCGCGCTGCCAGAACACACGCATCGCCTGGTCCAGGGCAACGCCGACGTCGAACTGCTTGCGGCCTGACATGCCACACCTCCCGGATTCCTGGTAACCCGCCGTGATTCTACTCACATGTTGGACTGAACGATAAAACTATCTTTGACTGTTCAGTACAAGATGGCATAGCGTGCTGGAGCATGCGCAAGGGAGAAACCACTGTGATCCAGGACATCGCTCCAGAAATCGGTTCGCAAAACCACGGCGGCCGCCGCATCCGCGCCGGGTTCTGACTCGTGGCAACGATGTACGCCCTGTCATGCTGGGTGGCACCCTGCCGATTCCGCTGTACGCATTCTGGGTGCCGCACATGGGTTTCGGGCCCTTCACCACCACGCTGGCGTTCGCCGTCTATGCGCTGGGAACGGTGCTGGCGCTGATGATGTTCGCGTCCCTGTCCGGTCACGCGGGGCTCCGGCCGCTGCTGGCGGCCGCCGCGAGCACCGCGCTGTTCCTGATCGCCCGGGACGCCGGGACGCTGCTGGCGGCGCGATTCCTGTGCGGGCTGGCCACAGGGGTGTTCACCTCCACCGCCACCGCGGCGCCGAGCGAGCTCGCCGGCGGCAACGCTCGGCGCGCCGCGATGGTGTCCACCGCGGCGAACACGGGCTGGCTGGGACTCGGCGCCGTCATGGCCGGCGTGTTCGCCGAGTACGGCACCAACCCCACGCACCTGGTCTTCTGGGTCTACCTGGCGACGCTGGCGCCTGCGTTCCTCGCCGTCACGATCACGCCCGAGACCGTCGCGGTCCGCGGACGACCCGCCCTGGATGTGCGCAGGCCGGCCGTACCGGCCTGCGAAGCGGGGAGGCCGGAGTTCTGGCGGGCCGCCGCCGCCGTCTTCGCGGCCTACACCGGGTCCATCGCCCCGACGCCGGCGCTGGGGCTCCTCAACCAGGCGCTCGACGAGGACCTGGCGACGCTGCTGCTGTCGGTCGCGGTCGCGGCCACCACGCTCGCCTCGGCGCTGAGGCGTCCCACTCCGGCTGCTTGACGCGGCCGCATCACCTACCAGAAAGGAAACGCCATGAAGGCACCCATGCCCGAAGGTCCCGGCTCGGTCAGCGGAGCGCCGCACCTGCCGCCCGGCTTCACCGACACCTTCATCAGCCGCTACGTCGACACCGGCGACGTGCGCCTGCACGCGGTCACCGGCGGGCGGGGACCCGCGCTGCTGCTGCTGGCGGGCTGGCCGCAGAGCTGGTACGCCTGGCGGCTGCTCATGCCTGCGCTGGCCGCCGACTTCCAGGTCGTCGCGGTCGACCCGCGCGGCGTCGGGCTGTCGGACAAACCGCAGGACGGCTACGACACCGGCACCCTCGCCGCCGACATGGTGGCGTTGATGGCCGCGCTCGGGCACCAGCGCTTCTCCATGGTCGGCCATGACATCGGCATGTGGACCGGCTACGCGCTGGCCGCCGACCACCCCGAGCGCCTCGACCGCCTGGCCGTCGCCGAGGCCGCCATCCCGGGCCTGTCCCCCTCACCGCCGCTTTTCCATGGCACACAGGCCAACGACCGCCTCTGGCACTTCGCCTTCAACCGCCTCGCCGAGCTGAACGAGCTGCTCATCCAGGGCAAGGAGCGCATCTTCTTCGGCCACCAGTTCGCCACCAAGGCCGTGCGCAAGCTGCCCGACCACGCTGTCGAACACTATGTCGGCCCCCTCGCCGCCGACCCCGACGCCCTTCGCGCCAGCTTCGCGTTCTACCGCGCACTCGACACCACCATCGCGCAGAACCAGCGGCGCAAGGTTCGACGGCTGACCATCCCCGTCCTGGCGATCGCCGGAGCGGGCAACTCCGGCGACCTGGTCGAAAAGACCATGCGGCTCGCCGCCGACGACGTGGAAAGCGTGATCATCCCCGACTGCGGCCACTACCCCGCCGAAGAGGCACCCGAGGAAATGCTGGCGGCCCTCAAGCCATTCCTGACGGCCCACCGCTTCGATGCGATCGGGGGAGAAAGTGCCCCGAACTGCTCGCCCGGCTGGCCGCCCAGCGCGACCAGATCGACAGGCGGATCGCCGGCCTGACCGGCACCCGCAACCGGCTCGACTCTGTACTGGGCCGACCACGGGCGCGGTGGTCTCAGCGGGTGCTGTTGACCGTTGCCGTCGCCGCCATGAGGGCGGCGACGGAGTCGCGATGGTCGTGCTCGTTGCGCCCGAGGACGATGCGGCTCGGTCCGGCGTCTGCGACGGGGACGCAGATTGTGCCCGGTGATGCCGGGGTGACAAGTGAGCGAGGAAGTACCGCGACCACTCGTCCGAGTCTCACCAGTGGAATCAGTTCGGCGACGTCGTTGAGCTCCGGTCCGTCAGATCCGTCGTTTGATATGCCACGCCAACGAGGGAAGGTCTCTCCGTCGAGATCCGCGGACCCGATGCTGGAGCGTTCGGCCAGACGGTGGCCTTCGGGCAGCACGGCGACGCGGTCCTCGACGCGGAGTGTCTGGGTCGTGAGGCCGGTGAGGTCTTCGAAGGGCGCGTACAGGAGAGCGGCGTCGGCTCGTCCGTCGCGGACGAGGTCTGCTCGTTCCGGGCCGGGGTGGAACATGATGTCGACGTGTCGGGCGTGCGGGGTCTTCGCATACTCCGCGAGCAGCGCGGACAGCAGTCCGGCGTCACCGCCCGGTTTCATGGCGAGGCGCAGTGGCCCGGTCTCGGCCGCCTGCCGGGTGCGCTGCACGGCGACGTCCATGGCGTTCAACGCGTGCCGCCCCTGCTCGAGCAGTACCCTGCCGGCGTCCGTGAGCATCACGCTCCGACTGGTCCGGACGAACAGCTGCACACCCAGGCGAGTCTCGATGCGCTGGATCGTCTTCGACAGCGCGGGCTGCGCGATGCGCAGGCGGGACGCCGCGCGGCCGAAGTGGAGCTCCTCCGCGACGGCCATGAAGTACCTGAGCTCCCGCAGTTCCAGCAGATCCATGCCTGGAGGATATCAGTGTGCGACCCGGGCGGTATTGGACGGGGCGACCGGTGGAGTGCTTGAGTGGAACCATGTTCCTGCACACGATGCTCGTCTCCTTTGACGGCCAGATCTCCGACCCGGATCTCGATCAATTCCTTTCCGATATTGAAAAGTCCATGAAGGACACCGGCGTGGTGCGCAGCTTCTCTGCGCAGCACCACATTCCCGTCGTCGGTGAGGAAGCGATCCCGGCGTTCATCGCGACCGCGGTCCTGCAGTTCGGCGTCGAGTCCCAGGACGATCTGGCGACGTTGTTCGCGGCTCCGGGGGCGATCGACGTGATCCACAAGGGGAAGGCCGACCACCCCTACAAGGTGGCGTGGGTGAACCATGAGGTGCCGGCGTGACCGGCTTAACCGGGAAGGTCGGCCTCGTCACGGGTGCCGGAAGCGGGATCGGACGCGCCATCGCGTCCAGTCTCGGCCGCCGTGGCGCGGCAGTCGCGGTCCTCGACCTAGACGAGAGCGCGGCAGAGGAGACGGCCGACGCGATCACCGGGGCAAGTCATCACGCCGCTCGGACACCTGGCGACGCCGGAGGAGATCACCGAGGCTGCGATCCGGCTGAGCTCCGACGAGGCCTCCTCCGTCACCGGCACCACGCCGTCCGTCGACGGGGGAAGGCGAGCATGAGACCCGACCGACAGGCACGCAGCGCAAGGTCCCTGCTCAATCGAAGTCGTCGCTGGTTCCAACTGTCGTCCCCTGCGCTGTCCGCGTGGGGCAAACCAGAGGGACGGGGCCGGAAGCGACGCACTTTCAGGACGCCGCGGCGGTTCTGATGTGATCGGCCAGTGGCGACAGCGACGACAGCGGCAGTTCCCGATGCGTCCATGCCTGCCTGAGATCCTCGGGGGTGTAGCGGGGAAGCAGGTGAAGATGGAAGTGGAACACGGTCTGCCAGGCCGTAGGGCCGGTGGCGTGCCAGATGTTCATCCCGCCCGGTTCCAGCGCGCGCCGCAGCAGGGCGGCGGTGTGCACAGCACCCTGCATCAGCCGGCCCGCACGATCCGGACCGATGTCGGTCAGGTCGCGACAGTGCTCGCGGGGGACGACCAGGGTGTGACCGCGAGTCGCCTGCGAGATGTCAAGGAAGGCGACCACGTGCTCGTCTGCGTAGACGATCTCCGCGGGGATCTCTCCAGCTACGATGCCGCAGAATGTACAGGTCCCGGTCATGGCCGCCTTTCCTCCGCTTGATCGAACCAGAGCGTAGCGACGCCGGATCAGACTTGGGAGAGCGGGGCGCGTCCAGAGCCTCCGGCCTCGGGCCTTGACCGCTGCAGGTGGGCTGGTGGCATCCGCAGGAATGCCGGTGGTGTTGGACAGATCAGCTCCGGAGAAATCTGCCTCGGTCAAATCAGCGCCGGTCAGGTCGGCTCTAGCAAGAATAGTGCCAGCTAACTCAGCTCCAATGAGAACCGATTTTTGCAGGCTTGCCATACCTAGGTCTGTTCCGTCAAAAACTACGCCAAAGAGCGTTGAATCGGAGGGCAGGGCGCCCCTGAGGTCCGCATTGGCCGCGCCGACGGCTGGCATGGGCCCCTCCCAGGCCCGCCGTCGCGATGTTCGGCGACTCCAGGCCCCCGTGCGAGCCCCCTCCGGGAGCCCCGTGGGCGAGGCGGCCGAACACCGCGACGGCCCTCAACGTGCCGGCCCTCAACGTGCCGGCGCTGAAAGAGGTCAGGGTTCGCCGACGAGTGAGCGCTCCTTCGAGGCGCCGGAGCGGAGGGCCGCATTGCCGCCGGACAGGACGGCCACCACAGGCCCGGCCGGCAGCGCGTCGCGGTGGGCGAGGCACGCCGCGGTGGCCACCGCGCCGCTGGGCTCGGCGTGCTCACCCAACTCCCGCCAGAGCAGATCGGCGGCGGCCTCGATGCCGTCCTCCGTCACGGTCACCATGTCGTCCACGTACCGGCGGATGTGCTCCCAGGCCAGAGCGCCCAGGACCGGGGCCCGCAGGCCGTCGGCCCGGGTGCGGTACGTCCGCTCGACCGGCCAGGCAGTGCGCCGGCCCGACCGGAAGCTGGCCACGCCGTCGGCGGCCAGCTCGGGCTCGACGCCGATCACTCTGATCGTGGGGTCGGCGGCCTTGGCCGCGACCGCGATCCCCGCCAGCAGGCCGCCGTTGCAGACGGGCACCAGGATCGTCCGGACGCCGGGCAGGTCCTCGGTGATCTCGGACCCGGTGCTGCCGTGCCCGGCGACGATGTCGAAGTCGTCGGAGCGGACCACCGTGGCCCCGAGCCGGTCCGCCAAGGCCAGGCAGGTGACCTCCCGCAGCGCCGGCGGCACGATGACCACTTCCGCGCCCAGCTCGCGGGCGGCCACGACCTTCAGCTCCGGCGCGGTGTCGGGCAGCACCACGGTCGCGCGTAGGCCATGCCGGGCGGCGGCGTACGCGATGGCCTGGGCGTGGTTGCCCGACGACTGCGCGATGACGTGCCCGACACCGTGCTCGGCCAGCCGCCCGACGGCGTTCACCGCACCCCGCACCTTGAACGAGCGGGTCGGCTGCCGGTTCTCGGCCTTGACCCAGAGCCGTTCCCCGGACAAGGACGAGGGCAGGGACAGCAGCGGCGTGCGCTCGACGAACGGCGCGATCCGGGCCGAGGCGGCGGCCACGTCCGGCATCGTGACGAGGCTCATCCGGCCAGCACCTTGTCCTGGATGGCGTCGAGGTCGGCCTCGGCCTCGGACGGCGGCGCGGCGTCGGGCACCAGGTCCTCCAGGTGGTGCAGCGTGCGGTAACGCAGCCCGAGTATCCCCCAGACCACCATGAGCACCCCGCTGACCAGCAACACCAGCGCCGCACCCCGGCCGGGTCCGGAGGTGTGCGGCTGGGCCAGGTCGGCGAGGGGGCCGGCGGTCAGGAAGCCCAGCGGCTGCATGGCCGCGGCCAGCATGAGGTTGACGGCCAGCACCCGGCCCTGGAGCTCCGGTCCCACCTTGACCTGGATGATCGAGAGCCAGTGTGCGTTGGTGATGCTCATGCAGGCCAGCCGGAGGAACAAGGCGGACGCGATCAGCCACACCACCGGCCAGGCACCCATCAACACCATGCTGAGCCCCGACCCGATCACGAAGCCGACCATTCCGGTGGCCCGGCGCCGGGTCCCACCCCACACAAGCACTACCGCGGTGCCCACGGCCGCGCCGAGGCCGCCGGCCGCGGTCACCACGCCCAGGCTGGTCTCGGAGCCGATGGCCAGCACGACCGGCGTGATCAGTACCCACATCAGCGCGGTGCCGAAGTTGACCACCGAGAAGTACGCTGCCATCACCAGCAAGGGCCGACGCCGGAGGATGAACCGCCAGCCGCCGGTCAGCGCCCTCCGGAACGTCTCCTCCTGCCGGTGGAACAGCCGGTCGGGGAACCGGACCGCCAGCAGGGTCACCACTCCCACGGCGAACGTGACCACGTCGATGGCCACCACTGTGTGCAGCCCGAACATGCCGATCAGTGCGCCGCCGGCGAGCGGGGCCACCACGGTCCCGACGCCGAATCCCAGGTTGGCCAGGGCGTTGGCCTGCGGCAGGTACGGCTTGGGCACCAGTTGTGCGATCGCGGCCAGGTAGGCGGGCTGTTGGAAGGCGGTGACCAGCGAGGTGACGCCGACGATGGAACACACGTTCCACAACGCCAGCTGGTCGGTGACCAGCAGCACCACCAACGCCGCCATGGCGAGCCCGGAGATCGCGTCGCAGGCCAGCATGATCCGGCGCCGGTCCACCCGGTCGGCCACGGCGCCGCCCAGCGGCGTGAGCAGCACGGCCGGGATCTGGGCCAGCATCACGATCAGGGCCAGGTCCATGATCCGGCCGCTGCTCTGGTAGGCCCAGACTCCGAGGGCGAACGAGCTCAGCGCCGTGCCCACCGCCGAGACGAACTGCCCGCCCGCGACGGTGTAGAAGGGGCGCAGGCCGGTCCGTTCGAGTGGACGCACCGGCTCGGGCAGCCGCCCGGACCTCCAGCGGCTCAGGTGCTCGGTCAGCAGGGCGGCCAGCGGCTCGGCCTGGTGCCGCAGGAAGTAGTGGCCGGCGCGGGGCAGCACGGCCACCTCCGCGCGAGGCGCGAAGACTCCCCACTCGGCGTACCGCTCCTCGTACAGCTCGGTGGTCCGGTCCCGCTCGCCGACCACGCAGAGCAGCGGAGCACGTAGCGGCGGTCCCTCGGCGGCCAGTTCGCGGCCGAACCACTCCCGCGCCTCCATGGCGTCGTGGCGCATCGCCCGCACCGCGGCCCGCTGAGCCGCCTCCCCCATGTCGTCCAGCAGGCCGCCGGTGGCGCGCAGCGCGTCGAGGAACATCCGGTCGGAGACCCAGCGGTCACCGCGGAAGAGCCGCTGTGCCAGGCCGGGGAGCCGGGCGTTCGGGAAGCTGGCGGCCGCGATCACGCCCACGATCGGCACGCCGTCGGCCTCCAGCCTGCGGGCCAGGGCCACCGCCGGGGCGGAGCCCACGCAGTGGCCGTAGATCGCGATCGGGCCGGAAGCCGTGCCGGCCACCTCTGCGGCAAGAGCGTCCACCAGCTCGTCGAGCGGCATCGGCGGCTCTTCCGGCCGGGCCGGGTCATGGCCCGGCAGCTCCACCGCGAGCACCTCCACCCGCTCGCCGAGAGCGCGGGCCAGCGGCTGGTAGACCGCCGCGGATCCGCCGCCGTACGGCACGCACACCAGGGTGAACTCGCTGGTACGGCCGCCGCCCAGGCGGTGCAGCAGGGTGCCGCCACCGTCGAGGGACGTGCGGTCCAGGAACGCGGCCAGCTCGGTGACCGTGGGCCGGGTGAACAGGTCGATGACCCGCAGCCCGTGGCCGATCTCCTTGACCGCGCGCACCGCGGCGAAGGAGTCGCCGCCGAGGGCGAAGAAGTCGTCGTGCGCCCCGACCTCGACCGCGTCCAGGACCCGGGACCACACCCCGGCCACCAGCTCCTCCGTGGGTGTGGCGAGCGGTACGAACGTGGCGGTCTCCGGCTGGGGCTCGGGCAGGGCGGCTCGGTCCACCTTCCCGTTCGGGTTGAGCGGGAGCCGGTCGAGGACGACGATCTGGGCGGGGACCATGTAGTCGGGCAGCCGCTCGCGCAGCGCGGACCGCACCGCTGACGTATCCACGGTGGACGGTGTCACCCAGGCGGCGAGCTGCCGGGCCTTGCCTTCGCCCACGGGCAGCACCACGGCCTCGGCGATCTGGGGCAGGGCGCGCAGCGCGGTGACGACCTCGCCCAGCTCGACCCGGTAGCCGCGCACCTTCACCTGGTCATCCACCCGGCCGCGGAACTCCACCTGCCCGCCGGGTGTGACCCGGAGCAGGTCTCCGCTGCGGTAGCAGCGCCCCTGCCCGGTCAGAGGGTCGGGCACGAATCGCTCCGCGGTCAGCTCCGGCAGGCCTATGTAGCCGCGGGTGACCCCCCGGCCGCCGACCACCAGCTCGCCGGGAACACCGACCGGCACCGGGCGCATGCTCGCGTCCACGAGATGCCCGTACACACCCGGCAGCGGACGGCCCAGCGGCACGATCCCGGTCCGATGCTCGACGGGGATCTCCTCGGTGTCGCAGACCAGGCAGATCATCGTGGATTCGGTGTGCCCGTAGTGGCTCTGGATCCGCAGTCCCGGCCGCGCGGCGCGGGCCCGCTCGACCAGGTCCCACGGGCATGCCTCTCCGGCGAGGATCAGCAGCTTGTCCGGCAGGACCGCGGTCAGGTCGCCGCCGGAGGCGAGCAGTTCCAGATGGCTGGGCACGCACTTGACCACGTCGATGTGGTGCGCGTTCAGGTAGCCGGCGAACGCGGAGGGATCCATCGCGGTCTCCCTCGGCACCAGGTGAACCACTCCGCCCGTGGTCAGGGCGCCGAACACGCAGGTGAGACCGAAGTCGGCGGCGGGGGTGGAGACCACCGCGTACGACCCGCCGGGCACGTCGATCCTCGGCAGCATGCCGCTCAGGTAGCTCATCACACTGCGGTGCTCGGCGGCCACGGCCTTGGGCGTGCCGGTGGACCCGGAGGTGAAGATCACGTGGTGCAGGTGTTCGGGCCGCACGTCGGTCTCCGGCCGGGTGTCCGGCAGGGAGGGGAGCCGGTCGAGCATCAGCACCTGGTGATCCGGCCCGATGAGGCCGGCGAACTCGCTGGTCGTCACCACGGCCCGCACCCCGGCGGCGTCGAGCATGGCGGCGATCCGCGCGGCCGGATAGGCCGGGTCCATGGGCAGGTAGCCGCCGCCCGACTTCTGGATCCCGAACAGGGCGCAGGCCAGGTCGGCGCCCGGCTCGAGGAGCACGCCGACGGGCTGGTCGGCGCGCACCCCGGCGGCCAGCAGCCAGTGCGCGATCCGGTTGGCGTCGCGCTCCAGTTCCGCGTACGTCAGGCCGCGGTCCGCGCCCACGACGGCGGGGGCGTCGGGGGTGGCGTCCACCCACCGCTCGATCAGCCGGTGCACCGGGCCGTCCGCCTCGGCCGGCAGGGGTTCCCCGGCCAGGATGGGGCCGGTGACCGGCTCCAGCGGCACGGCGCCCACGGGTGCGGCCAGGTCGGCCAGCATCCCGTCCAGCAGCGTCAGGTACCACCGGATGAGCCGGTCGGCGGTGGGCGCCTCGAACAGGTCGGTGCGGTAGGAGAGCCCGCCGCGCAGCGGCCGTCCGGGCCCGCTGTCGATCACGTGCCAGTTCAGGTCGAACTTCGCGGTGTGTTCGGTCAGGGGGATTTCGGTCGCCTTCAGGCCGGGCCACTCCGCCCAGCCCGGGTCAGGGTAGTAGTTCAGCATCACCTGGAAAAGCGGGGTCGCAGACAGGTTCCGCTCCGGCCGCAGCCGGTCCACCACCCGATCGAACGGCGCGCCGGCGTGCGAGAAGGCGCCGAGCGCGGCCTCCCTGACCCGGCCCAGCAGCTCGTGGCCTGTCGGGTCGCCGCCCATCTCTGTGCGGACCACCACGGTGTTGAGGAAGCAACCGACCACGCCCTCGGTGTCGGGGTGGTCCCGGCCGGCGACCGGCACGCCGACCGCGATGTCGGTGCCGGCCGACAGTCGGGCCAGCAGCGTCTGCAGGGCCGCCATCAGCACGATGAACGGCGTCGCCCGGTAGGCGGCGGCCACCGCTCGTACCCGGTCGCTCAGCTCGGCCGGCAGCTCCAGGTGCACCGAGGCGCCGCCAGGGTCGGCCACCGCGGGGCGCGGCCGGTCCGTGGGCAGGTCCAGGATCGGAGGCAGACCGCTCAGGTGCCCGGCCCACCAGTCCAGGTCGTCCAGGGCGGGAACCGGGGCCACCTCGGCATACTGGGCCGGGGGCGGCTCCGGTGACGGGCGCAGGCCCAGCCGGGCGGCGTACAGGGCGGACAGGTCCGACAGCAGCAGGCCGCGGGTCCAGGCGTCGGTGGCGATGTGGTGGAAGGTGAGCGAGAGCACGTGCTCCTGCTCGCCGGCCACGAGCAGCACCGCCCTCATGGGCGGCTCCCTGTCCAGTGCGAAAGGCGTGGCCAGGTGCGCGGCCACCGTGCTCTCGAAGTCCGACGGTGCGACGTCCACCACGGACACCGGGACCTCCGTGGCCGGCCGCACCCGCAGGACCGGCTCGGGACCGGAGTCGTCGATCACGCTGCGCAGCACCACGTGCCGCTCGGCCAGGTCACGGACCGCGCCCAGCAGCGCCTCCCGCTGGAGCGGCCCGCTCAGCCGCAGCGGCAGCGGCACGTTGTACGCGGTGCTCTCCGGTTCCAGTTGCGCCAGGAACCACAGCCGCGCCTGCGTGCCGGACAGCTTGGCCGGCCCGTCGGGCCGTTCCCGTCGTATCACGGTCGCCTCGGCGAGGCGAGGTAAGGCGGCGGCCAGGTCGGCGAGCACCGGATGCTCGAACAGCAGCCGCACCGGGATCGGCGCGCCCAGCCGCTCCCGCAGCCGGCCGATCACGCGGGTCGCGGCGAAGGAGTGGCCGCCCAGGGCGAAGAAGTCGTCGTCCGCCCACACCTCCGGCAGGTCCAGCACCTCGGCCCAGACCTCGGCGACCAGGTGCTCCTGCGGCGTGCCCAGCGGCACCCGCACCGCCGGGCCGGCCTCGGGGACGGGCAGCGCCGCCCGGTCCACCTTGCCGTTCGGGGTGAGCGGCAGCGCGTCGAGCGCGGCGATCGCGGGCGGCACCATGTAGTCGGGCAGCCGCTCCCGCAGCGCGGCCCGCACCCGGGCCGTGTCCACGGTGGAGGGTGTCACCCAGGCGGCCAGGTGCCGCTGCGCCCCGGCGCCGACCGGCTGCACGAAAGCCTCCGACACCTCCGGAAGGACCCGCAGCGCCGCGACGACCTCGCCCAGCTCGACCCGGAAACCACGCACCTTCACCTGGTCGTCGAGCCGCCCCAGGAACTCCACCAGCCCGTCCGGGTTCACCCGCACCCGGTCCCCGGTGCGGTACCAGCCGTCCACGAACCGCTGCGCGGTCAGGTCGGGCCGGCCCAGATAACCGCGGGACAGGCTCGGGCCGCCGATCCACAGCTCGCCCGGCACGCCGGGCGGCAGGGGCCTGCCGGCGGGGTCCACCACCCGGAGTCTCGCGTTGGCCAGCGGGCGGCCCAGTGGCGCCACACCGGGTGCGACCTCCGTCATGTCGCAGGTCATCACCGCCACGGTCGTCTCAGCGGGCCCGTAATGGATCTGCGCCGTCAGATCCGGCCGCGCGGCCCTCACCCGCTCCGCCAGATCCGCCGGAACGGCCTCACCGGCCAGGATCAGCAGCTTCCTGGGCAGAGCATCCATACCCAGCAGTTCCAGCTGACTGGGCACCATCTTGACCACGTCCACCGGATGCGCGGCCAGATAGGCGGCGAACGCCGCCGGGTCGGTGGCCGTCTCGTGATCGATCAGGTGCAAGGTGGCGCCCGACGTCAGCGCGCACAGCACGGGGGTCAGCCCCAGGTCGGCCGCGGAGGTGGACACCAGGGCGTAGGAGCCCATACCCGGGGGGATCCGCTCGCCGACCGCGCCCAGGTAGTGCGTGATGTGCCGGTGCTCGACCGCGACGCCCTTGGGCGCGCCGGTGGAGCCCGAGGTGTAGATCACGTACGCCAGGTGCTCCGGCTGGACGGTCACGTCCGGGCGGTGCTCCGGCTCGGCCGCGGCGGCGGCGATCTCGGCCATGGTGAGCACGGTCCGGACACCGGCGGCGGTGACGACGGCCTCGATCCGCCCCGCCGGGTACACCGGGTCCAGCGGCAGATAGGCCGCACCGGCCTTGAGCACCCCCAGCAGGGCGACGGCCAGCTCCGGCCGCCGCTCGAGCAGCACGCCGACGGGCTCCTGCGGCTGGACCCCACGGGCCAGCAGCCAGTGCGCCACCTGGTTGGCCCGCCGGTCCAGCTCCGCGTACGTGAGCCCGGGACAGCCGGGAGAGGCGACCGCCACCGTGTCGGGGGCGGCGCCGGCCGCGCGCTCGACCAGGACGTGCAACGGCACGTCCGTCGCCAGGTCCCTGGCCGGGCCGAGCAGGTCGGGGCCCGCGGGCAGCCGGACGGGCGCGCCCGGATCGGCGAGCATCCCGTCGAGCAGCACCAGGTACCACTCCACCAGCCGTCCGGCGGTGGCCTCGTCGTACAGGTCGGTCCGGTAGCGCAGCTCCCCGGCGAAGCGGGTCCCCTCGTCGGCGAGCGTGAGGTTGAGGTCGAACTTGGCCGTCGGCGAGGGCAGCGGCTCGGGTTGCACCTCCACGCCGGGCAGGCTCAACGGCGCGATCGCGTCGTACACGTTCAGCATCACCTGGAACAGCGGGGTGACCGACAGGCTGCGCTCCGGGTGCAGCCGCTCCACGATCTGCTCGAACGGTGTCCTGGCGTGGGCGAAGGCGTCCAGCGCGGTCGTGCGGGCCCGGTCGAGCAGCTCGGCGCCGGTGGGGTCGCCCGAGGTGTCGGTGCGCATCACCAGGGTGTTGACGAAGAAGCCCACCACGCGCTCGGCGTCGGGGTGGTGGCGGCCGACGTGCGGCACGCCGACGGCGATGTCCTCGCAGCCCGACAGGCGGCTCAGCAGTGCCTGCAGCCCGGCCAGGAAGACCATGAACGGCGTCGCGCCCGCCACCGCGCGCACCTTCGCGGACAGGGACTCGGGTACCTCGACCGGGATCGTGGCCCCCTCCCACGCGGAGACGGCCGGGCGGGGCCGGGCCGCGGGCAGGTCCAGCACCGGCGGCAGGCCGGCCAGGCGCCGGGTCCACCAGTCGAGGTCCGCGTCCGCCCGCCCGGCTTCTTCCTGGTCCGCCTCCCAGGCGGCCACGTCCGCGTATTGCAGGGCCGGTGGCTCCGGCGACGGAGCCAGGCCGAGGCGGGCGGCGTACAGAGCCGCGAACTCCTCCAACAGCAGCCGTTCCGACCAGGCGTCAGTGGCGATGTGGTGCAACGTCAGCGCGAGCACCCACTCGTCGCCGCCGAGCCGGAAGAGCGCGGCCCGCATGGGCGGCTCGGCGTCCAGCCGGAACGGCCGCCAGGCGTGGGCGGCGAGCTCCCCGGCCAGCGATGCGGGCTCCACGTCCACCACAGGGACCGGTACGGGTCCGGCCGGGCGCACCCTGTCCCCGTCGATGACGCCGCGCAGAATCCAGTGCCGCTCGGCCAGGTCGGCGAGCGCGCCGGTGAGGGCGGCGGCGTCCACCGCGCCGGTCAGCCGCAGCGCCAGCGGCACGTTGTAGGCGGGGCTGTCCGGTTCGAGCTGCGCCAGGAACCACAGCCGCTCCTGGGCCGGCGCCAGCGGCATGTCCGGCGCGGACAACGCCGGGATGGCGGAGGCGCTCGGGACCTCGGCCGCGGCACGGGCCGCGGCGAAGCGGGACCGGACCAGTTCGGCGATCCGGTCCTGACTGACCTCGGTCATACGTCGTTTCCGCCCATCAGCTCGGCGATCAGTAGTTCTTCCAGTCCGGCGGCGAAGTCGGAGAGCACCGGCCGCTCAAACATCAATCGCACCGGGACCTCCAGCCCCAGCGTCTCCCTCAGCCGGCTGGCCACGCGGGTCGCGGCGAAGGAGTGTCCGCCCAGGGCGAAGAAGTCGTCGTCGGCCCAGACGGCCGGCCGCTCCAGCACGGCGGCCCAGATGGTGGCCACCAGTTGCTCGGGCTCGGTGGCGGGTGCAATCCGCTCGGCCTCCGGGACCTCGGCCGGCTCGGCCAGCGCCGACCGGTCCACCTTGCCGTTGGACAGAGTGGGGAGGGCCGCCAGCGCGACCCACCGCCGCGGCACCATGTGGCCGGGCAGCCGCGACCGAAGGTGCCTCTCGATCGCCGACACGTCGGCCGTCGCCGGCGTGACATGGCCGACCAGGTGTGCCTGCTCGCCGGAGCCGGCGACGGTCACCGCCCCGTCGGCCACCTCGCGCAGCACCGCCTCGATCTCGCCCAGCTCGATCCGGTATCCGCGGACCTTCACCTGGTGGTCCCTGCGGCCGTGGGGCTCCAGCGTCCCGTCCGGCCGCCAACGAACCAGGTCCCCGGTCCGGTAACACCGGCCGCCGGAGACGAAGGGGTCGTCGACGAACGCGGCCGCGGTCAGGTCCGGCCTGCCCCGATAGCCCCGGGTCACGCCGGCGCCGCCCAGCAGCAGCTCGCCGATCGCGCCGGGCGGCACCAGTCGCAGCTCGGAGTCGACCACGTAGGCGTGTTCCCCCGGCATCGGCAGCCCGATCGGCACCGGGCCGGACTCGTGCGCGCGGACCCGGTGCTGGATCGAGGCGACCGTGGCCTCGGTGGGGCCGTAGGCGTTCCACAGCTCGCGGACCAGGGGCAGGATCTGCCCGGCCAGGGCCGTATCGAGGGTCTCACCGCCGATGATGGCCAGCAGTGCCGGGTCGCCGGCCCAGCCCGCGGCCAGGAGCATCCGGTACGTAGTGGGCACCAGTTCGATCACCGTGGCCTTGCTGGCGGCGATCCGCTCGGCCAGCGCGTGCCCGTCCACGGCCGTGGCCCGGTCCACCACCACACAGGTGCCGCCGACGCTCAGGATGCTCCATAGCTCTGACGCGGAGATGTCGAAGGTCAGGGGCCCCACGACCGGCTGTACGTCCCGGGGGCCCAGGCGCAGCTCGGACGCCAGCCCGGCCACGTAGGCGGCCAGGTTGCCGTGGGTGACCTCCACGCCCTTGGGCTTGCCTGTGGAGCCTGAGGTGTAAAGCACGTAGGCCAGATCCTCTGCCCGTACGGCCGGCAGTTCCGTCAGGCCGTCGCGGGTGGTCGCCAGGTCGTCCGCGTCCAGTGTGGTGACGCCGGGCACGGTGGCGACACCGTCCCGGGTGAGCACCACACGCGCCCCGGCGTCCTCGGCGAGCCAGCGCAGCCGCTCGGTCGGGTGCTCCGGATCCAGCGGCAGATATGCCGCACCGGCCCGCCATACCGCCAGCAGGGCCGCAGGCATCAGGTGGTCCCGCGGCAGGCAGACCCCGACCACCTCGCCTGGCACCACCCCGTGTCTCAGCAGCGCCGCCGCCACTCGGCCGGACCAGTCGTCAAGTTCGGCATAGCTGAGTGAGGTTCCGTCCGGGCCGATCACGGCCGTCCCGTCGGTGCGGGCTTCCAGCGCCTCCGGCACCGTCTGGAAGGTCTCCGGCAGCTCCGGCCCGGCCGCGGCAGCCAGCAGGGCGGCGCGTTCGTCCGGGGTGACCAGCTCGAACGCCGACAGCGGCCGGTCCGGGTCGGCCAGCGCACACCGCAGCAGCCACATCAGCCGCTCCAGGTAGGCCTCGGCGCGCGCCGGATCGAGGTGAGCGGTGGCGTACTCCACCTGTAGTTCGGAGCCGTCCACCGTCCGGTTGACCCGCACGCTGAGCTCGTGGACCGAGGCACCCGAGCCCAGGTCGGTGAGCAGCTCCAGGTTGCCCAGGCGTACGGGCACCTCGGCGTGCTGCATGGCCAGCAGTACCGGGGCGCGGGGCAGGTCGGCGGGCGGCACCTCCTGGTGGACCAGTGCCCGCGTGGTCGCAGTCGCGGCCTGCCGGACCAAGTCGCGGAAGGTCAGCGTGCCGACCGGCCGCAGCCGTGCCGGTACCGTGTCCACCAGCGGGCCGATGACCTGGGTCAACTCCGGCCGGGCCCGCCGCGCCGCGACCACCCCCACCAGCGTGTCAGGCTCGCCGCTCGCCAGGGCCAGACCGGCCAGGTACACCGCGAACGGGGTGGCGCCGCAGTCCCGGGCCAGCGTGGCCACGCCTGTCACGAACTCCTCGGGCAGCGGCCGGATCGCCCGGCCCGACGTCAGGTCCGCGGGCACGGGCTCCGCCACCGGCGCGCCGGCCAGTTCGGCCCTCCAGAACTCCCGCAGTCGCGCCACATCAGGCTGTTGCCGCTGCTGCACGGCCACATCGCCGATCTGGACCGCAGGCTCGGCAACCGGCTCGCCGGCCAGTTCGGCGGCCAGCTCACCCATCAGCACCCCGACCGAGCCACCGTCGAAGGCGATGTGGTCCACCACGACCACGAGCTCGGCCTCCGCGTCGCCGAGCCAGCACAGGCTGGCCCGCAGCAGCGGTACCTCGCTCGTCACGTCGAACACGTGCGCTGCCGCGACCCTGGCCACCTTCTCCGGGTCCTCTCCCACGGCGTGCTCGACCAGGGGAACGACGGCCGGCGGATGCACCACGGCGTACGGCACGCCGTCCTCGTCGACGGCCACGGTGCTGCGCAGCACCTCGTGCCGGCGCACGACCGCATTCAGTGCCGAGCTCAACGGCGCGGCCTCGGGGAGGTCGCGCACTCGTAACCGGATCCCCAGCGTGGTGACCGGGCTGCCAGGGTGGAGCCGCCTCAAGGTCCAGAACTCGCGCTGCATGTCGGTGAGCGGATGCCGGGTCCGCCCACCTTGCCGTACCAACTCGGGCCCGGCCTGGCGTAACCGGGCGGCCAGGCCCGCCGCGGTGGGAGCGGTCAGGAATGCCGCCAGCGGCACGGTATGCCCCACCCTGCGGGACAGCTCGGTGACCACCCTGGCCGCAGCCAGGGAGTGCCCTCCCAGGTCGGTGAACTGATCGTGCACGCCGACCTGCGCCAGGCCGAGAACGTCGCCGATCACCTCGGTCACCAGGCGCTCGTCGTCGGTGCGGGGCGCGACCAGCGCCGCACCGGCCGACCGGAAGGCACCGAGCCTGGGCAGGGCCGCGCGGTCCACCTTGCCGTTGGGGTCGAGAGGAAGCTCCTCGGCCACGCCGATCCGGGTCGGCACCAGATGATCGGGAAGGCGGGCGCGCAGCCAGTCGCGCAGCTCCGGCTCGCCCACGCCGGAGGCCGCCACGTGGCCGGCCAGGTAGGCGACGCCGTCGTCGTCGCTCTCGGCCAGCACGGTGGCCCGGCGCACCGCGGGATGGCGGGCCAGCGCGGCCTCCACCTCGCCCAGCTCCACGCGGTAGCCGCGGATCTTGACCTGGTCGTCGGCCCGGCCGGCGAAGCGCAGCTCGCCCTCCACCCGGCGGACCAGGTCGCCGCTGCGGTAGACCCGGGAGCCGTCCGGCTCGGTGCGGAACGCCGGCGACTCACGGCCCAGGTAGCCGCGCGTCACCACCGGGCCGCCGATCCACAGCTCTCCCGTCTCCCCGTCGGCGACGGGGTTCCCGGCAGCGTCGCGCACCGAGAACGTCGCGCCGGCGATCGGCTCGCCCAAGGGCGGCTCACCCTCGTGGTCGCGGCCGATCTCGGCGGCGGCGCAGGTGGTGGTGCACTCGGTCGGGCCGTACAGGTTGAGCACCCGGTGGACCCCGGGGTTGGCGTAGATCCGCCGCACCAGGGCGGCGGTCAGCGGCTCGCCGCCGCAGAGCACCGCGCGGACCCCGGCCGGCAGCGGCTCGCGCAGCAGTACCGCCAGCGCGGACGGGACCCCGTTGACCGCGGTGACCTCGTCCCGGGCCGGCAGGGTCGGCAGCGCCAGGAGGTTGTCGGCGAGGATCACGGTCCCGCCGGCGACCAGGGGCAGGAAGATCTGGCTGATCGACGCGTCGAAGCAGACCGAGGCGGCGGCCAGCATGCCTGCCAGCTCCTCGGCGGAGTACGCCGCCGCCTCCCAGCGCAGCAGGTTGAGGGTGTTGCGGTGCTCCACGACCACGCCCTTGGGCGTACCGGTGGAGCCGGAGGTGTAGATGACGTACGCCGCGTCGCTCGGATCCCCGGGCACCGGCTGGAACCCGTCGCCCGGGGTCACGGCCTCGACGAGGACGGGCTCGGCGCCGGTCAGAGCGGCGGTCTCGCGCAGCGCGGCTGAGGTGAGCACGACGCTCACCCCGGAGTCCTGCGCCATGAAGCGCAACCGCTCGGCCGGGTAGGCGGGGTCCAGCGGCACGTAAGCCGCGCCCGCCTTCCAGACCCCGATCAGCGAGGGGATCAGCCACTCGTCGCGGCTGAGACACACGCCGACGAGCCCGCCGCGTCCGACGCCGCGTCGGGCGAGGGTGCGGGCGATGTCGTCGGCTCTGCGGTCCAGCTCGGCATAGGTGAGCCGGCTGGTGCCCGCTACGACGGCGGTCCGTTCGGGGGTAGTCCTACTTTGGACCGCTATCGCTTCGTGGACGCGACTTGTCGCGTCGAACGTCTCGGTCATGTCGACCGCTCCGTGCTGGCCATCTACGTTCTGCCTTAAGTTCTTGCCCGTGTCAGCCCATAAGTCACCACTTATGGACCTACTGACTGACTTGTCGGGTAAACCCTACTGATCGACTCTGGGTACCGAAGGCTCCTTGATCACGTTTTTGTCCCGGTCTGCGCACTTTTCGCATGAGCCAGGTAACGCGGGGTGCCGGAAGCCGCCGATTCTGTAATCGCCCGGGTGGCCGCTGGTGGCCGGAGGATTATTTCTCCGGCGCTTTTCGCGAAATCCCTGTCCGGCGGAGACAGAGCGCGGGAAATGTGCTGATCCTGTGGTTTCCTTGGCCGCGTGCATGGTGATCCGCCGCACCTCGTTCTGATCGTCCTGGCGGTCGGATCCGGCGTCTCGGGTTACCGGCAGAGATCATCCTCGGGGCGATGAGCCTCGGTTTCGTCGGCGGATGCGTGTACGGCGTGCCCATCACGCCGTCCATCGCCTGGGCACCGGTCGACGGAGACACCGTGCAGGCCCTCGTCACGGTGGTGATAGTCCTGGTGGCGGCCATGCCGGGGAAGCTCTATTCGTCACCCCCCGGGCGCCGTGGTGCGTTCCTCTGTGCGGCGGCAACCGGCCAAGGTCGTGGACGCGGTGGGCGGCACAATAGCCGGGGCGCTCCCGGTGCTCGTCATTTTCCGGATGGTGGGCAGCGTGCTGGTCATCAGCTCATTCGTACCGGTCGTGGAACGGATTCGCGGCTCATTGTTATCAGCCACGGTGGACGGCGTGAGAGCCTGGCATAAACCGTTCGAGAATTCATCGACCGGTCCGAATTCCCGCCCGTGCTCATCGCCGTCCGGGGCGGCATCGTGGACGTGGAGCCGCCCGACCCGGCCCGGCGGTGCTCGCCGGCGCCGGGCTCCAAAGGGCGACGCGTCGCGGGGACGTCTACGTGATCCGCCGCACCGTCGAGCAGGGAAGCTCCGGCGGGCCACGGCCCTTGGCGGCCTGGAAGGACTCCCGGCCGCCTTCTACGAAACCTCCTGAAGGGCCTCCCCCCTGAAAGTTTCCCCAACCACAGCCCATCCACCAGCGCCGTTATCGCCGGCTGTCGCCACGCACCCTCGCCTGGACGCCGGATGGCGTACCTTACTCCCGCTCACCCACATCCGCGTCAAAGGGAGTCGTCGTGCGTACATGGTTGGCCCGCGCCGTTGTGTCCTTCCTGATGGTGCCGCTTACGGTCGCTCCGTCGGCCTCCTCCGCCTCGGCTCAGACGGACGCGCGTACGTGTGTGAAGGCGAACCTGCTGTTCTGCGAGGACTTCCAGGCCATGCCCGTCGGCGGCGCGAGCAGTCTCCGCTGGGGAATCGACACCAAGCATGGCACGCTCACCGTCGAGCGTGGCGGGCGGGGGCAGAAGGTGCTGCGTGTGCATACCGATGGCAACGGCCGCGCGTTCCTGAAGGTGGACGACTTCGCCGCGCCGGGCAACAGCTTCTACGGGCGCGTACGGTTACGGGTCGGCGCGTTCCCGACCGCGCCGGACTGGGCGCACTACACGCTGGTCGAGGCGACCGGCGACGGGCCCGAGATCGTCCGCCCGCTCGGCGGCCAGTACGCCCCACCGCCCCACGGCGGAGCCGCGTACTGGGGCGTCGGCGCCGACGGCGGCCCCACCGGCGACTGGACGAACTGGCAGACCACAGCGCCCTCCGTCGCCGGGACCTGGACATGCGTGGAGTGGCACATGGACGCCGGCGACAACCGGATCTCGTTGTGGTTCGACGGGGTGGCCAAGCCGGAGCTCACCGTGTCCACCCGGGAGCACGGCGGCAACCCGGTGGACTTCGTCTTCCCGCGGTTCGACACGATCAAGCTGGGTTGGCAGCTCTACCAGAAGAACCCGACCCCCGCCGGCTACGACATGTGGATCGATGACATCGCGCTGAGCAGCCGAAGAGTGGGCTGCTGACCGGGCGCGCCTCGGCCCGCTGACGGTTCCGGCGCAACCACTCCCCGTACAGCAGATGAGCGCGCACTTGTCTCCCAATGGGCGCTGCCAGAGTCAGGTTGGCGCTTTGGGTGGTGGCCTCGGCCGCCGACAGCACTTACTCATATCGCGCGAGGCCGTTGTAGAGGACCGAGGCCGCCCAGTGCGCGGACGCGACGCCATTCAACTGACGGCGCGCCCGACGCCGACGGCTGGGGGCAAGTCGACCACACCGGCGCCGATTCTCACCGAGGCTCTCCGGCTTTCAAGGCGGTCTTGAGGACGTCGATGGCCTCGGCCATGGCGGCGCTGGTGGCCTCGGTGACGCGGACGGGGTTGAGCATCATGAAGTCATGCAGCGTGCCGTTGTAGCGGACGCTGGAGGCGGGCACCCCGGCCGCGATCAGCTTGCGGGCCTCGGGCGAGCGGTCGTACTCGACGAAGACGACGGCCGCGCCCGCACGTTGCCGACCCCGGCGGGGACGACGATCCACTTTTCGTCCACGTCCGGCTTGGCGATCGGGGCGGCCTGCAGGTCGTCGAGGACCTTGCGGGCGCCCTCGGGGCCGAGCTCGTACAGGAACGGCGGCTTCGAGGTGGCCTGCGCCAGCTCCCAGGCGGCGGGCTCGAGGATGTGTCTGTTCATGCTGTGCCTTCTTTCGCTGTGGAGCGGCTACGTGCTTCGCGCGGCACGTAGGCGAAGGTGGGACCGGCGCCGCCGGGCAGCGCCATCAGGGCCTGCGCCTGGGCCCTGAGCGTGAACATGGTGCGGGTGGCGTCCGTGAGCCGCTTCGGGTCGCCGTTGAATGCCTGCTCCAGCAGGTTCAGCAGGGTGCTGTAGGTGGTGTCGAACAGATCCTGCGCCGCCCGTACGGCACTGCCCGGCTCGGCGGGCCGCGGGTTGGGTGTCATCGGGAGCACGCCGTCCGGGTCGACGCCGACCTTCTCGCCGGTCGGGCCGGTCTTCGGGGTGTCGCCCCGCTGGTAACGGCGGCCGAGCTTGAGCTCCTGGAAGCGGTAGTAGTGGGCGACCTCTTTCCGGTCGGGGTGGAGGACGTCCTGGTCACCGTCCCAGACCTCGCCGCGGGCGTTGCCTTCCCCCTGCTCGACGATCTCCTTCAGCGCGCCGAGCGCGGACTCCAGATCCTCGACGGCGAACAGCGATCCGGCAGTGTGACGGAAGCGGGCGCCGCTCACCTGCCGGGCCGGGTCGCCGCAGAAGACCTCCTTCTCGCCGAGCGTGTCACACAGGTAGCGCAACCCCTGCTCGATCGCCGCGTAGAACTGCCCGATCGTCTCGTAGCCCTCGGCCTCCGGCGGCGCGCTCGGTGCCGCCGGCTGCTCCAGGCGCAGGAACATCTCCAGCGCCTCCTCGCCGAACGGCACCAGCGACACCTCCAGATCACTGTGCGGCAGCTTGCGCGGGTGCGGCGGCAGCATCTGCGGCATGTCCAGGCGCGGCGTGCCGCCGACGGCGTTGAGCAGGTTCGCCGCCAGCGCCAGATGCAGCATCTCCTCCACGAAGACGCCGCTCACCACCTCCACAGCCGCCGGGTTACGCTCCGGATCCAGCGAGTACAGCGCGGTCAGGTACGGCGGCAGCGTCGCGTGCTCCAGCTCGATCGCCCACTGCAGGTGCTCGCGGAGGCTGTCGAGCGTGCCGATCCGAACCGGTCGTTCGTGGTTCATTCGTGTCATACCTCGGGTTGTTGGCATGGCGGATCGGACCGCCGGCCGGTAGGCCGGCTGCCTGGTTCGATCCTGGGATCAGGCAGCGATGACGGCAGCCGGTGCCGTCACGCTGCGGGTACTTCGCCGGGGTTCAGGACGGGCGTGGCGCGCGGCGGTCCTTGCGCTGGGCCAGCTCGGCCTCTTCCACCAGCGTGAACATCGGCTTGCCCGGCTCGCACAGCATGGTGACCGTGAACCGTACCGGGACATCGTCGCGATTGTTGCCGTCCTGGTAGTGGATGACGTCGCCACCCGGCTCCCAGAACGCCTCGCCGGCGCGGATCACCCGCTCCGGCTCCCCTTCCAGCTCCATCAGCATCTCGCCCTCGAGGACGACGCCGAAGGCGGGACCCGGGTGGCGATGCGGCGGCGCGCCCGGGTCTCCGGGCGGGTACTCGATGACCACGGTCATCGCGTGCGCACCCTCGGGGATGAACGGAGGCTGCGCCTCCTGCAGCACGGTCAGCGCCGTCTGCCACGCGGTCGATCGCGGCTTGTCCATCGCCCGGCCCTACTTCGCGGTGGACTGGTCGAGCCAGTCTTTGTAGGTGATGGTGCCGAGCTGCGCGCCCTCACCGGGCACCAGCGACCGCTCGCCGAGCACGCTGCCGAAGTAGCGAGCCTGCGGGTCGGTGACAACCTCGCGGGTGTCGCCCCAGGCGGCCAGCGCCTTGCGGAAGAACTCGTCCATCTTGTACTGGGTCGGTCCGGCGATCTCGATCCGGCCGTTCAGCGGCGTCCCCACCGCGGTCCTGCCGACCGCCTGGGCCACGTCGTCGCCCGCGATCGGCTGGAACAGCACCGGCGCGATGTGCACCTTGCCGTCGACCGTGCTCTCGTCGGCGATGCCGCGGGCGAACTCGAAGAACTGGGTGGAGTGCACCAGCGAGAACGGGATGCCCGACTTCTCGATCAGCTTCTCCTGGGCGATCTTCGCCGCGAAGTAGCCGTTCTCCGGCATCCGCTCGGTCCCCACGATGGACACCGCCACGTGGTGGCCCACGCCCGCGGCCGCCTCGGCCGCCAGGAGGTTGCCGGTGGAGGTCTGGAAGAACTTCATGACGGCCTCGCGCTCGAACGAGGGCGAGTTCGACACGTCGATCACGACCTGGGCGCCCTTCAGCACCTCGGCCAGGCCCTCGCCGGTCAGCGTGTTGACGCCGGTGTTCGGCGACGCGGCCACGGCCTCGTGGCCGTGCTCGCCCAGCTTCTTCACCAGCTTCGACCCGATGAGCCCGGTCCCGCCGATCACTACGATTTTCATTGTTGGCACCCTTCTGGCTTTCGGGGCGCTGTGGTGCGCCCCTGTCGTCAGCTAAGACAAGGCAGCCCCCTCAGTTGTGACAGGCGGCCTCGTGTTCGAGGACGAGCCCGGTGAGCTCGACGCGCGAGCTGATCCCGAGCTTGGTGAAGGCGTGCCAGCGGTGCGTGCTGACCGTGTGCGGCGACAGGTAGAGCCGATCGGCGACCTGCTTGTTGGTGGCGCCGCCCGCGACGAGCCTGACGATCTGCAGCTCGGAGGCGGTCAGGCTGTCCCAGCCTGCGGTCGGCCTGCCGGACCCCGCGCGCGAGCGGCGCTCGCCCAGGCCCTTGAGGCGGTCGCGGACGCGGGTGGCGTCGTGCTCGGCCTCGACCTGCTCGTAGAGTCGCGGGGCGGTGTCCAGGTGGCCGCCCGTGCCGGTGTCCTCCAGCGCCGCCGCGAGCACGAGCGGCCGCGGGATGTCCCCGTACAGTTCGACGGCGCGGTCGATCAGGGCTTCGTCGCCGTCCAGGAGGGTGCGGGCGTGCAGCGCGGTGGCCGCGAAGATGGGGATGTCGGCGTTGCGGCGGTGGCGGGTCTCGGCGAACTCGGTGACCAGGACCGCCCGGCCGCGATCCCCCCGCCCGCAGGGGCGCCCGCCGCTCTCGGCCTGGCCGCCGTCGCGGCGTCCACCACCCCGGCTATGGCCGACAGCTCCGCCCGCCGCCTTCCCACGGTGGTGCTCGTCCACGGCGCCTTCGCCGACGCCAGCAGCTGGGACGGGGTCGTCGCCCGGCTGCAGCGGCGCGGGTACCCGGTTATCGCGCCCGCCAACCCGCTGCGCAGCGTGTCGGGTGACGCCGCCTGCATCGCCAGCGTCGTCAGGAACGTGCGCGGCGACGTGATCCTGGTCGGCCACTCCTACGGCGGCAGCGTGATCACCAACGCCGCCCGCCAGGCCTCCAACGTCAAGGCTCTGGTGTACCCGGTTTGGAAGAAGATTCCCAGCTGGGCGATCATCACGACCCAGGACAAGGCCATCGATCCGAACGGGCAGCGGTGGATGGCCAAGCGCGCCACGGCTCACGTCGTCGAGGTGAAGTCCTCGCACGCGGTCTCGGTCAATCACCCCGGCGCCGTCGCCGACGCCATCTTCGACGCCGACCTCGGTACCCGCTGACGCCGGGAAGGACCGGCCCGCTACTCGCGGGCCGGTCCCCCTGGCCTCCGACACTCAGGTGACGATCATGAACACAGCACCCCTCGCACCCCTGCACTGGGCAGACCGCGGGGCCTGCCGCGACAGCGATCCCGAGCTCTTCCCCCGTTCACCTGGGAGGGCCGGCCTGCCTGGCAGACCGCGGTCGCCCGGCGGATCTGCAGGGCTGCCCGGTGCGCGCAGTGCCTGAGGTGGGCCCTGGAAACGGGCGAGGCGGACGGGATGTGGGGCGGCACCACCCCTGACGAGCGCCGCCGCATCCGCGCCACCCGCGAGCGGCGGGCCGGGTGAGGCAGAGTCAGGAGGCGAAGCTGATAGTGGCGGGGATGCCCTGCCGGGTCATCTTCGCGTACGGGCACAGCGCCGTGGCCTGCTCCAGCAGCGGGGCGGCCGCCGCCGCTGCCACCCCTGGCCAGTTCACGACGAGGTCCGCCCGTAGCTGGTAACCGCCGTCGGCGGGATCCCGGCCGAAGGCCACGGTGGCCTCCACCGAGATCGCGGCCGGGTCGAGCAGGTGCCGCCTGGCCAGCAGGCTGAGCGCGCCGTGGAAGCAGGCGGCGTATCCGGCGGCGAAGAGCTGCTCGGGGTTCGGTCCGGGGTTGTCGCCGCCGAGCTCCTCCGGCATCCGCAGCTCTAGGGAGAGGGTGCCGTCAGCGGACCTGGCCTGGCCGCTGGCCCGTCCGTGTAAGGAACTGCCGCCGGTCACGGCGACGCGCGTGGAGTAGAGCGGCTTGAATTCCGCCCCGTTGTAGTCGTGGTCAGTGGGGAGGATCTGGTCGTTCACTGGTATGCCTTTCAGCGCCAATGCTGGAGTTTGTCGGGGTTCAAGATGATCCATACCGCCGTGACCTCGGCGCCGGCCACGCTCACGCTGGCCACCGCCACGGCCTTGCCCGCCCGCCGCAGGACGAGCCCCGTCCTGCCGTTCACCGACCCGATGGCCAGCTCGGTTTCTGGCTGGTCGATCAGCAACGCCGTGACGACCCGCGTGACCGCCTCCGCGCCGTAAGTCGGCCGTACGGCGACGCGCACCTTGCCGCCGCCATCGCTGACGACGATCGCGTCGGCGGCCAGGACTTCCCGCAGCGCATCTGTGTTGCCCGCCTGGCAGGCCGCGGCGAACCTGCGGGCCACCCGCTCGTGCCTGGCGAGCATCACCTGGCTGTATCCGGCCTGGTACGAGGTCGGACCGGGCACAGGCTGGGCCGGGGTCACCAGGCCGCCGGGTACGGGGTCGGGGTCGGGGTCGGCGAGGAGCTCCAGGCAGATGCTGCCCGCTGTCCGCGTCAGCCAGGCGCGCGGCACCGCGATGGCGGCGCGCTCCTCCTGATCGAGGGCGTACCAGCGGCGATAGGTCTCCTGGACGACGTGGTCGGCCGTGGTGTCCGAGCCGAAGATCCACAGAGCGATCTCGAGCAGGTGCTGCCGTTCGTCGAGCATCTCCGCCAGCGACTCGGCGCCCATCTCGGTCATGGTCTGCCGCCTCCTTCATTGTTGGCAGGTAAGACCGGACAGCCCGTTACGTTGTGACAGAGCGGCTGCGAGACCGCTCGAAGGCCTCGATCTTGGCCGGGTTGAGGATCCACAACAGGTGGTGGATCCCCTCCCTGGAGGCCTCGATGCCGAGCAGGGCGACGCCGCTGCCGTCCCGGGTGACGAGCACGCCTGGCAGCCCGTTCATCTCGACCCACGTGATGGCGGTGCCCGGCCAGAACCGCGGTGAGAACGCGGCCACGAACCTGGCCACCCGCTCGCTGCCCAGCACGGGGAACTTGGCCGATCCCCTGATGCCGTCTCCGTCGGAGGAGCTGACGACGTCGGCGGCGAAGAGCTCCTCCAAGGCGCCGACATTTCCCGTCTGGGCGGCGTCGAGGAAGGTCTCCAGGAGGCGCCGGTGCTGGAGCCTGTCGATGGGCTCGTGGCGTACGGCGGTCAGGCGCCTGCGGGCGCGGCTCACGATCTGCCTGACATTGACCGGGGTGAGCCGCAGGATCTCCGCTATCTGCGGATAGGGGTAGTCGAAGGCCTCGCGCAGGACGTAAGCGGCGCGCTCGGTGGGATTGAGTCTCTCCAGCAGGAGCAGAAAGGCCAGCTCCAGCGCTTCGCCGCGTTCGGCGCCGACAGTGGGGTCCAGACTGGTGTCCACGGGTTCCGGCAGCCAGGGGCCGATGTAGGACTCCCGCCGCACGCGCGCCGACTGCGCCAGGTTGATGGCCAGCCGGGTGGTAACCAGCGCCAGAAAGGCCGGCGGGTTCTCGATGGTCTCGCGGTCGGTGTCCTGCCAGCGCAGCCACACCTCCTGGACGATGTCCTCGGCCTCGGCCGCGCTGCCCAGCATCCGGTAGGCGATGCCGAACAGCCGCGGGCGCAGCTCGATGAAGGCGGACGCCGCCCGATCGAGAGCATCCGCCTGTTCCGGGGATTCCGTGTTCATGTGCCCCACGTCGATTCGCCCGTTGGCCTGGGCAGGGATTCGTCAGCCTCGCGCGTGGTCGGCAGCGTCGAGGATAGTCGCTGTCACGGCGTCGGGCTGAGAGGCCGCGAGCGCGTGGGAGGCGCCGGCGACCTCGCGGGTACAGCGCGAGTCCGCGCGCTCGGCCATGAAGCGCAGTGCGGCGGCCGGGATGTTGAGGTCCTTGTCGCCGTGGACGAACCAGGACGGGACGGTGCGCCAGGGCGCCTCATCGACGGCGAGCCCGTCGGACAGGGCGCGCTCGGTCACCGGCCGCTGGGTCGCGGCCATCAGCGCGGCCTCCTCGGTGTCGAGGTCGGCGCAGAACTGGCGGTGGAACTTGGCGGGGTCGATGCGGAACTCGTTGCCGCCGGAGGCCACCGGGTAGGACTGCAGCGCCTGGCCGAGCGTGCTGCCCTCGAACTTGCTCGACAGCAGCAGCGCGCTCTCGCCGGGCTCGGGGGCGAAGGCGGCGACGTAGACCAGGGCACGCACGGCCGGGTTGCCCGCCGCCGCCTGGCTGATCACCATGCCGCCGTAGGAATGGCCGACCAGGACGACAGGGCCGCCGATGCCGTCGATCACGCCCCGCAGGTAAGCGGCGTCGCCCTCCACGCTGCGCAGCGGGTTGGCCACGGCAACCGTGGTGAGCTGGTTGCCGCGCAGGCGCTGGATGACGCGGTTCCAGCCGGCCGACTCGGCGAAGGCGCCGTGGACGAGGAGGACGACGGGCTGGTTCATGGGATTGCCTTTCTGGTTGTTCACTCGTGAAAGCCGATCTCGCGGTGGGTGCCGTCGCAGAGCGGTTTGTTGCCGGAGTGGCCGCAACGGCACAGCGTCATCCGGTTCCTGGTCTCCAGGGGCCGGCCGTCCGACCGGGTGATGGGTATGCCGCCGGTCACCCACAGCGCGCTGGCCAGGCCCTCCTCCTCCTCCAGCACCGAGATGGCGCGCGGGAGGTCGGCCTCGATCGTCTCGCCACCGCGTTCGAGTGCGTAGCTGTAGGAGCCGGAGGGGCAGTGATCGATGCGGCCCATGATGTTCGAGCGCACGTCGCTGTCGGCGGTGTCGTCGAGCATCTTGGCGATGGGCCTGGTCCGGCCGATGCAGAAGGCGGCGTGCACGCACAGCTCGCCCACTCGCTGCGCGGAGATGCCGACGCCGTCGTGCACGTGCTGCAGCTCCTGGTAGGGCCGCATCGGCGCGGCCTCCGTGCCGTCGAAGCCGATCACGGCGTGGGTGCCGTCGCAGAACGGCTTGGCGCCCGAATGGCCGCAGCGGCACAGCGCGTAGGTCTCCTCGGTCTCCAGCGGCTCGCCGGTCTTCCAGGTGAGCGCGTTCTTCTGCTCGGCGGAGACGATCTTCCGCTTGCGCCGCAGGGGGACGCGACCGTACACGACGTACGGCCCGTCGCGGAGCGCGACGATCCGCTGGTGGTCGCCCGCGCTCCAGCGGCGCAGCTCGGGCGGGACGTACTCGAAGGTCAGGCCGCCCCGCCGCATCAGCTCGTGCGCCTGGGCCTTGAGCGCGTACATCTCCCCGGTGGCGACGGCGAGCATCCTCGGGCTGCCGTTGAAGGCCACCTCCAGCAGGTGCAGGATCGCGCAGTAGGTGTGGTTGAACTCCTCCTGCGCGGCGCGGTCCGCAGGGTTGGGCGTCATGGGAAACACCCCGGTGAGATCCACCGAGAGCCTCTCACCGGTGGGCCCGGACTCAGGGGTGTCCCCGCGCCGGTAGCGGCGACCCAGCTTCAGCTCCATGAAGCGGTAGTAATGGGCGACCTCGTCCTGGTCACCGTCCCAGACCTCGCTGCGGGCGGTACCCTCCCCCTGCTCGACGATCTCCTCAAGCGCGTCCAGCGCCGAGGCGAGGTCGGTGACGGCGACCAGCCTGCCGCCGGTGTGGCGGAAGTGGCCGCCGCTCACCTGCCGGGCCGGGTCGCCGGAGAAGACCTCCTTCTCGCCGAGCGTGTCGCACAGGTAGCGCAACCCCTGCTCGATCGCGGCGTAGAACTGCCCGATGGTCTCGTAGTCGTCGTCCTCCGGCGGGGCGCCGGGCGGCGCGGGCTGTTCCAGGCGCAGGAACATCTCCAGCGCTTCCGGGCCGAACGGCACCAGCGACAGCTCGAGGTCGCCGTGGGGCAGCTTGCGGGGGTGCGGCGGCAGCATCTCGGGCGTGTCGAGCCGCGGGGCGCCGCCGACGGCGTTGAGCAGGTTCGCCGCCAGCGCCAGGTGCAGCATCTCCTCCACGAAGACGCCGCTCACCACCTCGACGGCAGCCGGGTTGCGCTCCGGGTCGAGGGAGTACAGCGCGGTCAGGTACGGCGGCAGCGTCGCGTGCTCCAGCTCGATCGCCCACTGCAGGTGCTCGCGGAGGCTGGCGAGCGTGACGATCCGCGGCTCAGGCAACGTCGCCACCCGGCCGCGAGCCGTCCTCCAGCACCTCGACCGCGTCGCGCAGCACCCGCAGAGCGATCTCCTCGCGCTCGACGTCCGTCGGGTCGTACAGCCACTCGGTGACCGGCCGCCCCATCTCCTCCTCCGGATGGCTGGCCTCGGCGATGATCAGTTCTTCCTCGATCTCGACGTGGAGCTCGTACAGGAACTCGTTCTCACCGTTCGAGGTGCTCATGTCTCCTCCATGGGTTGTACGGCCGGCCTGCTGACCGCGTGGATCAGGCGGACGGCGATCTGGCCGGTGGCGAACAGGCGGGCGAAGCGCTCGCCCTGGCGGGCAGCGAGCGCGTAGGCGGGATCAGCCCAGTGGCGGCGGGCCACTACCGCGGCGACCTGGTCGGCGCGCCGCGACCACGACAGAGGCGCCCGGCCGGGCTGGTCGAGTTGCTCGAGAACCTCGAACCCGGCGCCTTCGAGCAGCGCGTCGAGCTCCCGGCAGGTGGGAAAGTGGTTGCCGTCGGGGACCTGGAGAACCTGCGGGCCCCTGGCCACGACCACCGAGAGCCCGAGCGAGGCGCCGGGCTTGAGCACCCGGTGGATCTCCCTGAGGACCGCGGCCTTGTCCCGCACGGTGCACAGCACGCCCAGGCACCAGGCGGCGTCGGCGGTTGCCGGGCGGAGCGGGATCTCTCGCCCGTCGGCCGCGATGACCGGCAGTCCGAACAGCCGGGCGGCCGCACGGCTGGCGGTCGGCATCGGCTCGATCAGGATTGGCCGGACCCCGAACCGCTCGGCCGCCCAGGCCGCCGGCCCGCCGACTCCCGCGCCCACATCGAGCAGCCGCATCCCGGGCGCCAGCTCGCACGCCTCGGCCAGCCATGCCAGCGCCGCGGGGCTCGCGCTGCCACGGCAGGCAGCCGGTACGGCATGCCGCTCCCCCAGCAGTTCGACGGCGTCGGCGGTCCAGCCCGCGACATCGTCGAACTCGGCGACCATCGCCAACGCGGTCACAACAACTTCCCCCGTTCAGTGATGTGGCCCGATCGCCAGCTAAGACAGGACAGCCCCGGCATTTGTGACAAGATCCGGCTACTCGACGAGCTTTCCCACGGTCGAGACCTCGCGCATGAGCGCCGCGATCTCGGCGGGAATCGGCGGGATGCTCTCCCGCTCCACCGATCCGGGGCCGGACCACACGAGGTTGACCTGCAGTGCGGGGTCGAGTTGCGGGTAGTCGGAGCGGTTGTGGCAGCCGCGGGTCTCGCGGCGCTCGATCGCGGTTTCGATGGTCGCGCGCGCGGTGAGTGCCGCGGACTTCAGGTCGAAGGCGTGGGCCAGGTCCTGGAAGCCGGCGATGTCCGGGTGCACGCCTATCCCGCTGATGCGCGCCTCGACCGCGGCCAGTTCGGCGAGGCCTTTTCGCAGGCCGCCCTCGTCGCGTACCACTCCGGCGTGCTCCGTCATGATGTCGCGCAGCGCTCGCTGCAGCGACCGCACGTTCTCCGGGCCGTCGGCAGACAGGAGCTCGTCCACTTCCTCCCGCGCTGCGGCGAGCGCCTCGGCGGAGCGGCGCTGGGCGTCGAGGCCGGCGGAATACTCCGCCGCCGCCTGGCCGACGATGCGGCCGAAGACGAGGAGCTCGATGAGGGAGTTGCCGCCCAGGCGGTTGGCGCCGTGCAGGCCGCTGGCCGCCTCCCCGATCGCGTACAGACCGTCGACGCCCGTGCCGTGGTCCTCGGGGCGTACCCAGACCCCGCCCATCGAGTAGTGCGCGGTCGGCGCGACCTCGATCGGCTTCTTGGTGATGTCGAGCATCTGCAGTTCCAGGAGCGTCTGGTAGACGCGAGGCAGCCGCGTCATGATCGTCTCGCGCGGCAGATGCGACACGTCCAGCCACACACCGCCGTCCGGGGTGCCGCGACCTTCCTTGATCTCTGTGTAGGCGGCCAGCGCGACCCGGTCGCGCGTGGACAACTCCATCCGCTCCGGGTCGTACCGGGACATGAACCGCTCGCCGAGCCGGTTGCGCAGGATCCCGCCCTCTCCCCGTGCCGCCTCGGAGACGAGCGTGCCCGCCGCGTTCTCCGGCGCGATGAGACCAGATGGGTGGAACTGCACCAGCTCGGCGTCGCGGACGCGGCAGCCGGCCAGGACGGCCAGGCGGAAGGAGTCGCCGGTGTTCTCGTCCCTGCGGGAGGAGGTGCGCCGCCAGATCCGGGTGTGGCCGCCCGCGGCCAGGATCACCGCATCGGCATGGATGACATAGCGGCTGCCGTCGGTCAGGTCGAACCCGTACGCGCCGAAGACCGCGTTGTCGCGCACGAGAAGCCGCGTGATGTACACCGTGTCGAGGACGCGGACGTCGAGCTGGGTCGCCCGGTTGATCAGCGTGCGCTGGATCTCAAGTCCGGTGTAGTCCCCCGCGTACGAGGTGCGCCGGAAGGTGTGGGCGCCGAAGAAGCGCTGGGAGATCCGCCCGTCCTGCTCGCGTGCGAACGGCATGCCGTACCGCACGAGGTCCTCGATGCCACGCGCGGCCCCCTCGGTGACGATGCGCACCGTCTCGGGGTTGGCCAGCAGGTAACTCTCCTTGAGAGTGTCGGCCGCGTGCTGCTGCCAGGTGTCCTCGGGGTCCATCGTGGCGAGGGCCGCGTTGATGCCGCCCGCCGCGAGCGAGGTGTGTGCGTCCGCCTTCGGCCGTTTGCCGACCGCGAGGACATCCACCCCGCGCTCGGCGAGTTCGATGGCCGCCCGCAGCCCGGCCCCTCCGGTCCCGATGACCAGGACGGACGTGGCGATTCTGTTCTCTGATGCGTGCATGATGCTCCTTCAGCTACGTGCCGCCCAGATGGCGACGGCGACCAGCGCGACGCAGGCGGCCGCGATCAGCGCGACCACGGCGGCCAGCCCGATCCATGGCGCCGCGAGCGGCGACAACACGACGGCGCCGACGCACCCTGCCACGGCAGTGCGGGGGATGACGGAGTCCGCGTCGACCAGCGCGTGCACCGCCCAGAGCAGGATGAGATACACCCCGACCGGGATGGCGACCGCGTAGCCGATCGCCATCGGCGATGCCGCCGCCTGGCGCCCGCTCTGCTCCACAGCCACCTCGAGCCCGGCGCCAAGAGCCGCCAGCGCGGCGAAGATGCCGAAGTGGCCGTACCCCCACCAGTACGACCGATCACGCCGGTCGCTGAGCCCCTCCCCTGCCTCGACCAGGAAGTACAGCCACCACAGGGCGAACAGCAGGACGAGACCGGATCCGGCGATGACGACGAGGGGGCCCGCTTCGAGCGCCCCTTCAACCCCTCTGCTCGCGGCCAGGACACTTTCACCCAGCAGGATGATCGTGAACAGGCCGTAGCGCTCGGCGATGTGGTGCGGGTGCCAGGTGGTTGCCCTGATCCGCTCCGCCCACCACGGCACCGCCAGCTCCAGGACGACCAGGCAGGCGAAGAACGGCAGCTGGAGTGACGCCGGCAGGAGGCCCGCCTCCACGAGAGCGAGCCGGAGCAACCAGCCCAACTCGGCCAGCCCTATGCCCCCGGCATAGCGGAGCCCCGTACGGCGGCTCGCCGGGTCTTCGAACGCGGCCCTCAGCCATTGGGCGACAAGCCCGATCCTCATGATGAGGTAGCCCAGGGTGATGATCCCGTAGTCGGAGTGGCCGACCGCGGCGGGCACGCCGGCGGCGAGGACCAGCACCCCAGCCATCTGCACCATGGTCAGCAGCCGGTAGGGAACGTCATCGGTGTCGTAGGACGAGGCGAACCAGGTGAAGTTCATCCACGCCCACCAGATCGCGAAGAACACCTGGAGGAACGGGACCAGCCCGGTCAGGCCATGACCTTCAGCGATGGCATGCGCGAACTGCGCCGTGACGGCCGCGACCGCGACCACGAAGGTGAGATCGAAGAGGAGCTCGAGCTGGCTCGACGCGCGATGCGGCTCGTCGATGGGCCGCGAGCTCATCCTGACCCGGATCCGGGTGGTGGTCCTGGTTGAGGGCACGCTCACGCTCCTGTCGCTCTTGCGGCGTCCGGTTCGCCAGGAAAGACCGGACGGCGTCGCGATCTGTGACAGATCGTGGCGGTGGTTGTCACAAGTCGGGAGGCCACTCCTCGACGTCGGGCCGGATCGCGCACGAGATCCTCATCCGCCCAACGGATCAGACTCACTAGACACCAGCTTCTCGACTTCCGCGCGCACCTCCGCCGCCCTCGCCACGTGATCAGGCACCGGCGCTGACCCGGCACCGACCGGTAGAGTCCCGCCCGCTCCTCCTCTTCGTGCGGGATCCCTTGCTCGACCACACCCAGCGCCTTCAGCAGCCGCGACAGGGCAGTCCCAGCTGTCAGCGGGACGCTGTCCATGCCGCGCAGGTCCACATAGAAGCAGCCGTGAGGGAACGCCTCCCCCAAGTGCCGGGTGGCGTGGACGGCCAGGGCTGTCTTCCCGATCCCGGCGTTACCGGAGATAGTGGCCACCACCGCGGTTTCCCCGGTCTCCGCCTGCTCGGCGAGGTCGCGCAGCAGATCGAGCTCCCGCAGGCGGCCGACGAAATCCCCTGTATCGCGCGGCAGTTGGCCCGCACCGGTGACCGGGCCGCTCAGCCGCGGCCGCCCCACCCGTGCAGCCTCGGCCGGCTCCGCTCGCTGTCCCTCATCCACCCGCAATGCCTCGGCCAGCGCCTGCACCGTGCGCCGTTGCGGGCTGCGGCTGACACCTCGCTCCATGTCACCGATCGCCCGCACGCTCACGCCCGAGGCATGCGAAAGCTCCTCGATCGTCAACCCCGATTCCTGCCGCAACCTGCGCAGGAGCGGGCCGAACGAGCTGACCATCCGTCCTCCTCGGTCTCCTCCATCGAACGCGGTTACCAGGTCTGGTCGCCGGCGCGGACCAGCAACTCGTTGATGGCGACCCGCCGGTCTCGCGTGACGATGTAGCCGATGGCGTCCGCCACGTCCTCCGGGCGCAGCGCTTCGATTCCGTCGATCCGCCGGCGGGCCGCGTCCCGGACGGTGTCGCTCAGGTGGTTCACCAGCTCGGTATCCACGGTCCCGGGCTCGACCACGCTGACCCGGACGCGCTCGCCGAGCAGTTCCTGGCGAAGCGACTCGGTGAACGCGTTCACGCCGGACTTGGTCAGGCCGTAGACGCTGCTCCCCGGCCGGGCGACCCGCCCGGCCGTCGAGCTGACGTTCACCAGGTCTGCCACCTGCCGGGGGGATGTCGACGCGGCGTAGATCAGGTGCGGGACGGCGGCGTGCGTGACGTGCAACAGCCCTGCCACGTTGAGCGAGATCATCCGATCCCACTCTTCAACGGTGGTGTGCAGCGCCGAGTTGAGCAGCATGATCCCGGCGTTGTTGACCAGGATGTCCAGCCGTCCGAACCGGTCCAGCGTGTCCTGCACCACGTTCTCGGCGCGCTCGGGTTCGGTGATGTCGGCCTCCAACCCGACGGCCTCGCCGCCCAGCATCGCGATGTCGCTCGCGACCCGGTCCAGGCGGTCGCGGCGGCGGGCCACGAGAGCGACCGCCGCGCCCTCACGGGCGAGGCGGCACGCGGTCGCGGCGCCGATTCCGCTGCTCGCGCCAGTGACGAGCGCGACGGCGCCGTCCAGCGGCTGATCATGCATGGCTGTCTCATTCCATCGGGGCGAGGAGGCCGCACGCAGGCACGACCGCTTCTCCCGCGTCCGGCCGAAGTGCCGACGTGATGAGACTCGCGCAGTGAACCCCTGGGCCGAACCAGGGTGTCTCACTGGTCAACCGGGGCCAGTGAGTGCCCCGGCGGCGGGGCTACGCCTCGCCGCCCGACAGTACGTCGCCGAGCTGCTTCCTGGAGCTGATCCCGAGCTTGGTGAAGATCTTGCGGAGGTGCCACTCCACCGTGCGCGGGCTCAGAAAGAGCCGTGCCGCGACTTCGGGGTTGGACAGGCCGTCTCGCACGAGCAGGGCGATCTGCTTCTCCTGCGCGGTCAGCTCGCCGCTCATCGAGGAACTCTTGCGCTCGCGGACATGGTCCCCCGTAGCGAGGAGCTCGCGGCGGGCACGCTCGGCGAACGCCTCCATCCCTATCGACACGAACATCTCGTACGCCGTCCGCAGGTGGACCCGCGCCTCGGCCCGCTGCCGTTCCCTGCGCAGCCACTCGCCGTACAGCAGGTGAGCGCGCGCCAGTTCGGGATGGAGAAGTGTACGGCCCAGCCGTTCGATGGCCTCGCGGTAGAGCCCGTCCGCGGCGGCGGTGTCGGTCAGCAGCGCACGGCAGCGAGCCAGGATCCCCTGCGCCCAGTCCGTGTCGCATGGTTCTGCCGCGTCCGCCAGGCCGTCGAGCGCCTCGCGGGCCGCCGCGTCGTCCCCGGAGCGCGCCGCAGCCTCGACGAGCTCGGGCAGCGCCCACTGAGAGACGATCAGGTTGGCGCTCTCGCTGCCGGCATGGGCTGCCGGCAGCGCGAGCCCGTAGCGGGCCAGGCCGTTGTAGAGGATCGCGGCCGCCCATTGGGCGGTGGCGACACCGTTCAGCTGGCCGCTGGCGCCGGCCTCCTCAATCGTGGCCTCGATGATCTCCATGGCCTCGGCCTCTTTGCCTTGCATCGCCGTCAGCAGGAGTTGCGTGTGCTGCGCCATGGGCACGCCCGTCGCATCGACGGCGGCTTCCGCTTCCGCGACGAGCGCGGCCGCGGCGGCGAGGTCCCCGCTCAGCGCGGTCGGTATCCCCAGCGAGTGGAGATAGACGGGAAGGTCGGACACGACGCCGGATCTGCGCACCTCGTCCAGTGCCCTGGCGCGGGTCTCAGGCATGGCCAGGTCGTCCCAGACGAGCGGGCTCACGCCGAAGGCCGCCCAGCCCCATTTCAGGAGCTCCTGAACGGGGCAGTCGGCGAGCGCGGCCTGCGCCCTGCGCAATGTGGGAAGCGCGGCTCTCCTGCCGTCGGTGATGAGCAGCGCGAAACCCTCGAGCACGAGCTCCAGGAGCCGCGGGCTGCCCTCGGGCGCGGGGAGTTCCCTGATCGCCTGGGAGACGGCCATGAGGCTGCCTCGGTTCGCCGCGCCGAACGACGCGGAACCCCAGGCGATGAGGTACGTCTCACGCGCCAGGTCCAGGTCGAACGGCTGCAGCCGCCGCGCGGCTGCCAACAGCATCAGCGGCGCCTCGTTGTCGAAGCCGGTCGCGAACGTGATGTGACCGCGCGTCAGGTGCGCTCGTACGCGCTGGAACTCGCTCTGGGCATCCCGGTCGGCGATGTCGGCGAAGCGGCGTGCGGCCTCGATGTCACCCGCCCTGAGGCTGGCGTCCGCCGCCATCAGGGCACGCTCGGCACGCCGCGAGGTGTCGATGGTCAGAGCCACGGATCGCTGCAGGAACGCCGCCGCAGCCGCCAGACCGCCGCGCGCCTGTGCCCGGCCGGCAGACCGTTCCAGCTCGGCGGCGACGCCCTCGTCGGGCGCGGCGGCCGCGGACGCGAGATGCCAGGCACGGCGGTCCGGGTCGGCCTTTGCGTCGGTGACCTCCGCCAGCGCGAGGTGGACCGCCCGGCGATCCCCTTCCTTCGCCGAGCGGTACACGGCAGACCGCACGAGCGGGTGACGGAAGATCACCCGCACGCCGAACTCCAGCAGCCCGTCCGTCCCGCCGGCCAGGACTGCCGCGGGAGTGACGCCGAGCCGTTCGGCGGCACGCCACACCAGCGAGGGGTCACCGAGCGGCTCTGCCGCGGCGACCAGCAAGAGCAGCCGGGTCTGCGCGGACAGGCCCTCGATCCTGGCCAGGAAGCTTTGCTCGATCCTGCCGGGCAGCGTGTCGGCGTCAAGGAGGCCGAACCCGCCCGCCATCCGGGTCACCGCCAGATCACGCGGCAGCTCCAGCAGGGCCAGCGGGTTTCCCCTGGTCTCGGCCACGAACCGGTCGCGGACGTGTTGATCGATCTGGACGTGCGTCACCCGGCTCAGCAGGGCGTGCGCCTCTTCCGCCGTCAGGCCGGTGACCTCGAGCTCCGGCAGTCCGAGCAGGTCGTGGGTCTGTTCGCGAGAGCCGAAGACGAGGGCGACCGACTCCGCGAGGAGCCGCCGGGCGACGAAGCCGAGGACCTGCGCCGAGGCCCGGTCCATCCACTGCGCGTCGTCTACCACGCAGAGCAGGGGACCCTTCTCCGAGGCGTCAGACAGCAGGCTCAGTACGGCCAGCGCGACCAGGAAACGTTCGGGCGGCGTTCCCCCTCGTATCCCGAAGACCGTCTCGAGGGCGTCGCGCTGCGGTGCGGGAAGGTTCTCCAGCTGATCCAGCAGCGGTGCGCACAACTGGTGCAAAGTGGCGAAAGCCAGTTCCATCTCGGACTCGACACCGGCCGCACGCAGCACCCGCATGCCCGTCGCCGAGCTCGCCGCGTACTCCAGCAGCGTCGTTTTCCCGACTCCCGGCGCGCCGTGTACGACGAGCACGCGGCTCTCGCCCATGCGGACGGCCGCGATCGTCTGATCGAGGAGAGCGCGCTCCGGTTCCCGCCCGACCAGCCGGTGTTCTGACCATGCCGGGCGCCCCGCCTACGTCGGTTCACGGTCCCCCGCCTTTTGCACCAGTTGCACGCCTTTAAATACACCCTAGGCACGCGCCGGGCCAAGTTGTACGATCTGCGTCTCCCCAGCTGAGCCGGTAGATCATCGTCGCGGATGCCGTCCACAAGCTCGGATACGACGCCATCGGGACTGAGGCAGTGTTCCATGTCCGGCCGGGCGTGCGGACGGCACGAGGTCGGTGCGGGGCCATGGGCCGCCCCGTGTGGCTTGTGGCGGGTTGACGTACCTGGTTCCTCGCCACGACGCCGCCATTTCGCGGCAGCTGTCACAGCCTGGAGGCTGTCCGGTCTTAGCTGGCGACCGGGGGCAACGAGGTGGCCTGGCGGACGAAAGGGATCCCGATGAAGATCGGCGCCGCCGCACCCGCACTCCTGGTGGTGACGTCAGCCGTTATCAGGACGGCAACACGACTCCCGGTCCGTTTCACGGTCACCATGCTGTGTGACCCCGGCAAGCCGATGCTCGTCCTGGGAGACGACGAAGAGCTCGCTCAGTTCAAGAACAACGCCGGGGTGATGCTCAACGGCCCGATCGTGGGTGCGGACATCACGCAATGGACCCGCATGGTCGAGACCAACCTGCTCGGCTCGATGTACATGGTCCATGCGGGTCTGCCCCACCTGTTGGAGCGCAGGGGCACGATCGTGCAGGTCTCCTCGACCTCGGGCTGGATCGCGTCGGCCTACGCCGGTGTCTACGCCGCGACCAAGTTCGGCATCACCGCCTTCTCCGAATCGCTGCGGCAGGAGGTCACCACCCGGGGTGTGCGTGTCGTGGTCATCGAGCCCGGCTTCGTCGCCACCGAGCTGACCGGCCACAACACGGACCCCACGATGCGGGCCGCCGCGCAGAACATGGCCGCCTCCATGCGCACCCTGCAGCCCCAGGACATCGCCGACGCCGTCGTGTACGCGGTCACCCAGCCGGAGCACGTCGCGGTCAACGAGATCCTCATCCGCCCGACCGACCAGACCCAATAGGGGAGTGACACCGGCCCTGCGCATAGGCGACCTTCGCCACGCCGGACATGCCATTGGTCGCAGGACCGAACGCGGCGGTCGTGACACACCGTTACGAGGAAGGCACCGGCATCCCCGTGTCACCGCCTCGCGCAGGGCCGATCTGGGCGCTCAGGTCAGAGACGTCATCGATGGCTTGACCCGCCTTCTCGTCCCTCCATTGCTGCGACGTCGACACCTGGCCTGAGGGCGCCACCCCGGCCGTAGCCCGACGCTGATCGGACCTAGCGGGCGACGTCGTCGGCGAGCAGTTCTTCCAGTCCGGCGAGGTCGCCGGACTGCGCGGCGACGACGAACGTCCGTACGAGGCGCCGGTGCGCGGTGGTGCTCACCTGGTGGCGTCGCTCGGTGGCAAGGTGGTCGCGGGCGCGTCGCAGGAGTTGCCGCGCATGGTCTTCGCCCAGGTGGAGGATCTCGGAGATCTGGCCGTAGGGGTAGTCGAAGGCTATGCGTAGGAGATAGACCGCTCGTTCGGCGGGGTTCAGTCTTTCCAGCAGCAGCCGGATCGCGGTGTCGACCGCCTCGCGTCGTTCGGCTGACGTCTCGGGGCCGACAGAGAGGTCCGTCGTCTCGGGAAGCCAGGGGCCGGCGGAGGTCTCGCGGCGCCTACGGGCGGACTGCGCGACATTGATGGCGAGCCTCGTGGTGGTCAGCGCGAGGAACGCGGGCGGGCTGATGACGACCGACCGGTCGGCACAGGCCCAACGCATCCACGTCTCCTGCACCACGTCCTCGGCCTCGCCCACGTCCTGCAGGAGGCGCAGACCGATCGCGAAAAGCCGGGGCGCGGCGCTGACGAACGCCGAAGCGTCTCCGTCCCATCCTGTGATCGACCGGTCATCGGTCTGCTCTGCGTGGTCTCTGTGCGACTCCAACAGGTTCATGGTCACGGTCCCGGCTCCGTTCGCCCCTGGCATCCGGCGATGCCACTGCGATCACGGTCGCTTCTCGGGCCCCTCCATCGCGCCCTTGGGACACCCTGGTCGGTACCCTGGCCCGGAGTTACGGGTGCCCACTGGGCCCCGTGGTAGGTACCGGGGGCAGGAGAGGCCCTTCAACCAGTGAGGTCCTCGGCGGTGCCACCGAGGACCTCAGCGGGCAGTCGGTCGTGCCGCCGTTCAGAGACTGACGTCATCGTCTCCATGATCATGCTGTCCGCCGAGCCCGTCGAAGCCGTGACGATGGTTCCGGCCGTGGGCAACATTGCCGAAGGCTAGGGAGCGATCACCTGTTTGATCATCGTTTGCCTGATCGACGCTGGACCAACTCGTGGCGACGGTGCAGGGCGGCCACAGCTCGGTCCTGGTTCTGCGCGGCGAGGCCGGCATCGGCAAGACGACGCTGCTGGAGTACGCGCGGGACAGCGCGTCCGGCTGCCGGATAGCCAGAGCGGCGGGCGTCGAGTCCGAGATGGAGTTGGCCTTCGCCGGACCGCACCAGTTGTGCGCGCCGATAACGGACAGCCTCACGCGCCTTCCGTCGTCGCAGGGCAACGCGTTGCGCGCGGCGTTCGGGCTGAGCGCGGGACAGGCGCCCGATCAGTTCCTCGTCGGTCTGGCCGAGGTGGCCCGGAGGCCGAATCGATGGCGGTGGTCTTCGCCACCCGGGTGCCGGACGAGGCGCCGGAGACGACGGGCCTGCCGGAGATGCAGGTCACCGGCCTGCCGGAGTTGGCGGTGACTGGACTGCCCGACAGTGAGGCGCGGGCGCCGCAACGCAATAATCAGCACCCGCGGGACCGCGGCACCCTTGAGGACCGCCCCTTGCCGGGCACCGCACCCTGCTGACCGTCGGCGTGCCCGACGCCGGCGGCCCAACCGTGCTACTCGACGGCGCGCAGGTACACGAGTTCCTGGTGACCGTTGCTGATGAGAGTGGGTACCGGCCGCAACGCGTCGGCCGGTGCCCCGAGTGACATGGCGGGGAACCGCTCGAAGAGCTGACGCAGGACCTCTGCGACTTCGAGGCGGGCCAGGGGAGCGCCGAGGCAGAAGTGCACGCCGTAGCCGAACGCCAGGTGGTCCTTCACCTTGCGGGTGACGTCGAAGGAGTCGGCGTCCGGCCCGTGCCAGTCCGGGTGACAGTTGGCAGCTCCATACGCGGCGAGAATGGGATCTCCCGCGGCGATGACCTGCCCGTCAGGCAACTTGATGTCGGTCACGGCGAAGCGCAGCGGCAAGTACTTGATGGCGGGCTCGGCGCGAAGGGTCTCTTCCACCACGTCCTCCCAAGTCGCCTGGCCGGTGCGGACGAGGTGGAGCTGGTCGGGGGACGTCAGCATCGCAAAGACGGCCTGGTCGATGACATTGACGGTCGTTTCGTACCCGGCGTTGATCATCAGAATCATCGTGTCGCGCAGTTCGACATCGGTGAAGCCGCTGCCGTCCGACTCCTCATCGCGTGCCCCGATGAGGAGCGAGGTCATGTCGTCGCCGGATTTGCTGCGCTTGGTGGCGATCAACTGGTCGGTCGTCTCAAAAAGACGCGCGGTGTTGGCCTGGGCCTGCTCAGGCGTGAGCGTGCTGTCGAAGACGTTGTCGACGAGCTGCCGGAAATCGTCCCGCTGGTCTTCTGGTACGCCCATCAGATGGCCGATCACGGCGATGGGCAGCGGATAGGCCAGTCGCTCGCGCAGGTCCACCACCTGGCCGGGGGGCACCGCGGCAAGGTCGTCGACCAACTCGGTGACCAGGGATTGGATGATCGGCTTCAGTTCGGCGATGCGGCGCGCGCTGAAAGCGGGGGCGACCATCCGCCGTAACCTGCGGTGGTCGGCGCCGTATGCAGTGAGCATGCTCTGCACCTCGATCCACAGGGCGAGCGGCCACGTGCTGATCGTCTGCTGAAAGGCTGGGTAGTGAGCGCGGCCGTTCTTGGAGACATCGGGGCTGGTGAGCAGAGTCTTGAGAAGGGCAGGGTCGGTGACCGCCCAGGCGCGCAGGCCGAGGATGTCCACGGGGGTGGCCGGGCCACGAGCCCGCAGGGCCTGGTATTCAGCATGCCGGTCGGCACCGGTGGGATCGATGACGAACGGGAGAGGTTGGGACATGTGTCTTCTCCTTCAGGTCCCAGCAGCGAAGCGGAGGAAGGGGTCTCACGGGCCACGCTGGATCGCTGTGGCTCGCCAAGCTGGTCTCATGCGGGATGGCGGATCTGTCGTAGGCCGTGTCTGGGCGATCTGGTTCAAGTCGAACTGGCCAGGCTAGTAGTGCTCAAGGTTGCTGGTTGATGACATTGATGCGGTGCAGGCGTTGATGACGGCGACGAGGCCGAGGCTCTACACACGGTTGACCGGGTAGCCCAGGCTATGTGTGACAGGAAGCTGGGTGTGACGTACGTCTCATCAATGTCAACCCTCCGGGATCGTGGAGACAGACACGCAGCCTCAGCCCGTCGCGCTCAGCGCGGGCGGTCGCCGTCGTCCGCGCGAGCGAGTGCTTCCTAGGCGACGGCGTCCGCCTCCTCCCGCTCGGCCAGGGCCGTACGCGTGCGCCGCTGGGCGGCGGGGGCGCGGATGGCTCAACCTCAGCGCTAACAAGGCGATGTACCTCCGCGACCTGCCGTCCAAGACCCGGACGGTCGCACCCCACCGAGCACGGAAGGAGTGACCGCACCGCCTGGGGCCCAGGGCAGCCGCCCACCCAAGCGCCTCGGGCGTCCACGACACGCCGTACGGAAACACAAAACGGATGATCAGGCGAAAACAACCGCAAAGCGGAGGCCCTCGCCCGAGTCGGCTGATGGCTGAGGCATCGAGGTCAACAACCCGCTGGTGCCACAAATTCGAGGCGCCGTCGGTCTCAATGGGCATGAGTCAATCCTTGGAATCGAAGACCGGCGTTGACGGGCCGGTAACTGTGATCAAGAGCTACACCGTGCCGGCGGACGAAGCCGACTATTTCGTCGAGGTGTACCAGGAGAACGCCCGGATCATGTCGACCCAGCCCGGCTTCCTCCGCTCCCGCCTGCACAGGCCGCTCGCCGACGCCCTGAGGCGCGGTTCGTCCACATCGCCGAGTCGACCTCGGGCACCGCGCTCGACAAAGCCACCGGCAATCCCGAGTGGCATGCCTCGCTGCAGCGCATATTCGACGATCCGGGCCTTCACATCACCTCAGAACCTGCCAGCTATCGCGTCGTTGTCGAACTTCACCCCTCCTGACAACAGCGATTGCCGCCCGCAGCACAAGCCGGCATCGACCTATGACCCATGCTCACAAGGACAACACATGACTACTGAGCCCGCAGAGACGAGCACAACCAACCGCCGCACGTTCTTGAGGCGCGCGTCGTCGCCGCCGCAGTTCCCACCGCCACCTCGCTGCTCGGCGGTTTCTCGGGCACCGCTGCCGCGACCGACTCGCCCGGCCTTCCGGACTACGCGCGGGTCCCTTCCGCATCGGTCGGGCCCGCGCCCAACGCCGACCGCTACTTCGTCGGACACATCGAGGGCAACCTGTACTGGGTCACCGACTCCTACTACCAGGCCATGTTCCTCACCACGCGGGACGGCGTCGTGCTCGTCGATGCCCCGCCCACCATCGGGCACAACCTGCTGCGGGCCATCCAGGAGGTGGCCCGTGCCAACGGCAGGCCCTCCAAGGTCACGCACCTGGTGTACTCCCACTCTCACGCCGGCCACATCGGAGCTGCCTCCATATTCGGCAAGGACGTGGTGCGCATCGGCCACACCGAGACCCGCCGCCTGCTGCGCGTCGATCCCGACCCCAACCGTCCGGCACCTACGGTGACCTTCGACGACCACTACGTCCTGCAGGTCGGCGGCGAGCACCTCAAACTCGCCTACCGTGGCCCGAACCACTCCGGACAACATCTTCGTCTATGCGCCCGACTACGCCACGCTCATGGTCGTCGACGTGCTCTTCCCCGGCTGGGTACCCTTCAAGCGCCTCGCCGCCTCCCAGGACATCCCCGCCTGGATCAAGGCCCATGACATCGCCATGGACTACCTCTGGCGGACCCTCGTCGGCGGCCACCTCGGCCGTCTTGGCGTACGCGCCGAGGCCACCCTCCAGAAGCAGTACGTGGCCGACCTCCTGGCCAGCACCCGCGCCGCCTCCGCCTCAGTCGACCCCACCCCGTGTTACGAGAAGTACGGGCCGACCGGCAACTCCTGTGCCATCTAAGGCGTACCTGGACGCCGTCGCCACGGCAGCCGCCGCGCCCGTCGCCGCCAAGTACACCGGCGTTCTCGCCGCCGCCGACGTCTTCACCGTCGACAACGCCATGGCCATGGTCGAGTCGCTGCGCATCGACTTCGGCGAGCTCGGCCCCTTCGGCACCCGACCGTAACACCCGGTTCGGGTCGTGGCTGACGGTCCTACAGAAGCGTGTCGAGCTCCGCTGCGCGGACCCAAGGTCCGCGCAGCCGAACTGCAGTTCTTCGCCGGCGCTCCTGCCGTCTGTTCCGCCCAGACGGTCTTGAGGTCGGATACGCGGCGGCGGCCAGCGTGGCCACCCAGGGGAGCAGGGGCAATCGGGGCAGGAATGATCTCCGCCTTTCGCCACACCCTAGGGGCGCTTTCCGCGGCGCGGGAGCATGATCACAACGAGCAGTCCCGCTCCCGGTGCTCGTCGAGTGCGCGGAGCACGTCGGCGCAGGCCTGCGCGAAACCGGCCAGCCGCTCGGGCCCCAGCACGTCGACGAACAGGGCGTGAACCATCTCGGTGTGCTCGGGGACGGCCTTGTTGATCGCCGCGTAGCCCTTGTCGGTGAGCCGCACATCGGGGTAGCGGCGGTCGTTGGAGTCCACTCGCTCGACCAGCCCACGTTGCGCCATCCGGGTGAGCTGGTGGGACAGGCGGCTCTTCTCCCACTGGGTCGCGGCGGCCACCTCCGCGACGGGCATCTCCCGCCGCTCCGACTCCGTGAGCCGGACCAGGACCTCGAAGTCGGCCGCCGACAGGTCGCACTCGCGCTGCAGGTGCTGCTGCAGGTGGGAGGCGAGGTGCTTGGCCATTTCGATGTACGTGCGCCACATCCGGTCGGCCTCGCTGAGTTCCTGTTCCCATCCCATGACGCCCACTCTACCCGTTGCTTGACGTATCAACCTGGCGCTGTATGGTGGCCGGGTTGATACATCAACCTGAACACGTGAGGGGTTTGTCTCTGTGAGCGAGCAGCAGATCATCGCAGTAGTGGGCGCGACCGGAGCGCAAGGGGGCGGGCTGGTCCGCGCGATCCTCGACGACCGCAGTGGGCGGTTCGCCGCGCGGGCCCTGACCCGGGACCCGGGTTCGGCGCGGGCCAGGGAACTGGCCGCGCTCGGGGCCGAGGTCGTCGGGGCCGATCTCGACGACGAGGGCAGCCTGCGCAAGGCGTTCGACGGCGCCCACGGCGCCTTCGTGGTGACCAACTTCTGGGAGCCTCGCACGCCCGAGGAGGAGCGGGCGCGGTCCGCGAGCACCAAGGAGCGGGAGCAGGCCGGCAACGCGGCGCGGGCGGGGCAGGAGGCCGGCGTACGGCATTTCGTCTGGTCCACCCTGTCCGACACCCGCGGCTACTTCCGGCCGGGCGACGGGACGCCGAGCTTCGAGGGCTCGTACAAGGTGCCGCACGCCGACGGCAAGGCCGAGGCCGACCGGTTCTTCCTGGAGTCGGGCGTGCCCACCACCTTCCTGCAGGCGAACGTCTACTACGAGGCATTCCGGGACATGTTCGCGCCCCGGCGTGACGAGACGGGCGCGCTGGTGCTGCCGCTCGGGTTCGGCGAGGCGCGGGTGGCCGCGCAGGCCGCGGAGGACGTCGGCAGGACCGCGCTGGGGATCTTCCACCACGGGATCGGGATGGCCGGCAGGCGGGTGAGCGTCGCCGGGTCCGTGCTCACCGGCTCGCAGTACGCCGCCGCGCTGAGCCTGGCGCTCGGCGAGCCCGTCACCTACCAGGCGGTCAGCCCCGACATGATCCGGGCCGCGGGATTCCCGGGCGCGGGCGAGGTCGGCAACATGCTCCAGTACCTGATCGCGGCGGCCCCGGACATCGCCGAGCTCATCGACTTCGAGCTGCTGCGCGAGCTCAACCCGAGGCTGCAGTCGTTCGACACGTGGCTGGCCGCCCACCGCGACACCATCCCGCGCTGACCGGCACCCTCTACGGCGTCATCCGCAAAGGAACGCTCAGCCACTTCGACTCCACCTGCGGGTCCGACGGCGTGCACAAGGCCGGGCAGACCATCGTCGAGGCCAGCGGCTCCGACCACGTCCACATCGGCCAGAACCAGGGCGACCAGCCCGTCCTCATGGAAGTGCTGTACGTGATACCCCACGGCGCGCCACTCTCGGTGGACGCGCCGAACCCGGGGTGCGACTTTCAGTAGGAAACCACCCCGCACCAGCCCTGGCGGAGTGACGCCCGGCCACTCCGCCGGGGCCAAAGTGTGGAAATGATCATCAAACGTAGATGGAAGTCAAGACGGACTGCCCACCCGGATGGGCCGAGAACACTTCCTTGGGTGACCGCTGCGGGGTGACCGGCGGCAGGCCACGTCGGAACACTGCTGGGCATCCGCTCGCCCAGGGGCTGTTCGACCTGCGGCAGCTCGTGGAGGTAGTCCATGTGGAGAATCTCCAGAAGCCGCTCAGCCTCGGCCGCGATCCCACGCCCATAGCCGCCCGGTTCGCTTGAGCAGGGCGTGTAGTCGGCCCGCAAGTGAGCTAGGGCCGATAGACCCTGAGGCATAGGTGGCCGAAGTGGCGACGCTCACATATGAGCGCATGTCACAGGTGGCGCGAGCAAACTGTCTTATTGTCATGGCAAACCTGATAACACGGCGGACACTCCTCGGCAGCCTGATTGCCGCATGCCTCCTTCACGTGTGGGCCTATTTCGCACCCCGAACCTGGTATGAGACGTTTCCTGGCATCGGCCGAGGCTGGCTGCTCCGCCTCGGCCCGTACAACGAGCACTTGGTCAAGGACATGGCCGCGTTGTACATGGCCATGCTGGTCGTGACAGTCGCGGCCTGGCGCTTTGCCGACCACGACCGTTACGTCAGGACGGTTGGCGGGGCCTGGCTCGCCTTCAGCTGCTTTCACTTGCTCTACCATCTCCAGCACCTGAGCATGTACAGCTCAGGAGAACGCGTCGCTATCGTGGCCCTGCTGTCTTCGCTGACGGTGATTTCGGCGCTGCTATTGGTGCCATCGCCTCGCCAGAACGCAGGTTTGCGTTCTGACACAAGGGATAATTCCTCGATGACATGAACGCAGTACACAGGTTGATGCGTGGAGTCTTCGGCTCGTGGCAGGCAGCGCTCGGTGCGCTAAAACCGTGATATGCGATACGGGCAACAAGGCCGAAGATCGGACGCGGTGACGGCAGTATGTGAGCCTCACAGGTTGCCGAGCGGCGAGCAGCGGGTGCAGTCACTCGCGGATGGTTGCTTGGCGGTTGCTCGCGACAGCGACGGCAAGGACCTTGGGCAGAAATGCCCGAACTGCGCCGTGGCGGCTTCGCCACCCAGGACGCCGCCAAAGACGAACTCGGCCAGGTGCGTGACCTGCTCGCGCTGGCCGACCCGCGCGAGCCCGCCACTCGTACCCAGATCGCCGACCTGATCAAGCGCACCCTGGCCGAGACTGACACGCTTTTGAGCGTGGAAGCGGTCCACCGGAAGATCAAGACTGGGCAGCATCTGACCCAGGTTCCGCCTCTGCCTGACGCCGTGAGGGCGCGCTCATCGCCTCAGTGGTGAACGCGCCCTCGCAACAGAGCCCTCAGGCTGAGGTCGCAGCGCGCCTGGGCAGTACCCAGTCCGGACGCGGGAAGTGGCACGTGTAGCCGTTCGGGTACGCGATCAGGTAGTCCTGATGCTCGGGTTCGGCCTCCCAGAACGGCCCTGCGGGCTCGATCGTCGTCACGGCCTTACCCGGCCACAGGCCCGACGCATCGACATCGGCGATCGTGTCACGTGCGACCTTCTCCTGTTCGGGGGTGAGCGGGAAGATCGCCGAGCGGTAGCTCGTGCCGATGTCGTTGCCCTGACGGTTCAACGTCGACGGGTCGTGGATCTGGAAGAAGAACGCCAGGATGTCACGGTAGGTCGTCTGCGCCGGATCGAAGACGATCTCGACCGCCTCGGCGTGGCCGGGGTGGTTGCGATACGTGGCATGTTCGTTGTCTCCACCGGTGTATCCGACGCGCGTGTCCAGCACGCCTGGCTGCCGGCGAATGAGGTCCTGCATGCCCCAGAAACACCCGCCGGCCAGGATGGCCGTCTCGGTGCCCGGTTTGCGGGTGATCTGTCCGGTGTCATGAATTCCGCTGGTCATGATGTGTGCTCCTCTGTGCTGGTGGTGTCGGCTGTCTCGAACAGCGAGCGGTACTCGCCGTAGCCCTGCGTCTCGAGCTCGGAGACCGGGACGAAGCGCAGCGCCGCTGAGTTCATGCAGTACCTCTGGCCGCCGGCGCCGGCAGGACCGTCATCGAAGACGTGCCCGAGGTGGCTGTCAGCTCCGGTGGACCGCGCCTCCGTGCGAGTCATCCCGAACGACCTGTCCGTCTCCAACCGAACGGCGTCCGCCACGATCGGCTTGGTGAAGCTAGGCCATCCGGTGCCGCTGTCGTACTTGTCGGTCGACGAGAACAGGGGCTGCCCGGAGACCACGTCCACGTAGATCCCCGGCTCATGGTTGTTCCAGAACTCGTTGCGGAACGCCGGCTCCGTCCCGTCCTTCTGAGTGACGCGGAACTGGCTGTCGGTGAGGCGGCTCAGCGCCTCCGGAGTCTTGCTGTAGTTGTGCGACACGATGTCTCCTCCTCTGACGTCGCTGGCTGCGGCGTCACTGGAAACAACATCGCAGAGAATCGTTTTGGTCCCGCCCTCGACGCCAATCCCGGTTCGTACTCAGTTCCACCTGCGCGGCGCAACCGGTCAGGGACTGCCCGGTGACATGGTAGGTGGGATGGGGGAAGCCCGGCCTCGCGATCGCGCTCGTTCCTCGACGCCCTCGCGCCATGACCCCTACCGATCAGCCTGGTAAGAGGCCGAGGGTTGGTGCCGCTAACGCTGGTGAACCGAGAACGCCGTGTAGGCGAGGACTGGGTGCAATGGAGGGCCGGATGAAGGCGATTGTGGTGACGGACCAGGCCGCGGGAAAGGCCGGGATGACGCTGGTGGAGCGGCCCGAGCCGCAGGCAGCGCTGAGCGACGTCCTCGTTCAGGTTCATGCGTCGGGATTTGTCCCGACTGAGATGGCGTGGCCCTCGACCTGGACCGATCGCCTCGACCGTGACCGAACACCGTCGATCCCTGGACACGAGCTGGCCGGAGTGGTCACCGCCCTCGGCTATGGCACGACGGGGCTGTCGGTGGGACAGCGGGTGTTCGGCATCACGGACTGGACTCGCGACGGCACCCTGGCGGAGTATGTGGCCGTCGAGGCACGCAACCTCGCGCCGCTGCCGGGCGACGTCGACTTCACGGTGGGCGCGAGCCTGCCGATCTCGGGCCTGACCGCGTGGCAGGGACTGTTCGAGCACGGCCGCCTTCAGGCGGGACAGAGCGTCCTCGCGCACGGCGCGGCCGGCGCAGTCGGGTCGATGGTGACGCAACTCGCACGAGAGGCCGGCGCCTACGTCATCGGCACCGGACGTGCCGCCGACCGTCAGAAGGCGCTCGACTTCGGCGCGCAGGAGTTCGTCGACCTTGAGAACGACGCGCTGGAAGCCATCGGCGAAGTCGATCTGGTTATCGATGTCATCGGCGGCGACATCGGGAAGCGGTCCGCACGCCTGATTCGAGCCGGAGGAACACTGGTGTCCGTCGTCGGGCCACCCGGGGCGCGGCCCGCCGACGGCCTGGCGGTCGACTTCGTTGTCGAGTCCGATCGCGCCCAACTGGGTGAGATCGTCCAGCGGGTACGGGACGGACGGCTGCGGACGAACATCGGCAACGTCGCGACCCTCGACGACGCCGTCGCCGCCCTCAATCCGACCGAGCGGATCAACGGGAAGACGATCATCCGCGTTCGTCCGTGAGGACTCGAGGACGCGATCGTCGGGCAGCCGGCAGGTCGGCAGGTCGGCACAACCAGGCTGGCATTCCCCAGGCAACTGGTGGAGATCCAGCTCGCCGCCAAGATATCGCCAGCCAGTCGAGTCGGTGCGGACCTTGCCGACGCCGGTGGTGATCTGATGGGCGCAGGAGAGACCGCGAGCACATCGGAGCCGAAGGCCTGCATGAACGCCCCCAGCCGGTCGTTCCAGCCTTCGCGCAGCAGGGTTTCGCGGATCTCGGCGCGGGTCCGCCGCCAGGACTCGACACGCTCCTGCGTCCGTAGGAGGCCGGCGAGGGCGATGCCGCGGTCCAGCGCCACCCAGCACATGAGCTTGGAGTACAGGAAGTGCCGCGGCTCCCCGTCGCACCGTGAACACGCCGTATCCGCTGGAGTCGCTGATGCCGAGGGGGACCGGCGTGGTCAGCACGAGAAAGGACGTGGAGATCAACCCCGCCGCCGTCCTGGAGATGCCCGCCCACACCCGGCCAAAGCCACTGGTACGGACCGACGACCGCGTCCGCGACCGGCAGGCCGACCTCGCCTGTTCCTCGAAGAAGCCCAGCGTCACCGCACATCCGGCCCCGCGTTCGCCGCCTGCTCGCGAAAAGTCCAGGTCCACGGCTCAACAGGCCGTCGGCCGGGGTGAAACTTTCACGTCGATCCCGCCGCCCTTCACCGCTTGACCTGCGACGGTGAGGATTCCTTGCTCGCCGGTGTTTCCCCCGGCCGAATGCCGACTTACGGTGACCACACTTCCCATCGGAAACGGTCCCGGCCGCGTCGGCATCTCGTCGAAGCGCTTCGACAGTCCGGATTCGACAGAGACGCCCGCCATCGGCCGACAACAGCGGAAAGGGAGATCATGCTCAGGACGCTCCGCCTCTTCGTCTCGGCATCCATGCTCGTCGCGCTCATCGGGGTGCTCGCTCAGCCCGCCCAGGCCGCCGTCTGGTCCTCTACGGACCGGTGGGGCACCTGGACCAGCGGCGGTTACACCCTTTACAACAACGTCTGGGGCAGCGGCGCCGGCCCACAGACGATCTGGGCCAATTCGTACGGCAACTGGGGTGTCTGGGCCAACCACCCCAACACCGGTGGCGTCAAGTCCTACCCCAACGCCACGAAGAACGTGAACCGGCGGCTCAGCGCCCTCGGCAGCGCGACCAGCAGCTTCAACGTCACCGTGCCGAACGGCGGCGCCTACACCAGCGCGTACGACATCTGGTGCGACGGCCACACCTACGAGATCATGCTCTGGATGAACAAGTACGGTCCCGTGGGCCCTATCGGGTCGCGGCAGACGAGCGCGTCGGTGGGCGGCCACAGCTGGGACGTCTACCGCGGCTCCAACGGGTCCAACCAGGTGTTCTCCTTCGTCCGGCAGGGCAACGTCAGCTCGGGGACCGTGGACATCAAGGCGATCCTCAACTGGCTCCGGGCCAGGAACTGGTTCGGTGACGTGACGCTGGGCGACGTCCAGTTCGGCTACGAGATCACGTCGTCCAGCGGCGGGATGGACTTCCGCACCAACAGCTTCTCGGTGTCGGCGAGCTGAGCTCACGGCCGGAGCCACGGCGAGATCCGGGCCGAGCGGCCGCGGGCGCTCGGCGTGACGGCGGAACGCGCGTGAGACGGCTCAGGCGGTGAAGGCGGCGCGGTGGTCGCGGGCCCAGGTGCCATACGTGCGGGGCGGGCGGCCCAGCGCCTTCTCCGCGTCCGGGGTCAGCCGGGCGTTGCCGCCTCGCGCGACCAGTTCGGCGCCGTGGACGGCGGTGTCGGCGAACGCGGCGTCCTGTCCGGCGGCGAGCAGCTGCTGCCGGTAGCGCTCCAGCGGCACATCGACCGTCTCCAGGCCGCGACCGAGGAACTCGCCCAGACACGCCACCATGTCGGGAACACTCAGCAGCTCAGGCCCCGTCAGTGTGAGCACGCTGCCCGCGAGGTCGCCGGACGTCAGCGCGCGCACGGCTACCTCGGCCACGTCGCGCGGGTCGATGACGCCCTGCGTGCCGGTGCCGGTCATGTTGGGAATCGGGTGCCCTGACCGGATGGGGGCGGCCCAGCGAAGGGTGTTGGAGGCGAAGCTGGAGGGGCGCAGCACGGTCCATTCCATACCGCTCGACCGCAGCGCTTTTTCGCCGGGAAGGTGCCAGTCCGCCACCTTGGAGTCCGGCTGCTCGCCGGTGCCGATGGCCGAGAGCTTGACCGCCTTGCGCACGCCCGCCTCCCGCGCGGCGGCGAGCATCGCCTCGTCGTGCCGGGTGATCGCCGGGCCTGGGGCGCTGAGCAGGAACAGGGTGTCGGCTCCGGCCGCCGCCTCTGCCAGGGACGCCACATCGTCGAAATCGCCCCGTACCGCCTCGACGCCGGGCAGTGCGGGCACGCGCGACGGCTCCCGGGCCATCGCCCGCACCCGCTCGCCACGGGCCGACAGCAACTGGAGCACTTCACCGCCGATGGTGCCGGTGGCACCGGTAAGAAGGATCATGCCTCGCATGCTGTCAGCGCGCCCGCCGGCACCTATAGGAAATTCCGGCACACCATCCGCCGGTGGCCCGGTCCTGGCGGCTAGCGTGAGGCCATGAACCTCCCGCCCGGCAGGCTGCGACGTTGGATCAGCGACATCACCGTGTGGACGGGCACCGGGCCCGGCGATCGGCTCGTGCGCGTCCCCGACGCCCGCACCGCGCTGGTCGTGCGCCGGACGCGGCAGGGCCGCTGCGACCTGCTGGTGGCCGGGCCGCGTACGCGTGCCACGTACAACACCGGCAAGGACCTCCCGTTCAGCCTCCGGCTCCGGCTCCGGCCCGGCGCCGCCCTGCCGCTGCTCGGTGTGGGAGCGGGCGAGCTGGTCGACCGCGTGGTCGGCATCGGCGAGCTGTGGCCCGGCTCGGACGACCTCGTGCTCCGACTGTTCGAGGCGGGGACCGACGCGGAGCTCGTACTGAAGCATCTGGAGTCGGCGCTGCTGACCCGGATCGCCGCCCGAACTCCGGCGGACCTGGCGCGGAGCGAGCTGGTACGTGCCGCCGCCGTGGCCCTGACCCGCCCTTCCGGCCAGGGACGGGAGCCGGTGCCCGCCATCGCGCGGCAGCTGGCCGTCAGCGAGCGTCATCTGCGCGGCCTGTTCGCCGACGACATCGGGCTCCCGCCCAAGCGTTTCGAACGCATCATGCGCGTCCGCAGAGTGCTCGCGAACGGCCGTGCCTCCGGCTGGGCGGCGGCCGGCTACTACGACCAGTCGCACATGACGGCCGAGTTCCGCGCCATGATGGGCGTGACTCCCGGTGCCTTCTTCGCGGGCCGCCTCCCGACGCTTCAGCCTTGCTAAACTGGCAGTTAGTTCGTTTTCCGAATCAAGCAGAGGGTCGGCGGCATGGTCAAGCCAACGGGTGAGCACATGGGAGTCGTCTCCGCGCTGGTGCGCGCCTCCTTCCTGGTGAGCGCCGTGTACGCCGACTCGGCACGCGAGTACGGGATCACCTCGCAGCAGGGTCAGCTGCTGTGCGTGCTGATGGCGCAGCCGTACGGGATGAGCGAGCTGGGCGGGATCCTGCGCCTGGCCAAGTCCAGCCTCACCGAGCTGGTCGACCGCAGCGCCCAGCGCGGCCTGGTGCGCCGCGAGCCGGACCCGCGCGACGGGCGCGCCGTGCGGGTGACGCTCACCGAGCGGGGCGGCGAGGTGGCCGAGGCCTTCTACACCGAGACGTGCCGCCGGATCGACCGGCTGCCCTCGGGCCTGGACGCGGACGAGCGCGCCGCGCTGGCCGGGCTGCTGGGGCGCGTGGTCGAGGAGAACCAGGTCCCGGTGGTCTTCCTGGAGCCGGCCGGCGCCTCCTCCCCCAAGCGCTGACCCGTACGGCGCCGGCCGTGGCGGTCTTATGGGGCCTGGGCGGCCCACCCGCTGACCTGGGGCGGAGCTGAAAGTTTCAGCGCCGACGTGCGCGGATGCCGCCGGAGCGGGCGCGGCGCTGGCCTGCCCGACCGGCCGGTCCTATGGTGAGGCGGCCATGTCCCGTGTCCTCGCCCTCCTGGCCGGGCTGTGCCTGGCACTCGCGCTCCCGCCCGCCCCCGTGGCGGCGCGGGCCACACCCGTCACAGGGTCTGTCGCCGCTCCCCCCGTGCCGGTCGCCGCTCCCGTCACAGGGTCTGTCGCCGCTCCCGTCACCGTGCCGGTCGGCGCCCAGTTCACCGACACGTCGGGCAACCTGCTGCACGCCCACGGCGGCGGCGTGATCAAGGTCGGCTCGTACTACTACTGGTTCGGGGAGAACCGCAACGCCGACGGCACCTTCCGCTACGTCTCCGCCTACCGCTCGGCCGACCTGCGCACCTGGGAGTTCCGCAACCACGTGCTCACCCAGTCGAGCGCCGCCGAGCTGCAGGTGGCCAACATCGAGCGCCCGAAGGTCGTCTACAACGCCTCGACCGGCCAGTTCGTCATGTGGATGCACAAGGAGAACGGCCGCGACTACGGCGAGGCGCGGGCGGCCGTCGCGGTCTCGAACACGGTGGACGGCGCCTACACCTACCTGCGCAGCTTCCGCCCGCTCGGCCACATGTCGCGCGACATCACCGCGTTCGTCGACACCGACGGCGCGGCGTACATGATCTCGGCCGCGAACGAGAACTACGACCTGCACGTGTACCGGCTGACCGCCGACTACACCGACGTGGCCGCGCTCGCGCGGATGTGGGCCGGCGACCACCGGGAGGCGCCGGCGATGTTCAAGCGCAACGGCGTGTACTTCATGCTGACCTCCGCCGCGACCGGCTGGCAGCCCAACCAGGCCCAGTACGCCACCGCCACCAGCATCACCGGCACGTGGAGCGCCTGGCAGAACGTGGGCGACGCCACCACGTTCGGCTCTCAGCCGGCGTACGTGCTGCCGGTGCAGGGCACCTCCGGCACGTCGTACCTGTACCTGGGCGACCGGTGGGCCGGCGCGTGGGGCGGCCCCGTCAACGACTCCCGCTACGTGTGGCTGCCGATCCAGTTCCCGAGCGGCACGTCCATGAGCCTGGCCTACGCCCGGCAGCTCACCGTCGACGCCGCCACCGGCACGATCACCACGACCGGCACCGGCTACGACCGGCTGGCGGTACGCCATTCCGGCAAGTGCGCCGACGTGCGCAACGCCTCCACCGCCAACGCGGCCGCCGTCATCCAGTACTCCTGCGGCGGCGGCGCCAACCAGCAGTGGCGCGTCCAGTCGATCAGCGGCGGCTACGTGCAGATCGTGGCCCGCCACTCCGGCAAGTGCCTGGACGTCAACAGCGGCTCCACCGCCGACGGGGCCGCCGTCCAGCAGTACAGCTGCGGCACCGGCACCAACCAGCAGTGGACGCTGCAGGACGCGGGCGGCGGCTACCTGCGGCTGGTGGCCAGGCACTCGGGCAAGTGCGCCGACCTGCCCTCCTCGTCGCAGGCCGACGACGTCCAGTTCAAGCAGTACGCGTGCAACGGTGGCCAGAACCAGCAGTTCACCCGCACCCAGCTGTGAGCCCTTCGCGTTCCCTCAGCGCGCGCTCTCGTAGTGGCGCAGGAACAGCTCCTCCAGCGTCGGCGGCCGGCTGACCAGGCTGCGCACGCCCGCCTCCGCGAGCCGCCGCAGCGCCGGGTCCAGCGCCGGGTTGTCCACCGTGAACCGCACCCGCCCGTCACCGGTGGTGAGGTCGTGCACGCCGGGCAGCTCGGCCAGCCCGTCCGGCGGCCCCGCCAGCTCCGCCTCGATCGACGTGCGCGTCAGGTGCCGCAGCTCCGCCAGCGTGCCCGTCTCGACCGTCCGGCCGTCACGGACGATCGTCAGCCGGTCGCACAGCGCCTCCACCTCGGCCAGGATGTGGCTCGACAGCAGCACCGTACGCCCCGACTCCTTGACGCACTCGCGGAACACCTCCTCCATCAACGGGTCCAGCCCGGAGGTGGGCTCGTCCAGGATCAGCAGCTCGACGTCCGAGGCCAGCGCCGCCACGAGGGCCACCTTCTGCCGGTTGCCCTTGGAGTACGTGCGGGCCTTCTTGCGCGGGTCCAGATCGAACCGCTCCAGCAGCTCCGCCTTGCGCCGCTCGTTCAGGCCGCCGCGTAACCGCCCGAGCAGGTCGATCGCCTCGCCGCCCGACAGGTTGGGCCACAAGGTCACATCGCCCGGCACGTACGCCAGCCGCCGGTGCAGCTCGGTCGCCTCCGACCACGGATCGCCGCCCAGCAGCCGGGCGGTGCCCCCGTCGGGCCGTACCATGCCCAGCAGGATCCGGATGGTCGTGCTCTTCCCCGCTCCGTTGGGCCCCAGGAACCCGTGGACCTCGCCGGTGCGCACGGTGAGATCGAGGCCGTCCAGTGCCCTGGTCGACCCGAACGTCTTCGTCAACCCCTGCACGGCGATGGCGTCAGCCATGGCGATGCTCCTTCACGTGTTCCGGCCCCGATCGAGGGCCTTTCTGGCCTCCGCGGCCTCTTCGAGGCTGAGCAGAGGGTGGGAGTAGACGTCGAGCATCACCCGCATCAGCTTGGCCTGCCCCTCCGGGCTGGTCAGGTCGGCGCCCAGGCCGCGTTCGACGTGCCGGCGCAGGACCGTGACCGACAGCGCCATCGCGGCGATCAACGCCGAACGGGAGCGCGCGTCGACGTCGGGCGGGTCGGTGCGGCTCTTGTCGGCCTCCGCGATCCACCGCTCGCCGATGTCGACCATCTCGTCGAACAGCGGCGCCGCCCAGCCCTCCGTCAGCGCCCGCGCCAGGTAGGGCTGGTAGGGCCCCATGACCGCCACCGGGTTGAGGCCGGCCCGCGGGTCGCGCGCGGCGTCCTCGTGCAACTTGTGGATGATCTTCACCAGGTGCTCGTCGCACGCCTCGCGCAGCGCCTCCTTCGAGCCGAAGTGGTGACGCACCAGGCCCAGGGAGACTCCCGCGGTCTCGGCGATCCCGCGGATCGTCGCCCGCTCGAAGCCGTACTCACCGATATGCCGCATCGCCGCGTCCCTGATCCGCGCACGCGCGGTGAGGTCCTCCGGATCCGGTACGGTCGTCATCCCATTCCTCTGTATAGCCAACTGTTCACACGAAAAGCAGACTATACCGATGTATAGTCACGGCGCAACGCGGGGCGGCCGCTGCGCAGAAGGCGGTGGCCCGCGCCCCGACTACGCACATCGGCCTGTCCCGTTCTACGCTCCATGACGACGATTGGAGCCACCGCCGTGCCACAGACCGACCTCCCGACGGCCACCGCGCCCCTGCGCCTGACCACCGCCATCCGCCCCTACGACTGGGGCTCGGTCACGGCGCTCCCCCACCTGTTCGGCACCGAGCCCACCGGCAAGCCGCAGGCCGAGCTCTGGATGGGCGCCCACCCCGGCGACCCCTCCACCGTCGCCGGCACTCCGCTGAACGAGCTCATCGCCCACGACCCCGCCGCCACCCTCGGCGAGCCCACCGCCGCCCGCTTCGGCCCCGCCCTCCCCTACCTGCTCAAGATCCTGGCCATCGAACGCCCCCTCTCCCTCCAGGTTCACCCCACGACCGCGCAGGCCGAGGCGGGGTTCGCCGACGAGAACGCGCGCGGCGTCCCCATCGACGACCCGGCCCGCACGTACAAGGACGCCTCGCACAAGCCCGAGATGGTCTGCGCGCTCACCCCGTTCCACGGCCTGTGCGGCTTCCGCGACCCCGCCGCCACCGCCGGCCTCCTCGACCGCCTGGCCCTGCCGGACCTCCGCCCCTGGACCGACCTGCTCAGAGCGGGCGGCCTCCGGGAGGTGTTCGCGCAGATGCTCGACGACGCCAACCGGCCGCTGCGCGCCCAGGTGGAGCAGGCCCTGCTTGCCGTGGACGGCGACCCCGACCTGGCCGTGTACGGCGACATCGCCCGCGCCTGCCCCGGCGACGCCGGCGTCACCGCCGCCCTCCTGCTCCACCACGTCAACCTGCGCCCCGGCCAGGCCCTCTACCTCGGCGCCGGAGTCCCCCACGCCTACCTCGGCGGCATCGGCGTCGAGATCATGGCCAACTCCGACAACGTGCTGCGCTGCGGCCTCACCACCAAGCACATCGACGTGCCGGAGCTCATGCGCGTCGTGGACTTCACGCCCTCGGAGCCGCACCGGGTGCGGCCCGAGGAGGACGTACGGGGTGAGCACCACTACCGGCCGCCGGCCCCGGAGTTCGCCCTTGCGCGCTATGACCTGGAGACCCCCCACTCGCTGGCCGGGGGCGTCCCCCAGATCGTCGTCTGCGTCGACGGGGAGGCACACCTCGAAGAGCTGACCCTGCGGCCGGGCGAGTCGGCGTTCGTCCCGGCGGCCGTCCCGTCGGTGCGGCTCTCCGGCAAGGGAACGGCGTACTGCGCCTCGCCGGGCGCCTTTACAATGTAGATCTATACGCACGGACGTTTCGCCGCCGGCTTGAACGTCGCGTTCCTAGGCTCCCTGGCATGAATCCCGTGACCACTGCCACCCATGTGACCATCGAGCCGAGCATCCTGTACTTCGGGACGCCGGTCGTCCTGCTCTCCACGGAGAACCCGGACGGGACCTTCAACCTCGCCCCGATGTCCTCCGCCTGGGCACTGGGCCATGTGATCGTGCTCGGAGTGGGCGCCGAGGGGCAGACCGCGCGCAACCTCATAAGCCGCCCCGAGGTGGTGATCAACCTGCCCGCTCCCCACCAGTGGGCGGCGGTCGAGCGCCTGGCCTCGCTCACGGGCCGTCATCCGGTGCCGGCCGGCAAGCCGGCGGGCTGCCGTTACGAGCCCGACAAGTTCGGCGCCGCCGGATTGCGGCCCGCGCCGTCCGAGACGGTACGGCCCCCGCGCGTGGCCGAATGCCCGATCCAGTTCGAGGCGCGGGCGGAGCGGGTGCGGCGGGACGTCTCGGGGTCGTTCGTGATCGCCGAGGCCGTCGTGGGGAAGGTGCACGCGGACCCGCGCATCGTCGTGCCCGGCACGCACCACGTGGATCCGGGCGCGTGGAGCCCGCTGATCTACAGCTTCCGCCACTACTTCGGCCTCGGCCCCGAACTCGGCCACTCCTACCGCAGCCAGACGCCCCGCACCCGGTAGCGGCTCAGCGAGGGTCGCCGGGCAGCCGCCTCACCTTGAGCACGTTGTCGGTGCGGGTGCCCGGGTGGCCGTCGGGAGAGTTCTGGGTGTGCTCGTACTCCTCGCTGACCAGCACCTCCCACTCCCCCTCCGGCAGTGCGAGAGCGTCGAGGACGTCCTGCGGCGTGGGGAAGTCCGCCTCGAAGGGCGGGTTCTCCACCCAGGACGCCCAGCCCCCGTGCCCGACCACCAGCAGCACCCCGCCGGGGGCGACGGCCGACGCGGCGGCGCGCAGGATCGCCTCGCGCGGCAGGTCACGGGGAGAGTGCAGGAAGCAGGCGGAGACGAGGTCGTACGTGCCCTCGGGGAAGGACGCGGACAGGTCGTGCCGCTGCCAGTCGATGCGGTCGGCCACCCCCGCGCCCGTGGCGTGCTCGGCGGCGCGTTCGAGCGCCACGCCGGAGACGTCGGCCGCGGTGACGCGCCATCCCCGGCCGGCGAGCCAGATCGCGTCGGCGCCCTCGCCGCACCCGAGGTCCAGCGCCGTGCCGGGCTCCAGGTCCGTGACCTCGCGCACCAGCATGACGTTGGGGTTGCCGCTCCACATCTGCGCGCTCTGGCCGTAACGAGCGTCCCAGTACGCCTCGTCGGACTCGTGCTCCTGCGCGCCGTGGGCCCAGGCCCGGGCGGCGACCGCGCGCCGGGTCTCCTCGGCGATCAGGTCGGCGTTGATCGCCGCCGCCGCCCGCACGCCCGCCGCCGCGGCGCCGATGACCTGCTCGGTCAGGCCGGTCACGTTCCCCGCCACCCACACCCCCGGCACGCTCGTGGCGCCCGAGGGGTCGGCGGGCACGCGGGTGCCGATCACGTACCCGGACATCTCCTGCTCCTCCGTCTCCAGTCCCAGCCCCGCGAGCAGGCCCGCGCGGGCGGTGAGACGGCTGGCGGCGGCCAGGGCCCGGCACGCGACCACCCGCCCGTCGGCGAGCCGCACCCCGGCGAGCCGGTCGTCCGTCACCTCCAGGCCCGTCACCTTCCCCTCCACCACGGCGACGCCCCTGGCGGCGAGCTGCTCGCGCTGCTGCGCGTCGAGGTCGGGCGCGGTGTGCAGGAAGAGGGTCACGTTCTCGCTCCACTGCCGCCACAGCAGTGCCTGGTGAACGGAGAGCGGACTCGTGCCCAGGACCCCGATGGCCTGGTCGCGCACCTCCCAGCCGTGGCAGTACGGGCAGTGCAGCACGTCCCGTCCCCACCGCTCGGCCAGGTCCGGCACGTCCGGCAGCTCGTCGACCAGGCCGGTGGTGACCAGCAGCCGGCCCGCCTCGACCGCGGAGCCGTCGTCGAGCAGGACGCGGAAACCCCCTCCGTCCAGGCGTTCGGCGCTCTCGACGGTGCCCGTCACGATCTCCCCGCCGTACCCGGTCACCTCCTCCCGGCCCGCGGCCAGCAGCTCCAGCGGCGGGACGCCCTCGCGCCCCAGGTACGTGTGCACGCCCTCGGCGGGCGCGTTGCGTGGCCGCCCCGCGTCGATGACCAGCACCTTGCGCCGCGCCCTGCCCAGCGTGAGCGCCCCGCTGAGCCCGGCGGCCCCGCCACCGACGACCACCACGTCGTACTTCGCGTCCATCACGCGTCTCCTCTCGGTCGTTGCGACTGCGCCAACTGTCCGCGATCAGCCGACGGGTTGACAAATAACCTTGCCGAAATGGCAAAGTAGGCGCATGGACCTCGACGATGTGCTCCAGTCCGTCGGCCCGCGGCTCCGGGCGCTGCGCCAGGAGCGCGGGGCGACGCTGACACAACTGTCCGGGAGCACCGGCATCTCCGTCAGCACCCTGTCCCGGCTGGAGTCCGGCCAGCGCAGACCGACCCTGGAGCTGCTCCTGCTGCTGGCCCGCGCCCATCAGGTGCAGCTCGACGAGCTGATCGACGCCCCGGTGACCGGCGATCCGCGCGTGCACATGCGCCCGTTCAAACGGCACGGCACGACGTACATCCAGCTGAGCCGCCGGCCCGGCGGGATGCAGGCGTACAAGCAGATCTACCCGCCGCGCTGGCCGGGGTTCGAGCCCGAGCAGCGGGTCCACGAGGGTTACGAGTGGCTGTACGTGCTGGCCGGGCGGCTACGGCTGCGCCTCGGGGAGCACGATGTGATCCTCACGCCGGGCGAGGTCGCGGAGTTCGACACGAGGACGCCGCACGCGTTCAGCAATCCCGGCGAGGAGCCGACGGAGGTCCTGGCGCTGTTCGGGCCGCAGGGCGAGCGCATGCACGTCCGCGCCCGCCCCGCCGCCCGCTGACCACGCGGCAGTCTCCCTCGGGGAAGGTTTGGTGGTGGGGGCAGGTGGCAGTCGGGTGCATGATGAAGCGCGTGATCGAGTCGGTGAAGCGGTGGGTGCGCGGGCACCGGCCGGACGGCAATCCGCTGCGGCGGCGCTCCGACCGCCTGGAGAGCGCCGCGCTGGCGGTGGCGGTGCTGATCGTCCTGCTCAGCGTGTGGCCGGCGGTCCTGGCGGGGCGGGAGGCGTACGAGGAGGCGGAGCATGCGGCCGCCGCGCGCCGGAGGGTGGAGGCGACGTTGCTGGCGGACGCGCCGGTCACGCGCCTGTCGTTCGGGGAGGTCTCCCGCGGCGGGCTGACCTCCGCCCGGTGGACGGCGCCCTCCGGGCTGGAGCGTACCGGGCAGGTGCCGGCTCCGTCCCTGGCCAAGGCGGGCGCGAAGGTGCGGATCTGGGTCGGTCCCGATGGCCGGCGGGTCGCCGCGCCGCCGAGCCAAGCGGAGCTCCGGGTCACCGCCGCGGTGACGGCGCTGCTGGTCGTGGCCGTGGCGGCGGCGCTCGTGCTGCTGGCGTTCACCGGGTTCCGCCGGGTGCTCGACCGAGGCCGGTACCGTGCCTGGGAGGCCGCCTGGGCGCTGTCCGGCGAGCGGTGGCGGCGGCCGCGCCCGTCGTAGGCCGGCTCTGTCCCATACCGAAATCGCATAGGCGGTCATGCGCCAGGTCAACGGCCCGCCCAGCTCACCGGCCAGATCCGTGCCGATCGACCGCATTTGCGAGCGTCTATGGTGAAACGGAGTCACGTGTTCGCCCGCTTGATGGACGGGGTGCGGGCGCGGGGCGCCCTGTTCGGCCGGGCGGTGCTGGAGCCGCCGTGGTCGCCGCGGGCGCCCCGCTGGCTCTCCTCGCTTACGCGTCCGTGCCGAAGCCGTCGAGGGCCTGGCGCTCCTCGAGGGTCTGCAGCTCCTGGAAGAGCGTGATGTGCAGGCCCGCGGGCGCGTCCAGCCGCGAGTTCAGCGACTCCCAGGGCGTGACCGTGGGCGGCGCCACCTCCGCCGCGCCCGCCGACACCAGCCGCTCGGTGGTGCCGCGCGCGTCGTCCACCTCGAACGCCACCCGGATCTTCGGCGCCACCTGACGCCCCACCTCGACCTCGTCGATCATCTTCTTCTGCGCCGGGTTCGCGATCTCCAGCGTGGCCCGCCCGGCGTCCAGGATCACCACCCGCGCGCCGTCACCGCCGGAGAACGCGGCCTGCTCGGGCAGGCCCAGCACGTCGCGGTAGAAGGCGACCGCGGCCTCGTAGTCGTCGGCCTCCACGACCAGCCGGAGCTGGCGGACCGGGCGGTCTTCGTCGGGCGTGCTCATGGGATCTCCTCCAAGGGGACAAACGACGTTCATTCCCCCGCTCCAACCCGCCGGCGCCGGCCTTTCATCCCCGCCCGTAACGGTCTTCGGCCCGCCAGAAGTACCAGAAACCAGCGAGCAGCGCGAAAACCGCCCAGAACACGCAGGACACCCACACCGTCCGCGGCGGGTCGTGGCTGCCGATGAGGAGGTCGCGCATCCATTCGATGTAGGAGGCCGCCGGGTTCAGGTACATCACCGTGGCCACCCATTCCGGCAGTCCCGCGCCGTTGACGACCTTGTCGTGGATGGCGAAGAACACCCCGGACGCGTACAGCCACGTGCGCATGATGAACGGCAGCAACTGGTTCAGGTCGCGCATCGAGGCGCCCAGCCTGGCGAGCACCAGCCCGGCCCCGATGTTGAACGACGTCTGCAGCACCAGCACGACGGGTGCCATCAGCCAGAACCACGTGAGCGGCTCCCCGGTGAGCAGCACGATCAGCAGCAGCACGCCCATGGAGATGGCCAGCTGCTGCAGCTCCTGGATCGTGTACGCCAGCGGCAGCGACGCCCGCGGGAAGTGCAGGGCGCGGATCAGCGACAGGTTGCCGGAGATCGACTTGGCGCCCGCGGTGACGGTCCGCTGCGTGTACGTGAAGACGAACATCCCGGTGAGCAGGAACGCCGGGTAGTTGTCGACGTTCTTGCTGCCGCCCAGGATGAGCCCGAACATCACGTAGTAGATGGCCGCGTTCAGCAGCGGGGTGAGGACCTGCCACAGCTGCCCCAGGGCCGAACCCGAGTACTTCGAGACGTTGCGCGAGGTCGCGTACGTCAGGATGAAGTGCCGCCGCTCCCACAGCCGGCGCACGTACACGGGGAGCCCGGGCCGCGCGATGGCGGGGCGCAGCCCGTGCCTCCTGGCGAGCTCGGCCAGCGACCCGCTCTCCGGCGCGGCGTTCTCCAGTTCGCTCATGCGCACCTCATCGGTGTCTCATAGGGGCGCCGTCAGGGCATCGCGAGGGTCACGCCCGTCACGGCGAAGCGTTCGACGGCCGCCAGGTGGCCGCCGGTGGAGGCCACGACGCTGAGCGTCCGTCCCGGCGTGGCCGTGAACGAGACCCGGGCCGACCACGGCGAGCCGCTGCCACCGGCGCTCACGCAGCACTTCTGCCCCACCGGCGCGGCCGAGCCGGGCTGCCTCACCTGGACCCTGATGCTCTCGTCCACGCCCGAGATCCGCCCTCCCACGGTCAGCGGGGAGCGGACGGCGGCGCCGTACGCGGGCCTGGTGAGCGAGAGTGTGGTGTCGTCGGTGCCGACCACCTCCCAGGGGGCGTCCCCGCCCGAGCCGTACCTGACCAGGTGCACGACGGCCGCCACCGGCGGTCGCGAGCCCTCCTCGCCGCGGTAGGCGACGTGCACCCGCGCGTGGGCGCCCTGGGTGACCGTCCTGGCGACCCGGTCGATCCCGGTGAAGCCGAGGTAGTCGCGGGTGAAGGCGAGCGCGGTACGGCGGGCGTCGAGGTGCCACGCCCCGCGGCCGTCCTTGCGGTACGCGCCTCGCCACGCCGCCACCTCGTCCGGGCCGGAGAACGGCCAGAGCGGCTGGTAGCGGCCGGCGACCAGGCCGTCGCGGGGACGGGACGCGCCGGTCGATCCGGTCGGCGAGGCGGTGGGGCCGGTCACGCTCGACGCGGGGACGGCCGTCCGGGTGGTGGTCGTGGCTCGCTGCGCTCCGGCGCTCCCGCAGCCGGCGGCGGCGAGCCCGAGCACGACCAGCACCGGCAGGACGTGCCGGGCAAGGGGTTTCACAGGGCTTCCTCCTGACAGTGACGATCATGCCCGTCGCGTATGGAAGGTACCCCACCGAGCCCCGTCCTGACCTGGCCTTTCCGCCACTGGTTGATCTCCGACGGCGGCTAGCCGCCGTGGATGCGGCGGCCCGCGATCTGCTGCGGGACGATCCGGATGTAGAGGCGGCGCTCGCCGCCCACCCACGGCGTGACGTCGGCGCCGGCCACCTCGGCCATCTCGTCCGGCGCCACATGGTGGGCGGGCCCCTGCACCAGGACGCTCCACCCTTCGCGGTTGGTCTCGTCGATCCGGTCGACCTCGAAGGAGATCTTGATGTCCACGCCTTCCAGTCCCGTACGGAGATCGCGGTCCATCGAGCCGCCCGAGGCCGTGCGGAAGACGATCGCGCCGCGGTGCATCGTGTAGTTGACGGGCAGCACCGCCGTCCCCTGGGAGCCCTGGAACGCCACCCGCCCGATCCCGCCCGGCTCGATCAGCCGCAGGCACTCCTCCCGGTCCAGCTCCTCCAGCGTCGGGTTGGCCATGGCGGGCCCGCGTCCGGGCGGCCGGTCCCGATCGCCGCCCAGCAGCTCGTGCACCGTGGTCCGCAGGGCGTCGGCCAGGCGGTAGAGGGCTCCGGTGTCGAGGATGTCGGGGTTCTCCTCCAGGTAGCGGAGGTAGCCCGGCGACATGGCCGCGTGCTCGGCGACCTGCTCGCGGGTCAGGCCGAGGCGTTCGCGGCAATGGATGATGCGGCGTCCGAGATCTCCTGTGCCGGTCATGATGGCCTCTCCTCGCGCATGGGTACGGCGCCCGGTGCGGTTCGACCGGAGCCCGTCCGGACGCGGGCGTCCAGGCGGGTGCCCACACCCCGGACGCTGCCCACACAGCCGTCCAGGCGGGTGCCCACACCCTGGACGCTACCCACGTACGCCCCGGCCAGCCCTCGCCTGACCAGGGCGAACGCCTCGACCGGCGGCGGCGCCGCACCGCTAGAGGCGGGTCCCGATGACCGCCGTGGCGTCCAGCTCCTCCGAGTGCGCCACGCGAGCGGCCAGTCCCGCGGCCGCGACGGCCTCGGCGGTCGCGGCCGCCTGCCGCTCGCCGGTCTCGACCAGCAGGTGGCCGCCGGGAGCGAGCCACCGCGGCGCTCCGGCGATCACCCGCCGTACGACGTCGAGCCCGTCGCCCCCGCCGTCGAGCGCGACGAGCGGCTCGTGCAGCCGGGCATCGGCGGGCAGCAGCGCGACCGACGCGGAGGGAACGTACGGGGGGCTCGCGATCAGGATGTCCACCCGGCCCCGCAGCGTGGCGGGCAGCGGCTCGTACAGATCGCCCTCGTGGACGTGACCGGCGGTGAGGTTGCGCTGGGCGCAGCGCACGGCGGCGGGGTCGAGGTCGGAGGCGTGCAGCTCGGCCCGCTCGAGCTCCGCGGCGAGCGCCGCCCCCATCGCGCCGCTGCCGCAGCACAGGTCGAGGACGACCGGCGTCGCGACGACCCGGCGGGCCAGCGCGACGGCCTGCCGGATGAGGAACTCGGTGCGCGGCCTGGGCACGAACACCCCGGGCTCCACGACCACCCGCAGCCCGCAGAACTCGGCCCAGCCGAGGACGTGCTGGAGGGGCTCGCCGGCCACGCGCCGCTCGACCATGGCGGCGAGCTCCTCAGGGGTGGCGGCGGTGGAGACGAGCAACTGGGCCTCGTCCTCGGCGAACACGCAGCCGGCGGCGCGCAGCCTGGTGACGAGCGTGTCGAATGCGGCGGTCACATCGTCCCCTGGCGGCCGGGGCCCGGCACGGCGACGACCTCACGGGGGTCGGCGAGCTCGCCGCACTCGGCGCACTCGAGCTTCTGCTCGACCGCTCCGCCGCACGAGGAGTGGCGGAACAGGGCCGGCGGCCCTTGCGGCGCCGCCCAGCGGTCGCCCCAGGCGGTCAGGGCCAGGATGACCGGGAGCAGGTCGGCCGCCTTGTCGGTGGGCAGGTACTCGTAATGGTCGGCGTGGCCGCCGTAGGGCCGGCGCCGGAGAACATCCTCCCTGACCAGGTGGTCGAGCCTGGCGGACAGCACGTTCCTGGCGATGCCGAGGCCGGCCAGGAACTCGCTGAACGTCTTGATGTCACGCAGGAGCACATCGCGCAGGATCAGCAGGGTCCACCGCTCTCCGACGAGCTCCAGGGTGCGGGCGGCGGAGCAGTTCTGCCCCTCGTAGGTTCGGCCGAGCATGGCCTCATCCTAGTGGTTGCGTGATAGGACCAACCCTCGTAGATTCGTGGTCCTATCAAGCAACCACGAGCGAGCGGAGCAGCGACATGACCGTCGGCGACGGGATCTGCGCCATCAAGCGCACGCAGGCCCAGGACTGGGACGCGGCCGCGCAGGGCCTGGAGGGATTCGTGGACGACCTGGAGGCCGCCCTGTCGTCGGCCACCGGGCGGCTCATCGAGCTGGCGGCCTTACGCCCCGGTCAGCGCGTCCTCGACCTCGGCACCGGCTACGGGGAGCCCGCGCTCTCGGTGCTCCCGCTGCTGCGGCCCGGCGGCCACGTGACCGGCATCGACCTGTCCGACGAGATGATCGAGCTGGCCCGCGATCGCGCCGGCGGCGAGCCGGACGTGGAGTTCCGCGCCGGCGACTTCGACAGCCTCGACCTGCCGGACGCGTCGGCGGACGCCGTCCTGGCCCGTTTCTCCCTGATGTTCGCTCCCGAGCCGGTCCGCACCTTCACGGAGATCCGGCGCGTCCTGGCCCCGGGAGGGGTGCTGGCCGCGACCGTGTGGGCCGCTCCCCAGCTCAACGGCTTCGCCACCGGCACCTTGGCCATCGCCCGCGCCCTCGGCGCCACCCCGCCGCCCGGCGCGCCCGGCCCCTTCGCCATGGCGGACCTGGACACGCTGATAGGGCAGCTGCGCGAGGCGGGGTTCGCCGGCGTCAGCAGCGAGGAGCTGGTGGTCCCGTTCAGAATCGCCGGACTCGACCGCTACGTACAGATCACCCTGGCCGTCACGGCGCCCCGGCTGCTCGCCGCGGCCCGGCAGCGCCTCGGCTCCGAGGCCGCGGTCACCGACCTGATCAGCAGCGCCGCCCGGCCCCATCTCGACGGCGACGGCACCGTCGTGCTCCCCTCGACCGCCTTCTGCGTACGGGCCGTCGCGACGGCATGGCGCTAGGGTCTGGATCATCACCCTGCGACCTCAGGAGAGCGGCATGAGCATCACCCCGTACACCGTGACCGATCCCGTCGCCGAGCACGGCGAGGGGCCCGTGTGGTCGAGCCGCTGGGGCGGGCTGCGCTGGGTGGACATGCTGGCCGGTGACGTGCTCGCACTCGACGCCCAGGGCGGGGTGCGCCGCCGCCACGTGGGCAAGGTGGCCGCCGTGGTGCGGCCGCGCGTGTCGGATGGCTACGTGGTGGCGGCCGAGCGCGAGCTGCTGCTGTCGGACGCCGACGACCTGGACGCCCCGCTGCGCTCGCTGGGCGAGTCCTGGAGCGATCCCACCGTCCGGATGAACGACGGCGGCTGCGACCCCGACGGCCGCTTCTACATCGGCAGCATGGCCTACGACGAGGGCCCGGGCCGCGGGTCGCTCTACGTGGCCGAGCCCGGCGGCGCGCTGCGGGTGGTGCTGTCCGGCGTGACGATCTCGAACGGCTTCGACTTCAGCCCGGACGGCAGCCTGGCCTACTACGCCGACACCGCGACGGGCCGGGTGGACGTGCTCGACTACGACCCGGAGGGCGGGCTGAGCGGGCGCCGCCCGTTCGCCGTCGTCGATCCCGGGCACGGGCAGCCCGACGGGCTGACCGTCGACGCCGAGGGCGGGGTGTGGGTGGCGCTGTGGCAGGGCGGGGCCGTGCATCGCTATGACGCGAGCGGCCGGCTCGACGCCGTCGTCGACCTGCCCGTACGTAAGGTCACCGCCGTGACGTTCGGCGGTGAGAGCCTCGACCGGCTCTTCATCACCACCTCGGCCCTCGGCGTGGACCGCGCCGAGCAGCCGGACGCGGGCGCCGTCTTCGCCGCCGACCCCGGGGTGCGGGGCCGGCCGGTCCTGCCGGCCGCCATGTGACGGAGGCGCCGGCCTGCCTACCTAGAGATGCTAGGCTAAAAACTAGAAGCCCTAGGTTAGGAGGAGGTGCCCATGGCTCGTGCCGGGCTGACGGCGGACCGGGTGACCGAGGCGGCCGCGGAGCTGGCCGACGAGGTCGGGTTCGACAACATCACCGTGTCGGCGCTGGCACGCAGGTTCGGGGTGGCGGACGCGAGCCTCTACTCGCACGTCAAGAACCTCCAGGACCTGCGTACCCGCGTGGCCGTCCTGGCCGCGCGCGAGCTGGCCGACCAGCTCTCCGACGCGACGACGGGGCGGTCGGGCAAGGACTCGCTGACCGGGTTCGCCAACGCCTGGCGCGATTTCGCGCTGACCCGCCCCGGCCGCTACCGGGCCACCCAGCTGCCCGTCGGCCCGGACGTCGTGGCCGCGTCGCAGGGGCACCAGCGCATCATGTCCATCACGTACGCGCACCTGAGCGCGTACCGGCTGCCCGAGCCCGACCTGACCGACGCCATCCGCCTGCTGCGCAGCACGTACCAGGGCTTCTTCGAGCTGGAGGCGAGCGGCGGGTTCCAGCACGCGCGCAGCCTCCAGGCGTCCTGGACGAAGATCCTCGACGCGCTCGACAGCGCGCTGCGCCATTGGCAGGTCTCCGAACGACCCCCAGGGAACGACCATGAATCCGATCACTGAGCACGACATCCGCGCGTCCTTCGTCAACTGCTCCAAGGGCGAGGCCCGCAGGCTCAACCTCCCGCGCGACCTGGCCGAGTCGCCCTGGCCCGACCTCGACTTCCTGGGCTGGCGCGACCCGGGGGCGCCGGAGCGGGCCTACCTGGTGGCCGAGCGCGGCGGCGAGCTGGTCGGCGTGGCGCTGCGGCCGGCGCAGGAAGCGCGCAGGAGCTTCACCAAGTCCACCCTGTGCTCGGTCTGCGTGACGCCGCACGCGGGCACCGGCGTCGCCCTGTTCGCCGCGCCCAGGGTCGGCGCCGCCGGCCGCCAGGGCAACACGGTGGGCGCGTACATGTGCGCCGACCTGGCCTGCTCGCTCTACGTACGCGACAAGAAGCAGACGGAGCTGGGCACGCGGTTCGAGTCGCTCACGGTCGAGGAGCGCATCGCACGGGCGGCCGCGAACCTGGACGGCTTCCTGGAGCGCGTGCTCGACGGCGGCGTCGTGGGGTGACGTGAGGCGCCCGGACCCTGGAGGGCGGCGACGTTCAGCACGACCGCGGATGAGAAGGGCCATCCGGCAGTCAGTACCCGACGGTGAACCTGACCCGGTGGTGCCGGGGGCGTTCGGCCTCGTCGAGCAGTGCGACGGCGAAGTCCTCCATGGAGATCGCCGACACGCCCTGGGCGTCGACCAGCAGCTCGTCGCCCCCGAGCCGGTAGCGGCCGGTCCGCTCCCCCGGCTCGAGCAGCGCGGGCGGGCTCAGGTAGGCCCAGTCGGCGACCGGCTCGGCCCGGCAGGCGTCGAGCTGCCGGTCGCAGGCCAGCGCGATGGGCCGCCACGCGGGCGGGAAGTCCGGGGTCTGCACGACGGTGAGGCCGCCGGTGCCCGGGACGGTCAGCCCGGCCGCGCCGCCGACGAGCAGCAGCCGCACGCCGGTCGCCGCCACCCCGGCCAGCAGCGCCTTGGCGGTCGTGACCAGGTCGTCCTCGTAGCCGGGCGCGGGCCGGGTGGCGCTGACGACGAGGTCCTGGCCGGCGCTCAGCGCGGCCACGTCATCGACGTTCGAGGCGTCGCCCGTGCGGGCGCGCGCGGCGGGGTGCAGCTGGGGCAGGCGGGCGGGGTGGCGGACGACGGCGGTGACGTCGTGGCCGCGCGACAGCGCCTCGGCCACCACCCTGCTGCCCACTGCCCCCGCAGCTCCGAAGACGGTGATGCGCATGTCAGGATTCCTTTCCGAGCAGGACGCGGGGCGTCGCGGTAGATGTGCGGGCGGGTTGGAGCTGGGCCGCGACGAGGGCGGCCAGGACGACGGCCGCGCCGAGCGCCTGCGCCGGGGCGAGCTCCTGGCCGAGCACCAGCCAGCCGAGCGCGGTCGCGACCACGGGGCTGAGCAGGCCCAGGAACGTGACCTTGGTGGCCGACAGCAGCCGCAGCCCGCGGAACCACAGCGCGTAGGCGAGCGCGGATCCGATGACGGTGAGGTAGGCGTACCCGGCGAGGTTGGCGGTGGTCAGGGTGGCCGGCGGCGCGCCTTCGGCGAGGAGCGCGACGGGGAGCAGCAGCAGACCTCCGGCCACGAGCTGCCAGCCGGTGGTGGCCAGCAGCGGCGCGGGCGACTGCCACCGCTTGCTCAGCACGACTCCCAACGCCATCACGGCGGCTCCGCCGAGCGCGGCGGCCACCCCGACGGCGTCCAGCCGGGCGTCGGCCCGCAGCACGAGCAGGCTCACCCCGGCCACGCCGGCCACGGCGGCCACCAGAGTGCGCGGGGACAGGCGTTCACCGAGCAGTCCGGCCGACAGCAGGGCGACCAGCAAGGGCTGGATGGCCCCCACGGTCGCGGCCACCCCGCCGGGCAGCCGGTACGCCCCCACGAACAGCAGCGCGAAGAACACCCCGATGTTCAGCGCCCCGAGCACCAGCGCGCGCCACCACCAGACCCCCTGCGGCAGGCGCCGGGTGACGGCGACGAGGAGCAGCCCGGCAGGCAGAGCGCGGATCACGGCGGCGAGCAGTGGCCGGCCGGGCGGCAGCAGCTCGGTGGTGACGAGGTACGTGGTCCCCCAGATGGCAGGCGTCAGGGCGGTCAGCAGGACGGCTCCCGTTTGATTTCTTAGCACTAAGACAAAGTAGCTCAGCGCTAAGCTACTTGGCCACGTGATTTACCTCACCGCTAAGACATCTGTAGGCTGGGAGGGTGGCTGATCATGTTGACCTCGTGCTCCGGCAATGGGCCGCCCAGCGTCCCGACCTGGACGTCTCCCCCATGGCGGTGATCGGGCGGCTGTCGCGGGTGACGCGGCTGATCGACGCCGAGCTGCGCCGTACGTTCGCCGCGCATGACCTCGATCCGGCCTCCTTCGACGTGCTGGCCACCCTGCGCCGCAGCGACCCCCCGCACCGGCTGACCCCCGCCGAGCTGATGCGCGCCTCCATGGTCACCTCGGGGGCGATCACGCAGCGGCTCGACCGCCTCGAATCCAGGGGCCTGGTGGCCCGCACGCCCAGCGACGTGGACGGACGCGGCGTCTACGTGACGCTCACCGACGAGGGGCGCGCCCTGATCGACCGGGTGCTGCCGGACCATCTGGCGACCGAGGAACGGGTCCTGGCGGCGCTGCCGGAGGAGCACCGGGACGCCCTGGCGCGCACGCTGGCCGTGCTGCTGGAGTCGCTCGGCGACACGACCACGCCCTCCTGACCTTCCTGGGCCGTCTCATTCCGATCCCGTCACGGGCCCACCGGCCCTCCCGGCAGGCTGGAGACGGTGGTCGCCAGGTGCGCCGTCTATGCCCAGCCGAAATGCTTCATGACGGCTTCGATGCCGCTCTGCAGTTGGCTCTGTTCGGCATGGGTCAGCGGAGCCTGGTCGCAGTATGCCCCGACGAACGCTTCCTGGACGAGCCGGCTCGTCGGCCCCCAGTCGTGGAAACGAGTTCCGAGCAGCACTGGCGCTTTGGCCAGGTCCGACACCCTTGAGCGGTAGGTCACCTCCTCGAAGTCGAGGACTGCCGTGATGCTCGTCCCGTCATGAAGGAGGTTGGCGGACCGGAAGTCATTGTGGACGAGCTGCTCATGCCGGGCCGACGGGCCGCCGCCGATGTGGTGGGGGTAGGCAGCCATCGCTTCGTGGAGCGTCGCCAGCATCCGGCCCGCCTCGGTGACCTGCGCCGGATCTCCTACATCGAGAAGATCGCCGTCGATGACGGGAAAGACCCCGAGCGAAACGTCATCCAGCTCTACTCGAAGGCGACCGTCTCTTGCCGGAATCGGAGCAGCAACAGGGATGCCGCAGCGGTGAAGCCACATGGTAAGGGTTGCCGTATCGGCCAGGCGCTGGAACAGCTTTGGGTCGACGGACCATTTCGCGATGAGGCGTATGTCATCGGCCGTGAACCACGCCAGCAGGTTTCCGGCACTCATGACCAGGCGCTCGCAGCCATCGACCGTGATGGCCCAGGTGTCCCAGAGGGTGTCACCCATCCAGCCGACCGCGGAAACAGCATCGGCGAAGCCGAAACGCCGGCTTAGAGCTTCTTCGGGGTCGACTGACTCCCACAGCATACTGAGTTGAGGGGTGGCCTTCATGATCCAGTAGTCCATCACAGTGGGTCGCGCGTCTGGTTCTGTTCGGGAGAATCGGTCCGCGCGACCTACGAGCAAACGTTCCATGACACGGCACCAGGCCGCGAGCAATAACCGTCAGAAGTTCAACACGCTGGACTTGACAGAGAAGACGTCAGCGGCGGCGACGGGGCCGACCGGACCTGGGGCCGGAGGCCCTCTCGTAGCGGGTGGCGGGCCAGTGGGCGGGGCGGGTGAGGGTGGCCGGGAGGCGGGTGGCGGCGTCGCCCTTGGCGGCGTTGAGCTGGGCCTGGGTGAGGAAGATGCTGCCGGTGAGGTCGGCGCCCGCCAGATCGGCACCGCGCAGGTCGGCCCCGATCAGGTCGGACTCGCGCAGGTCGGCGCCCCGCAGGTCGGCGCCGATCAGGTAGGCCCCCCGCAGGTTGGCCGCCCTCAGGTCGGCGCCCGCCAGCCGGGCCCCGATCAGGTCGGCTCCCCTGCGCTCCTTCCCCTTGCGCCCGGCCCTGGCCAGCTCGCTGGCCCGCAGCAACAGGGCGTTGACGTCGGCCCGGTGGGCCGCGACGTCCAGCTTCTCCAGCACGTCGGCGCTCTCCCGGGTGAGCCGCTCGGTCTCGGCGAGCGCCTGGGCCAGCTCGGCGTGCACGGCCCGGGCGGGCTCCAGGGTCAGCGCCTCGGCCAGGTACCACAGCAGCTCGTGCAGCTGCCGCATGACGGGGAACACGGCGTACATCTGCTTGGCCGTGCCCGGGGCCTCCCGCCAGCTCGTGCCGCCGAAGGTGACCTGGGAGACCTTCTGCCCCGCCCCGAAGCAGTCGAAGACGGTGCAGCCCGGATAGCCGCGCTCCCTGAGCTGCGCGTGGATGGAGCAGCGGAAGTCGTCACGCAGGTTGTGGCAGGGCTGCCCGGCGTCCTTGTCGGCGGCGAAGTCGGCCGAGGCCGAGAACGGCAGCGCGACGCAGCACAGCCCGAAGCAGCTCTCGCAGTCGGCCAGCAGGCCGAGCTCGCGGGGGTGGGTTTCGGGCAACGTGCTGCTCTCCGTTCGTCAAGGGCGTCAGACCAGGGTACTCAGTCGTGGACGTACGGCGTCGTCGTGGTGAGCGCCTCGAACCCCAGCCGCAGCAGGATGGGGCGGCTCTGGCTGGAGGCGTCCACCTGGAGGTGGTCGTAGCCGCGCGCGGCCGCCTCGCGGGCCCGGTAGGCGACGAGCGCGCGGTAGACGCCGCGCCCGCGCCATTCCGGCACGGTGCCGCCGCCCCACAGGCTGGCGAACCGGGTGCCCGGGTGCAGGTCCATGCGGGCCGCGCTGACGGGCACGTCGCCGGCCATGGCGAGGACCGCGATGAGGTCGCCGGTGGCGAGCTGGTCGAGCAGGCGCTCCCTGATGCGCTCGCGGGTCGTGCCGAAGGCATGCTCGTGGACCTCGGCCACCAGCTCCACGCCCTCCGGGCCGGTCACCGGGACCAGCCGCACCCCCTCGGGCGGCTCCGCCTCCACCGGCAGGCGCGCGACCTCGGCCACCATCAGCGTCTCGGTGGGCTCGGGGGTGAAACCGGCCGCCAGGAGGCGCCGGTCGAGGTCGGCGGGCCGGTCGTGGCCGTACAGCTTCCACTCGAACGACCGCCCGAGGCCGCCGAAGTAGCGCACCTGCTCGGCGATGGCCGCGTCCGCGCTCCGCTCGTCGAGGTCGGACCAGAGGATGCCGTTCCAGGCGTGTTCGGGCCCGACCTGCCGCACCACGTGCCCGGTCCGCTCGATCGTGACGTCCGGCCCCTCCGGACGGGCCTCCCGGCGCATCTGCCGGTCGAAGAGCTCCAGCATCTCTAGCCGCCGAACCGCCGCTGGCGGGCGGCGAAGCTGCGCAGCGCGCGGAGGAAGTCGATCTCGCGGAAGGCGGGCCAGTACGCCTCGCAGAAGTACAGCTCGGAGTAGGCGGACTGCCAGAGCAGGAAGTTGGACAGCCGCTGCTCGCCGCTGGTGCGGATGACGAGGTCGGGGTCGGGCTGGCCGGCGGTGTACAGGTGGGGCGTGATGTCGTCCACGCTCAGGGTCGAGGCCAGCTCCACCATGGACTGCCCGGCCTCGGCCCGCTCGTACAGCAGCTCGCGCAGGGCGTCGATGACCTCCTGGCGGCCGCCGTACCCGATGGCCAGCGTGAGGTGGAAGCCGGTCTCGCACGTGCGGGTCGCCTCGACGGCGCTCTTGAGGGCGCGGGCGGTGGTGTCGGGCAGCATGTCCAGCAGGCCCGCGACGTGGAGGCGCCAGCGGGCGTCGGGGCGGTCGAACCGGTCGGTGACCATCTGCTCGATCACCCGCAGCAGGTAGGCGACCTCCTCGTCGCCGCGGCGCTCGAGGTTCTCCGTCGAGCACAGGAACACGGTGACGTGCTGGACGCCCAGACCCTCGCACCACGACAGCACGTGCTCGATGTGCTCGGCGCCGTACTTGTGGCCGATGCTCGGGCTCGGCAGGCCCTGTTTCCTGGCCCAGCGCCGGTTGCCGTCGATGATCAGGCCGACGTGGCGGGGCAGCGGCCCCGCCGTGACCTGGCGGCGCAGGCGCCTGGCGTAGAGGGAATGTAGGAGGTCAGTCGTCCACATCCTCCAATGATCGCTCACTCGAGAGGCCGGAAGGCGCTCCTTCCCGATGTGCCGGGCCGAGGTGGGTGAGCTTGTCCGGGTTGGTGATGATGTAGATGCCGCTCACCTGCTCGCCGTCCGGGGTGAGGTCGAGCACCATCATGCCGAACGGCGCGTCGCCGTCGAACACCACGGCGGACGGGTCGCCGTTCACCTCGCGATGGTGGACCTCCAGCCCGGCGGGCACGCGGTCGAAGCCCGAGGTGAGCAGCCTGGCCACCTTGTCGCGGCCGTGGACGGGACGCAGGCCGGGCTGGGGCGCCTTGCCGCCGCCGTCCGACCAGAGCGTCACGTCCGGGGCCACCAGCCGCAGCAGGCCCGTCAGGTCGCCGCCGAACACGGCCGCCAGGAACTTCTCGGTGGCCCTGCGCCGCAGCCCCGGGTCCACGTCGTAGCGGGGACGGCGGGCGTGGACGTGCTCGCGGGCCCGGTGGGCGAGCTGGCGCACGGACGCCGAGGTGCGGTCGAGAATCTCGGCGATCTCGGTGTGCGCGTAGCCGAAGACCTCGTGCAGCAGGAAGACCACGCGTTCGAGCGGGCTGAGCGACTGGAGCACCACGAGCAGCGCCATCGACACCGACTCGGCGCGCATGGCCTCGCCTGAGGCGTCCTCCTGCTCGCCGGTGGCGACGGGCTCGGGCAGCCACGTCTCCTGCAGCACGTCCTCGGTGTCGGCGACGCTGCCCAGCATGTTGTAGACAACGGAGAACAGCAGCTCGCGGTGGTCGACGAAGACCTCGGTGGACTCTGGCATCGCGGTGTTCCTCCCGGGGCGGTCACGGCCGTCTACCTGGTGAGAGCCGTCGCGCCCCGGCGAGTGTGACGCGCGGGGCGCTAATGTGACCGGCGTCTCATTCCGCGGGCGGCCAGGCGTCGCCCCAGTCGGCGTCCCGCGCGGCGCGGTAGAGGTCGCCCTGCCGCTTGGACACCACCACGTCGCTGACCTCGTCGTCGCCGGTGCACAGGCGCAGGGAGACCACGCCCTTGCGCTTGACCGGGTGGCGCAGGACCCGGGCCGCGGCCCGCTGCGCCGGGGCCGTCGTGGCGGCCACGTAGGAGAACTTCTCGTCCTCGAAGCTGAGCGTGCCCGCCTTGATCCGCCGGTGCAGGGAGCTCCTGGGGAGCCTGACGGAGAAGTGGCACCAGTCGCGTCCCGGCACGATCGGGCAGGGGCCGTCGTGGGGGCAGGGGGCCACGATGGTCAGGCCGCGGGCGGCCAGGACCTCCCTGACCTCGGCGACGGTGGCGTACCCCGCGGGGGTGCCGGGCTCGACGACGATCACCATGGCGGCGTCCGCGGCCAGCCAGCCGACGATCTCACGGCGCTGGGCCGCGGGCAGCTCGCCCAGCGCGTACGACATGGTCACCAGGTCGGCCGGGGGCCGGTCGAGGCCGGGACGGACCGACGCCTGCCGCCAGGTCACCCCGCGGAGCGACTCGGACGTACGGGCGAGGCGTTTGCCCAGGTCGATGATGTGCGGGTCGTGTTCGATGACGGTGACCTGCTCGATGGAGCCCCAGGTCTGGTCCGCCGCCCAGATCGCCGCCCCGGTGCCGCCGCCGACGTCGAGGTGGGTCCTGGGCCGGAAGCCCGGGGTCAAGGTGGCGGCCTGGCGCATGGCCGTGGCGGCGGCGGCGTAGGTGGCGGGCATCCGGTAGGCGGCGTAGGCGGCGACGTCGGCCCGCGACCTGATGTGGGTGCCTCCTCCCGTGCCCGTGCGGTAGCTCTGGGTGAGGCGCGCGACGGAGTCGGACAGGTCTTGCGGCGAGTAGCCGGACACGGCCTTGTCCAGTGCGGCTCTGAGTTCATCGGGCAGGAGCATGTACAACCTCAGCGGATTCGTCGAGCGGGGCGGCCAGGGTGATGCCGTCGCCATCGCCCAGGCCATTATCGGCCACACCGCCACCTGGCCGAGAGGGCTGCGCCTCCGGCGAACAGCCGCGTTCCCCGGCCCCGCGCCGCAGTAGCGTGCTGGGCATGCTGACCGTCGGCAATGTCAGGATCGCGTACGAGGAGGCCGGTCCCGCCGCGCCCGCGGGCACCGTGGTGCTGGTGCACGGCGCGACGGCCGACATGCGCCTGTGGGATCACCTGTTCCGTGCCCTGTCGGAGCGCTACCGCGTGATCCGCTACGACCGCCGGGGCCACGGTCGGTCCGGCGACGCCGAAGGGGAGGTCTGCCACCACGAGGACCTGCTCGCCGTCATGGACACGCTGGGTGTCGAGCGGGCGGCGCTGGTCGGCAGCTCGATGGGCGGCGCGTACGCGACGGAGGTCGCGCTGGCGGCCCCCTCCCGGGTCGTCGCGCTCGCGCTCATCGGCTCCGGCCTGGCCGGGCACCAGTGGCCGCAGGAGATGCTCGACCAGGTCCGTGACCGCGTCCACACCTCGGTGCCCGCGGACCGGCTGGCCCGCTACCACGACAGGACGGCCGGCCACGTGGACCCCGCCGACGTGCGCGCGATCGCGGAGGCCTACACGCTGTGGCAGACGGCGGGCCCCGACCGGGGCCGCGGCGACCTGTCCGACGAGGTGTGGGAGGCGGCGGTGGAGATGTGCCGCCTGGTGTTCGAACGCTCCTGGAGCGGCCCCCGATCCACGGAACGCTTCCTCGCGCCGCCCGCCGCCGGCCGCCTGCACGAGGTCACCGCCCCCACGCTGGTGATCAACGGCCTTGCGGACGTGCCCGGCATCCAGGAGGTCTCCGGCCTGCTGGCGAAGGGCATCCCCGGCGCCCGGCGCCTCGACCTGCCCGGGACGGGCCACCTGCCGCCGCTCGAGCGCCCGGAGGAGGTGACGGCGGCCCTGACGACGCTCCTGGCGGACGTCTTCACCGGGTGACGGGCGCGGCGTCCGTCACGTGGCCGGAGGGCAGCCAGTCGCGTCCCGTCCGGGACGTGTGCTCGGCCAGGAGATCGCCGATGGCCGACGTCAGCAGCGCCCTGTGCTGCTCCGGCAGCTCCTCCGTCAACGCGTCCAGCCGCCGCGTGACCCCCTCGTGGGCGAGCACGGCGATCCGGGCGCCGTCCTGGCTCAGCTCGATCCGGCAGGCCCGCCGGTCACGGGAGTCGCGGGTGCGGACCACCAGCCCCCGTTTCTCGGCCCGGTCCACGAGCCCGGTCAGGCTCGACTTCTCCAGGTGCAGCGCGCGCGTCAGCTCCGTCATCCCCACGGGCCCGTCGATGAGCAGGCACAGCAGCTGCGCCTGCTGGGGCGTCAGGTCGTGCTCCCTGCTGACCTCGCCGAACACCTGCTGCACCAGATGCGCCAGCCGTACGAGCGCCTCGGTGAACCGCAGGGCCGGCTCCTTCGTCGTGACCACGGGACCGAGTCTACTTGACAATTGTTCATAGTACGAACTAATTTCGTTCTCGCTGTCAACTGTTCGTACAACCAACCAAAGGCCCGGCCAAGGAGCCCCCATGCCCGACTACGGCCACGACCTGCTCTTCGGCGTGAACATCGTGCCCTCCGCCGAGCAGGCGGAGACCGTCGTAGCCCTCTCCCAGCTCGCCGAGCGCGCCGGGCTCGACCTCGTCACCTTCCAGGACCACCCGTACCAGCCCGCCTTCCTCGACACCTGGACGCTGCTCAGCTATGTCGCCGCCGCCACCGAGCGGATCCGGCTGGCGGCCAACGTGCATCCGCTGCCGCTGCGGCCGCCCACCATGCTGGCGCAGGCCGCGGCCAGCCTCGACATCCTCAGCGGTGGCCGGTTCGAGCTCGCGCTCGGCAGTGGCGGGTTCAGGGACGCCATCGCCTCCATGGGCGGCCCGCGCCTGACGCCGGGCCAGGCCGTGGACGCGCTGGAGGAGGGCATCGCGATCATCCGCGCCGCCTGGGACACCGGCGCCGCCGGCGACATCGCCCATAGCGGCGAGCACTACCAGGTCTCCGCCCCGCGAGGCCCCCGTCCCGCCCACGACATCGGCATCTGGCTGGGCGCGTACAAGCCGCGCATGCTCCGCGTGACCGGGCGGCTGGCCGACGGGTGGCTCCCGTCCCTTCCCTACCTCCGCTCGGTCGCCGAGCTCGGTGCGGGGAACGCCGTCATCGACGAGGCCGCCGCCGAGGCGGGCCGCTCACCCGGCGACATCCGCCGGCTGCTCAACCTCGGCGAGGAGCTGCCCGCGGCCCAGCTCGCCGAGCTGGCCCTCGCGTACGGGGTCAGCGTCTTCAACGTCATGGCCGGCGACCCGCGCCAGCTCCAGCGCTTCGCCCAGGAGACCGCCCCGGCCGTACGCGAGCTCGTCGCCGCGGAACGCGCCCCGGCCGCACGCGAACCCGTCACCGCGGAACGCGCCCCGGCCGCACGGGAGCCAGTCGCCGCAGAACGCGCCCCGGGCCGCCCGGACACCGGCTCCGGAGTCGGCGCGCAGGACGCCCCGTTGCCCGCCACCCCGACCCCGGACGACGGCGTACGGCTCACCGACATCCGCGTGTGGGACGAGAGCGCCCGCCCCACCGCCCCGCGCACCGATCCCGGCAGGCGTTACACCCCGGCGGAGCAGGCCAACGCCCAGCACCTCATCGACGTGCACGACCACCTGCGCGGCGAGCTCGCCCAGCTCCGCGACCTCGTCGACCAGGTCGCCGCGGGCACGATCGACGCGGGCGCCGCCCGCTCCCACATCTCCACCATGACCATGCGCCAGAACAACTGGACGCTCGGCGCCTACTGCGAGTCCTACTGCCGCCTCGTCACCATGCACCACTCCGCCGAGGACGCCATGGTCTTCCCCACGCTGCGCCGCGCCGAGCCCGCTCTCGCGCCGGTGATCGACCGCCTCGAGGAAGAGCACCAGGCCATCCACAAGATCCTCGAGCGGGTCGACCGCGCCCTCGTCGCCTTCGTGGGCGATCCGGCCGGCCTCGACGACCTGCGCACCGCGGTGGATCTGCTCACCGACAGCCTGCTGTCCCACCTGTCCTACGAGGAGCGCGAGCTCGTCGAGCCCCTGGCCAGGCACGGCTTCTAGGGACCGGCGGGTCCACCCCGCCGGCCGGGATGCCGGCGTCCGCCTCCACCTCATGCGCCGGGAGTCTGGTACTCCACCTCCTTCCTCGCGGCCTCGTCGATCTCCTCCGGCGTCATCAGGACCACCGTCTTCGTCTGCACGCCTCCGGACGCCGACACGTTCAGCGACACGGCGGCCGACGTCGCGTTGTCCGGCATGTCGACGATGAGGTACACGTCGTTCTCGCCGAACGCGAAGTACATCTGGTCGACCCGGCCACCGGCGCTCGCCGCCATGCGCTCCACCGCCTGGAGGCGTCCGGTGCCGCCTTCTCGGAGCACCCCCTTGACGCCGTCCGCCGTATATTTCGCCTGAATAAGGTATTTGGGCATGTTTGAACCCTTCCGTATCCGCCGCTCGATATCACCGTAGGGAATGGATCGGTGACGACACGGAAGTCGCCACTGTGCCCGCAGCGGAACGGACCAATGTTTAGCCGCCATTGAGGCTTTCATCGACCGTGGGGTCGCGTGCTGGGCTCGGCCACCGGGTACCCCGGTCGGGACAGCGATTCAGGGGGGAATCCGATGATACGAATGCTTCACAAGATGGGAATACGGTCCACGACGATGTACGTGGCAGGAGTGGCCTCGATCGGGGTGTCGATCGCGAGCTGGGCCGCCTCGCTGACCTACGAACGCGCCGGCATCGACCGGGCCGACCGATGGGGCATCTTCATCGGGCAGTGGGCGCCTACCTTCTTCGCCCTCGGCACCGCGCTCCAGCTGGAGGAGACGCGCCAGGAGATGATGCCCGAAGAGCGCATGCGCATGGGCGAGCGGGAACCCTCACGCATGCCCGCGGGGGCGCACGCCTGACCGGGGCTGTCCCATCCCCGAAGACGCGGCCCGGCCTTCTCGGAGGCCGGGCTTTGCGATGTCCCTAGGCTGAGACATGCGTCACCCTGATTTCCCCTAAAAACGGATCTCAAGGCATGATCGGTGTAAAACACACCGAAAGATGGGACCGCGTACTGCCTATGATCCGTGACGTCGCGAAGTGGTGGACCGTTGTTATTCCTGGGCTGGCCCTGCTCGCCCTCGTGGGCTCGTGGGGGCGCGAGCTGCCAGTCGCCCTGGTGATCCCCTTGGCCCTGCTCCTGGCCGGGGCCGTGCTGGCCGCCGTGCACCACGCGGAGGTCATCGCCCACCGCGTCGGCGAGCCGTTCGGGTCATTGGTGCTGGCCGTGGCCGTGACGGTGATCGAAGTCGCCCTCATCGTCAGCCTCATGATCTCGGGCGGCACGCAGACGGGGGCGCTGGCGCGGGACACCGTGTTCGCGGCGGTGATGATCACCTGCAACGGGATCGTCGGGCTGTCACTGCTCACCGCCACACTCAAACGGCGGATCGCGACGTTCAACGCGGAGGGCACCGGCACGGCGCTGGCCACCGTGGCCACGCTCAGCACGCTCAGCCTGGTGCTGCCGACGTTCACGACGAGCGCGCAGGGGCCGGCCTTCTCCCCCGCGCAGCTCGGGTTCGCGGCGGTGGTGTCGCTCGCGCTGTACGGGCTGTTCGTGCTGACGCAGACCGTACGCCACCGCGACTACTTCCTGCCCGTCCAGGCGGACGGCCGGCCGTCCGCCGAGGAGGAGCACGCCCCGCGGCCGTCCGGGCGCACGGCGCTGACCAGCCTCGGGATGTTGCTGGTCGCGCTGGTGTCCGTGGTCGGCCTGGCGAAGGTGGAGTCGCCCGTGATCGAGACGGCCGTGTCGGCGGCCGGGCTGCCGCAGGCCGTGGTGGGCGTGGTCATCGCGCTGCTGGTGCTGCTGCCCGAGACCATCGCCGCCGTCCGCGCCGCCAGGCGCGACCAGGTGCAGATCAGCCTCAACCTGGCACTCGGGTCGGCGATGGCCAGCATCGGGCTGACCATCCCGGCCATCGCGGCGACCTCGATCTGGCTGGACGGGCCGCTGCTGCTCGGCCTCGGGGGCACCCACATGGTGCTGCTCGCCCTGACGGTCGTGGTCTCCACGCTCACGGTGGTGCCGGGGCGGGCGACGCTGCTCCAGAGCGGGGTGCACCTGGTGCTGTTCGCGGCGTTCCTCTTCCTGGCGGTCAGTCCCTGACTCCCTATCACTCCCTTTAGTATGCCATGATAGGGAGCGATATGGAGCAATACACCGTCGAGCAGGCCGCGGCGCTGCTGGGGCTGCACGTCAAGACCGTCCGCAGCTACGTACGGGACGGGCGGCTGCCCGCCGTGCGCGTCGGCAAGCGCTACCGGATCGCCAAGGACGACCTCGCGGCCTTCGCGGGGCTGCCGGTCGGCGTTCCCGTCGCGCCCCGCCGCGCCGAGGTGTCCAGCATCGTGCAGATCGACGGCGTCACCAGGGGCGACATGGACCGGATCAGCACGATGGTCCTGGGCTCCCTGGCGGGCCGCCCGCACGGCCTGCGCGTGGAGTTCGCCTACGACGAGGAGCGCGCTCACCTGAAGGTCATCGTGCTGGGCGGGCTGGAGGAGAGCGCCCAGGTCCTGCGGATCGTGGACGCGCTGGCCCGCGCTTGACGCCCCCGCACACCGAGAACATGGAGAAGCAGGATGCTTGACGACCGTGTGTACGTCTGCGAGCCGCACGGCGAGCCGCTGCGCGAGAGCAGCGACGCGCTCGACCTCCTCGGCGAGGCCTTCGGCAGGGGCGCGACCTGGGTGGCTGTCCCGGCCGAGCGGCTCCACGACGACTTCTTCACGCTGCGCACGGGCGTGGCGGGCGAGTTCGCGCAGAAGTTCGTCAACTACCGCATCGGCCTGGCCATCGTGGGGGACGTCTCCCGCTTCACCGCCGCCAGCTCCGCGCTGCGCGACTGGGTGCTCGAGTCGAACCGGGGCGCCCACATCTGGTTCGTCGGCGACCTGGAGGAGCTGGCGGCGCGGCGGTCAGCTCGCGAACGTCCGGCCGGTGACGTGCACGAACGTCGCGGTGAGGCCGCCGGCCCAAGCTGAGGCGTCTCGGCGACCCCGATGACGCGTGTCATCCGGAGAGACGCTCGCGAAGCACCCGAGCTACATCCGGGTCCGCGCGTACGCTTGCAGCGCGTCGCGGACGAACGCCGCCCCCGCCGCGTCGTCGTACATGCCGGCGAAGCGGGGGTCGTCGACGTACATGTCCCCCAGACCTTTCACCATCTCGATCGAGCGCTCCCGATCGCCCTCGGCCGTGGGGGTGCCCGGGATCTGGCTCAGCCACTGGACGTGCCGGGCGGCCAGTGACTGAGCGGGTTCCGATGTCGGGGAGAGCCCGGCCTTCGCCGCGGCGACCCATGCGGCGACGAGGTCCTCGGCGGCCTGCTTCCAGGCCAGCTGCTGGTCAAGGGTCTTGCCGTGCCACCAGTCGTTGCTCACCTGGTACGCGCGCTCGCCCCAGCGTGAGATCACCTCGTCCTTGTAGCGGTCGTTGAACCCCACCAGCATGACGTCCATCCGCGGTTCCGCCCCCGCCTGCAGGGCCTCGAGCGTGTGACGCACGGACCGGATCTGCCGTTCGATGCGCTCCCGCTCCTCTTCCAGCGCGGCGATGTGGGCACGGAGCCCGTCGCACGCGTCCACCTCGTCAGCCAGGACCTCGGCGATGGCCGGCAGGCCCATGCCGAGCCGGCGCATGATCAGGATCCGCTGGAGCCGGACGACCGCGCCCGGGCCGTAGTAGCGGTACCCGTTCTCGCCGACCCGGGACGGGGCCAGGAGCCCGACGCGGTCGTAGTGACGCAGGGTGCGGCTGGAAACGCCGGCCCGCACCGCGAGCTCCTGGATCGTCCACTCCATCGTTCCAGTGTCACCCGCGGCGGAGCGTGGCGGCGATGATCTCCGAGCTGTCGGCGTGCAGGGCCTGCGCCGCCGTCTGCCCGGTCGCCGCCAGATAGGTGTCGACCAGCCGGTTGCCCGCTGCGTAGCCGGCGCCCATCGGCAGCCCCACCGGGGTGACGCCGAGGTGCTCGGCGCCGGGGTCTCCGTGCACCCAGGCAGTGAAGTTCTGCATGCCTGTCACGTCGAGCCCGGTGAGCACCTTGGCGAAGACCTCGTCGTCGTGCAGGTGCGGCACGCCGATCCGGGCAGGGCCGAGCTCGTCGCCGTAGAGCTGGCGGGCGAAGGCGTCGGCCAGGCCCTCGCCGACGATGTGCTCGCCGACCGTGACGGTCATCGGGTCCCACACGACCCCGCCCGGGCCCCACCGCAGGTTGTGGTGGAGTTCGTGCACGGCGGTGGCCTCCAGCCGCGCCACGTTCTCGGGGAAAGGCCAGAACGTGATGGCGATGTTGCCCGAGATGCCGCCGAACCCGGTCAATCCTAGGCAGGGACCCATGAAGTGCTTGTCAGCCGGATCGCCGAGCACGAACAGCACGGTGATGTCCGGGATCTCCAGCCCCGGCGTCGCCTCCAGCAGTACGGCGAGAGCGTCGTCGAGCGCGCGCTGCATCCGCTCCCAGGCTCCGGCCGCCGCCAGGGTTTCGAGCGCGTCGAGGCAGCGCTCCTCGTCGCGGTCGATGGGGAACCCGGACGATTGGAGGTGCATGGCCACCAGGTCCACCTCGCCAGGGTAGTAGCGGTACATGCCCCTGTTGAGCTCCAGCATCGAGCGCAGCAGGTCGGCGCGCTCCGCGACCGGGGCCAGCAGGATCCGCCGCATGGCGGAGTAGGTGTCAAGAACAGTGATCGACATGGCGAGGATGCTAGAAGTTGACGCAGCGTCAAGGTCAAACGGCGGCGCTCTTCGTCGAGGCACGGTCGGCAGGGATCGACAACCGGTCCGAAGGTCAAACGGCCGTCCGGGGACGGCGGGCGGCCACGGCGGCGAGCATCTCCCAGGCCGCCTCCGGCCGCAGGGTCTCCGCCGGGTCCTGATGGAACGGGTCGAGGACGACGGTCTCCGCGCCGAGCAGCCGCAACTCCTCCAGGTCCGCCATCACCTGCTCGATCGTGCCCTCCCCCGCGTGCCGCTCCTGCGGAGGCGAGTCCGTGATCCGCAGCATGATCCTGGGCGCCAGGGCGGGCGCCGGGCGGCCCTGCTCGGCGGCGATGTCCTGCACGCGCGACCACGTCTCGCGCAACCACGCGACGCTGTTGCGCAGGGGGTGCCACGCGTCGCCGTACCGTACGGCCCTGCGCAGGGCTGCCTCGCTCCCGCCGCCCACCCAGATCGGCACGCCGCCGGAGCGGTAGTCGCGCTCGTCGGCCCAGGCGGCGCGGATGGCGGCGAGGTACTCGTCGGTCACCTTGCCGCGCCGCTCGTACGCCGCTCCGAGCGCCTCGAACTCCTGCCGCGCCCACCCGACCCCCACGCCGAGCACCAGCCGCCCGCCGCTGAGATCGTTGAGGTTGGCCGCCATGCGGGCCACGAGGAGCGGATGACGGTACGGCACGAGGATGACAGTGGTGCCGAGGCCGATCCCCGAGGTGATGCCGGCGAGCCAGGAGAGCGTCGTGAACGGCTCGTAGAACGGCGCCGGATACTGCTCGGCCACGTCGGGGGTGATCACCACGTGGTCGGAGACCATGAGCAGGTCGAACCCGAGCCCTTCCACCGTCTGCGCCCACCGCCGCAGCACGTCGGGATCGGTGCCGGGGCCGAAGTTCGGGACGTTCACACCAAGTCGCATCGGTCCAGGCTAATCAACGGCGCCCGATCGGCATTTCGGGGGAGATGTGCCGTCCTTTTTCCGCCAATGACGGGAAAAGGCGGCGCGGGCCCCTGGGGGTGGGTGATCATGGATGGCATGCTGCGCGCTCTCGGCCTGTCCGCGGCCGAGCAGGCCCTCTACGAGGCGCTGGTGGAGCACTCCCCCGTCACCCTCGAAGAGCTGGACCGGCTCGCCGCCCAGCACCTCCCACCGGGACTGACCGGCGCCGTCGCCGTCAGGCTCGAGGAGCTCGGACTGATCGCCCTGCTCCCCGAGGACCCGCCCCGGTACGTCGTCGTCCCGCCGGAGATGGGGCTGGACGCGCTGATCCGCGAGCGGGCCCGCGAGCTGGCCGAGGCCCGGCTGCACGTCGGCCGGCTCGCCACGCGCTACCACCGGACCACGGCCGCGCAGGAGTCCGGCGGGCTGGTGGAGGTGGTCATCGGGCGGGAGGCGGTGCTGCGCCGCTTCGAGCAGCTCCAGCGCGGCACGCGCAAGGAGATCCGCATGTTCGACGCGCCGCCGTACGCGGGCGTCGTGGGCGGGAACACCCAGGAGTTCGACCTGCTGAGCCGCGGCGTCGACTACCGGGTCGTGTACGACAGGCGCGCCATCGAGGTACGCGGGACCCTGCAGGCCATCGCCGGCTACGTCGCCGCCGGCGAGCAGGTGCGGGTCGGCGACGTACCCATGAAGCTGGTGCTCAGCGACTATCCCATGGGGCTCGTGCCGCTCCGCCACGACCTGCAGATGGTCGAGTCCGCGCTCGTCGTGCACGACTCGACGCTGCTCGACGCGCTGACGGCGCTGTTCGAGATGTACTGGGAGCGGGCGGTGCCGCTGCACATCAGCCACGGACGCGCGCAGCTGGCGGAGACCACGAGCCCGACCGGGGCGCAGCGGGACCTGCTCGCCCGGCTGGTGGCGGGCCAGACGGACAAGGCGATCGCGGCCCACCTCGGGTGGAGCGACCGCACGGTACGCCGCCACATACGCGCGATGATGATCCAGCTGGACGCCCAGACCCGCTTCCAGGTTGGCTACCAGGCCGTCCTGCGCGGGTGGCTGACCGACGAGAAGAGCTCGCAGGATGACGCGACCACCGCATGACGGCCCCGGCGGCAGAGCCCGGCACGCGCTCGCCGCGGCCGGACTCACCCCGGACGAGGAGACGGTGTACGAGCTGCTCGTCGACTCCTCACCGGCGACCGCGGCCCGGGTCGCGTCGCTGGGAGCGGCGGCCGGGCTGCGTCCGGAGGTCCTGCCCGGGCTGCTCGCGACGCTGGAGGCCAAGGGACTGGTCACCAGGTCCGCCGACGAGCCGCCACGGTACGCGGCCGTCGCCCCGGAGGTCGCCCTCGACGTCCTCCTGGTCACCGCCGAACGCCAGCTGGCCCAGGCCCGCGAGCGCGCCGCCGAACTCGAACGCGCCTACCAGCGCCGCGTCACCGAGGAGGCGCCTCCGGTCGTCGTCGAGGTCGTAACCGGCCACCGTGCGGTGCAGCAGCGGCAGGCGCAGATCCAGCGCGGGGCGTCGCACCAGTTGCGGGTCTTCTCCAAGCCGCCCTACTTCGACCCGCCGGGCAGCGTGGTGGCGCAGCACGAGCTGCTCGCCCGAGGCGTCACCGTACGCATGATCTACGAGCGGGCGTTCGTGGACCGGATCGGGGCGCTGCGCCAGATCGAGACGATGATCGAGGCGGGCCAGCAGGCCCGGGTGCTACCCAGCCTGCCCATGAAGCTCTACCTCATGGACGACCGGTTCGCGCTGCTGCTCCTGCGGCACCAGCCCGACGACCCCGACGCCGACGCCGCGCTCATCGTCCACCCGTCCGGCCTGCTGCAGGCGTTGAGCAGGCTCTTCGAGGGCCTGTGGCAGCGGGCCCTCCCCCTCGGCCTGCGGCCGTCCGCGCCCGGCTCGACGTCGCCGTCCCGCACCCGGCAGCCCGGCCACGACGACGAGCGGCTGATCGCGCTGCTGCTCGCCGGGCTCACCGATGAGGCCATCGCCCGCCAGCTCGGCATCAGCCACCGCACGGCGGAGCGCCGCATCGCGGACCTGACGAGCAGGCTCGGCGCCCACACGCGCTTCCAGGCGGGCGTCCAGGCGGCCTTCCGCCATCCCCCCGCCACGGATTGACCGGATTGACCGGGGTGACCGGGGTGACCGGGGCGCTCTCAGGAGCCGCAGGCGGCACGTACGTCCGCCACCAGGCGTACGGCGTCGTCGACGGTCCGCCCGATCTCCTCCCGGGTGCTTCCGACGGCGGCGAGCAGGGCCTGCGCGCGTTCGGCGAAGCCGGCGGGCGCGGACGGGAGCCTGGCGGCCGAGGCGACCATGCCCTTCTCGTTGATCAGCCAGGCGCCGTCGGCGGCGTGCAGGGCGTGGCAGACGACGCCGAGCGCGCGGAAGACCGCCCCGGCCGCGTACGCCGGGTCCTCGCCGGAGGCGCCGTACCGGGCGATGGACAGGGCGAAGTCGGCCTCCCACAGCGCTCGGACGAGGGCCTGCCGCAGCGGCGGCGGGTACCCCTTCGCCACCTCGTCCCGCAGCGCGGACAGCTCGCCGGTCGGGTCGGACAGGACCTTGCAGAGGGCGACCTCGCCCACGTAGGCGTGGGAGTAGAACCCGAGCGGATGTCCCGGCTGGAAGCCGATCTCGTAGCGGCCCTCACGGCAGTCGCGCCAGATGCGGCGGACGCGGTCGAGGTCGCGGTAGATCCAGTCCACCCGCCATCCCTCCACGGTGAGCCAGCCGCCGCCGTCCACCCACGGCCCCCAGCCACCCGGCTCGGTCACCTCGGTCGCCTCGCCCGTCACCTCGCGCGCCAGCGCCCGCAGGGCGGCCACGTCGAGCGGGCCCCGGTAGTAGAGGCCCAGGTCGATGTCGGAGTCGGGGCGGTGCGTGCCGCGTGCCCGGCTGCCGCCGAGAACGACGGCCACCACTCCGGGGACCTCGGCGAGGCGGGCGGCGATGGCGTCGATATCCGGATCATGCACGAGGCGAACAATACTCATGGAGCACCTCATGCACCGTCTCGCGCATCACACTCCGCTGACCGCTCTGCACTTCATCAACGGCATCAAGCACGTGCCCGTCCGGTTCGAAATTCGGTGGCCTCCGCGCGGCGGTCGTGGTTAGCGTGTCGCGGTGATCTACGAGCATCCTCTGGCGTACGTGCTGGGCCTGGAGGGCATTGCCCTGCTGCGCTCCTTCACCGGCGAGCACGACCGCGCGTTCGTCGAGGCACGCCTGGCCGAGATCCGCAAGCTCCTCGACGACGACTCCCTGGCCGGCGCCGCCGTCGAGGTGGCCCGCGTGGACACCGTGGCGGGTTACCGGATCTGGTCGCGCTCCTCCGACGGACCCAACCCCACGTTCGACCTCGACGAGCCCTTCATCAGGGAGATCGTCGACACCCTGCCGGCCGGCGACGCGCTGGACGCGGCGTGCGGCACCGGCAGGATCGCGGCCTACCTGGCCGAGCGCGGCCATCGGGTGCACGGTGTGGACAGCTCGCCCGACATGCTGGAGCGGGCGCGGCGGCGGGTGCCGCAGGCAGAGTTCCAGCTGGGCAACCTGTCCTCCCTGCCGATGCCCGACGCCTCCGTCGACCTCGTGGTCTGCTCGCTGGCGTTGACGCATGTGCCCGTGCTCTATCCGGTGCTGGCCGAGTTCGCCCGGGTGCTGCGGCCCGGCGGGCATGTGGTGATCGCCGACATCCATCCCGAGGGCGTGGCGCGGGGGGTGGTCCCGCCCGTACGGCTGCCCGACGGCCGGCCGGCGAGAGTGGCCACCTACCGCCACCTGGTGGGGGACTACGTGCGAGCCGCGCTGGCCGCTGGACTCCAGGTGCGGCGCTGCGACGAGCCGCTGCACCCGCCCGGGGAGCCGCGCGAGCGGACCGACGTCCTGGAGCCATGGGACGTGTGGCCGTGGGCCCTGTGCGACCTGGCGCCCGAGGCGGCGCACGCGGCCATCGCCGGGACACCGTCGATGCTGTTCTGGCACTTTCAGCGCTGACCAGCTTCCCCGCAGCGCCGAGGTCGCCGACAAGATCACCGTCATCACCGAACCGGGATACTTGAGCACGAGCGTGGGCCGGCGAGGCGGGTTCGACGGGGACCTTCGCGTGCTGTTACGGGTCCCCAAGGGGCACGAAGCGCTCAACATGTTCCCCATCACCGGGCTGATCAGCGAACGGGAGATCCTCTATGGATGCTGACCTCGGCTGGAAAGGACCCGACGATGACTGACACGCCGAATCCTCGGTTCTATGATTACGTCACCCCGATCACCGTCTCCGAGAACGACTCCTACGATTTCAAGGCCACCGGCCCGAAACGGCGGGCCGCGGTATACGACCAGCAAGGACGGTTGCTGGGAGACGTGTGGACCGACGATCGTCAGGCCGCGGGTTTCACCCTCGTCGACGACCCTGAACCGGACATGGGCTATGTGGCAGGACGCATGGATCGGATTCTCACCGATGCCTACAAGGCGGGAATCCCCGCCAGCAAGGTTCTCGACCCCGCCTTGTACGCACCGGACTTCGAGTTGCGCATTACGTCGTGACGCGGAATCCCTGGAGCGACACGGGACCCGCCGGCGACAAGATGACAGCGGACCGTTCTGCGCCACCCGCGATTACTCGTAGGTGCGCCTACCGGCCGACAGTTCTCGCCGGGGATCTGTACTTCGTACGCGCGCAACCACATCTGACGCCGCCTTGGAAACCGGGGGCGGTCTCGATGATCTGGACGAACGCTTCCAACTCGCCGAGCAGAGTCATGAGGCGAGCAGGTCGAAGTGGAAGCCCACGAAAAACAGCCCCAAGGACACCCACTTCAGCGTCATCGGAAGCTCGGGGTCCTGCAGCGTGCGGCCCATCCTGACAGCGAGCAAGCCTGCGGCCCCACCGAGCAGCATCCCGAGCACAATTTCCAATGGCCAGGGGACCCCGATTGGCTCAGCGACGACGAGAACCGCCGCTCCTGCGACGATACCGGCGATAAAGGGACCTCCAGTGGGTCTTCGAGCCATGAAGCTTGTCACGCGTTCGCCATAGCGAGTCAGTCTCTCTGGACCTACCAGATCAACGACGACCGCCGCGCCGGCTACGAACGAGAGAATCTTGCCGAAGCGGCCCCACCAGATCATCGGCAGGCCGAGAAGGTCATGGCCCAGCGTGGACCTGCCGTCCAGCCACATGCCCCATGCGTCGAAGTAGCTGATGTCCGCCACGGAGAAAGCGTAGAAGCGGTCGGGGCGTCCGACCATGGGTGTGAACGACTACGTCTGGCCGCGCTGGATGCCCCCGCGTACGGTGCCCGCCCGCACTCCCACGCGGGCGTTCCCCTTCGCGATGTTCCTGGTGCTCCCGGGCATGGTGGCGCTCCTTGTCGTGGGTTCTTCGGTGGGCAGCTCCCCGGCCAGAGCCGTGGCGCATGTGGCTGCGTTGGCGACGGCTCGCTGCTGCCACTGTTCGCGGAGGCGGGTGCGCCTGCGCCGAGTCGCCAACGCACGTGACGGTGACGGCTTACGGGCCAGACAGCCGATGGCCTCAGCCGCGGGCGGGCGTGCGGAAGACCTGGCGGCTGTGCCAGCTGATGTGTTCCTGTTCGACCGTGTCCAGGCCGGGTTGGGGGTTTCGGGCGGGGCGGCCGGCCAGGGAGAGCACCATGTCGCGGGCCGCCTCCGACCGGCCCACGAACCTGGCCGAGACGGCGATGGTGCGTTCCGCTGTCAGGCCGAGGACGCCCTTGTCGAACAGTTTGTGGTGGATGGCGCACAGGCACAGGCCGTTCGCAACGTTGTCCGGCCCGTCGAAGGCCCACCAGCGCACGTGCGCCGCGTCCAGCCCCACCGCCGCGCCGTCCAGCCAGCTGTCGTAGGAGCAGAACGCGCAGCAGTATTCGTACGCCATGAGCACCTGGTCGCGAAAGCCCGGGTCGCGGCGTACGGTCGGCGGCCTCTTGATCTCTCCGACGGTTTCGAGCGTTTCCAGGTCCAGGCCGGCCAGCAGGCACAGGTCCGTGTGCAGGGACGGGGCGAAGTTGGCGTCCAAGAGGTAGCGGGCGATTCTCCCCAGCAGGCCGGGCTCCTCCGACAGGGCGCGGGCCAGGTCGGGGTGCAGGCGGCCGGCGGCCTGGCTGTCGCGAAGGCGGCCCAGCTCCGGGCCAGGGCTGCCCGGGCCGTGGCGGGTGTCGACCAACCAGAGGCCGTCGTTCGTCAGATGGTGGAAGGGGTAGCCGGGGCTGGTGTCTCGGGGCGGGCCGTACTCCTTGAGCAGTTTCTTGAGCTCGGCCTCGGCGGCGCTGAAGGGGATGGGCCGGTTGCCGTGCCGTTGGAAGTGGCCCAGGGCGTACAGGAGGAGGAGCGGCTTGTGCGGGGCCCGCTCGCCGCCTCTGGTCCAACGCCGGATCTCGGCGACCCGCTCGATCCAGTCCACGACCGGCCAGTGTAGAGCGACCTCCCGGTCGCGTCAGGACAGACGGTCGGAGCAGTGCGCTTGTCTTGACAAGCTTTTTTGTCGGTGCCATCGTTTCACCATGCAAGAAGTCGCGGTGATCGAAGATGCGGCGGCCGCCGAGGCGTCACTCGACCCCATGCGGTCCAGGCTGCTGGCCGCCCTGGTCGAGCCGGGCTCGGCCACGTCGCTGGCGGCCAAGGTGGGGCTGGCCAGGCAGAAGGTCAACTACCATCTGCGCACGCTGGAGCGGCACGGCCTGGTCGAGCTGGTCGAGGAGCGCAGGAAGGGCAACGTCACCGAGCGCGTGATGCAGGCCACCGCCGCCTCCTTCGTCATCTCGCCGACCGCGCTGGCCGCCGTCCAGCCCGATCCGGGCAGGTCACCCGACCGGCTGTCGGCGCGCTGGCTGCTGGCGCTGGCCGCGCAGCTCGTACGCGATGTCGGCACGCTGATCACGGGGGCCGCCAAGGCGCAGAAGCGGGTGGCGACGTTCGCCATCGACGGCGAGGTGCGCTTCGCGTCAGCGGCCGACCGGGCGGCCTTCGCGGAGGAGCTCGCGCAGGCCGTGACGGAGCTGGTCAGCAAATATCATGACGAATCCGCCGAGGGCGGGCGCGATCACCGGCTGATCGTCGCCGTGCATCCCGCCGTGAAGAAGGAGCGCTGAGCGTTGGGCCACCCGTTCGAACTGCCCCAAGAGGCCCTGGTCGAGGCGGCGCCCGAGGAGGTGTGGGAGGCCATCTCGACGGGTCCGGGCATCGACTCGTGGCTGGTGGGGCGGAGCGCCGTGGCGGACGGCGTCGTACGCACCGCGTTCGGCGGCGGCGAGATGCCCCCGTCCACGGTGACCGCCGCCGAGCCGCTCCAGCGCTTCGCCCACAGCAGCGACAAGGCGGACGACGGGCGGTTCGTCGCCTACGAGTTCATCATCGAGGGCCGCGGGCGGGGCAGCACGCTCGTGCGCATGGTGACCAGCGGGTTCCTGCCCGGGGACGACTGGCAGGACGAGTTCGAGGCCATGTCGCGCGGGCTGGAGATGTTCTTCGCGACGCTGGTCGAATCCCTCTCCCACTTCGCCGGGCGCACTGCGCGGCCGGTCACGGCGTTCGGGCCGATGGTCCACGACTGGCCGCGCGCCTGGAAGACCCTGTACGCCGCCCTGGGCGGGCCGCCGTCGCCCGGCGACCGGGTGCGCGTCGGCCCGGCCGAGGGGGTCGTGTACTTCCGCAACTCCCAGACGCTCGGGATCCGCGCCGAGAACGCCCTCTACCGCTTCCTCCAGGGGTTCAACGGGTCCATGATCGCCGCTCACGTCCTGTTCGAGGGGGAGGACGAGGGGCCGCTGTGGCAGGCCTGGCTGGAGGAGCTGTACGCGGGCGGCGCCTGACCGGGGCGAGCGGCGTTGCGGACAGGTGGGGAGTGGGCAGGGGCACGGTGTGAGAGTCGTCGTGCTGTCGGACACGCATGCGCCCAGGCGGTGGCGTTCGTGCCCGCCCCGGGTCGCCGAGCACCTGCGGGACGCGGACGTCATCCTGCACGCGGGTGACGTCTGCGTCGCGTCCGTGCTCGAGGAGCTGGCCGCGTACGCGCCGGTCCACGTCGTGAAGGGGAACAACGACGGACCGGACGTGGTCGCGCCCGAGACCCTGGAGCTGACCCTCGAGGGGCTGCGGATCGGCATGATCCACGACAGCGGCCCGGCCAAGGGCCGCCTGGCCCGCATGCGGCGCCGCTTCCCGCGGGCCGACCTGGTCGTCTTCGGCCACTCCCACATCCCGCTCGACGAGTCGGGCGAGGACGGCCCGCGCATCTTCAACCCCGGCTCCCCCACCGACCGCCGCCGTCAGCCGCACGGCACGCTGGGCCTGCTCACCGTCGAGGACGGTGTCCTGACCCGCGCCGAGATCGTGCCCGTCACTTGAGCGGGCCTCGAGCCGTGCAGCCCCTCAGGTGAGCCAATAGACCACGGCGAGCAGCGCCAGCGGCACCACGGCCCGCACCACCCGGCTCCGGGCCGAGGCGACGAGCGCCGCGGCCGCATACGCGATGACCCCGACCAGCAGGAAAACGCCCCAGGCAAAGAAGGAGAGGCGCTCGGAGAGCAGGACCGCGACCACGTACGCGGGCCCCAACAGCGCCACCACGAACAGCGCGCCTATGATCGCGACGGGCCAGGCGGGGCGCACCCGGAAGAGATGCAGCGACGCCCAGGACACGGCCCCCGGCAGCGCGACCAGCAAGGCCATCATCGCCGGCTCGCCCAGGCCGACGACGGCGTACAGCACCGGCGCCGCCAGATACGTCGCGATGAACGCGGCCATCGGCAGCAGCCCCGCGGCCGCCGCGCGGGCTATTCGCGCGGGCAGGGGGGCGTCAGGTGAGGCGGGCCGCGAACGCGTGTTCATGTTGCCGATCGTACGACAGGCGGATCAGAGCCCTCGCTCGCATACGACCGCGGGCGTAGCGGAGAAGGCGACGGCCGGCGGATTCTGTCGGAGCCCGCTGCCAGGATCCTGAGGACTTAAAGGGCGGCGGTAAGGCGACGGGAACGGAGCCGTAAGCGCCCCCAGGCACTGTGGTCACAGATCACCGGAGAGAAGGGCCGAGAAGATGAGCCAGCCGTACATCGTCCAGGACGAGATCGCGCTTCCCGGGTTCGCCGGGGCTGTGCACCTGCCGGGCGAGGCCGCATACGACGAGCTTCGCCGCTCGCTCAACCCGCGAGTGGACTCCCGACCGGCCGTGGTGGCCGAGGCGCACGGCGTGCGGGACCTGCGGACCGCCCTGCTGGCGGCGCGGCAGCACGGGGTGCCGTTCGCGGTGCAGGCGACCGGGCACGGCACGCATGCCGCGTGCGACGGCGGCGTCCTCGTCAGGACCTCCCGCATGGCGTCGGTGCTGGTGGACCCGGGTCGTCGGGTCGCCCGCGTCGGGCCGGGCGCGCTGTGGGGTGACGTGATCGCCGCCGCCGCGCCGTTCGGGCTGGCGCCGCTCTCCGGGTCGTCGCCGTCGGTCGGCGTCACGGGATACACGCTCGGCGGCGGGCTCGGGTGGCTGGCGCGCAAGCACGGGTTCGCGGCCGACAGCGTGGTGCGGGCCGAGGTGCTGCTGGCGGACGGCCGGCACGTCGTGGCGAGCGCGGACAGCCATCCGGAGCTGTTCTGGGCGGTGCGCGGGGGCGGCGGCGGGTTCGGCGTCGTCACCTCGCTGGAGTTCCGCCTCTACCCGGTGGAGCAGGTCTACTCCGGGTTCGCGTACTTCCCGATCGAGGCGGCCGGCGAGACGCTGAGCGCGTACCGGAGCTGGATCGAGCACGCCCCCGACGAGATCAGCACGGCGGTCGTCCTCAAGCGGATGCCCGACGACGCGCCCGAGCCGGTCCGGGGCAGGCACGTGGTCATGGTCAAGGTGGTGCACGCGGGAGAGGCGGCGGAGGCCAGGCGGTTGCTGGCGCCGCTCTGGCAGGCGGCGGGGCCTGCGCTGCTGGACGAGACGCGGCCCAGCACGTACGCGGCCACGTCCATGGGCGGGACGCCCAACCGGCACATGGACATGTTCGAGAGCGTGCCGGACGAGGTGCTCGGCACGCTGGTCAGGGCGGCCGAGGTGGCGCAGACCGTGGAGATCCGCCACTGGGGCGGCGCGATGGGCCGCCCGGGTCCGGACGCCGGGCCCGTCAGCCACCGCGCCACCCGGCTGTCGGTCATCGTGGACACGCCGGTGCCGGGGCTGCCCGAGGCGCTGCGCCCCTACGCGAACGGGGGCACGTTCCTCAACTTCCTGGCCGACCCGTCCAGGACGGCGGCCGCGTTCACGACGCCGGACTACCGGCGGCTGCGCGACGTCAAGCGGGCCTACGACCCGGACGGCTTCTTCCGTGTCGGCCACGTCGCCCGCTGACCGGCCGGCCTCCACGTGGGTTGGCCTACGATGGCCGAACCCCCTGGCCGACGAGGTCAGCGCCGCCCCCTTGAGGACCGCCCTCATTCCGGGTCGCGTGTGAGACCGTCCATGACGAGCCCGAAGAGGTGGTCGCGCCGTGAGCCAAGGGACGGGGCCTGGTCGGTGATCCAGCTCAGGGCGTTGGCCAGCGCGAACAGGTCCGTCCCGTCGATGTCCGCGCGGATGCGCCCCTCCGCCTGCGCGCGCTCCAGCAGGCGCCCCGCCGCCGAGCGCATCGCCATGCAGGACGCGTGCAGCGGCGACTGTTCGTCGCTGATCGTGGCCATCATCGAACCGGCCAGCCCCCGGTAGGCGCCCGCGCCCCCGATGAGGTCGCGCAGGAACTCCACCAGCGCCTCGTACGGCGAGCCGCTCTCCCCCAGCGCCTCCGCCCGTCCGGCCAGCCGGTCGAACCCCTGCCGCAGCAGCGCCTCCAGCAGCGCCTCCCGCGTCGGGAAGTGCCGGTAGAGCGTCCCGAGCCCGACCTCGGCGCGCCGGGCGATGTCCCGCAGCGAGGCCTCGGTCCCCTGCTCCTGGACGACTCCCCTGGCCACGGCCAGGATGCGCTCCCGGTTGCGCCGGGCGTCGGCCCGCTGCTCCTTCGGCGATTCTCCCGTCATGCACGGTCCTTCCGTTGACAAGTGGAGCACTGTTCCGATTAATATCCGGAACAGTGCTCCGAATCATATCGGAGCCGTTCCCGCAGGGAGAAACCATGCCCGCTGTCATGCATGCCGTCCGCATTCACGCGCCCGGTGGTCCGGACGTCCTCACGTACGAGGAGGTGCCCCGTCCCGAGCCGGGACCAGGCGAGGTCCTGATCCGGGTCCACGCCGCCGGGATGAACCCGGTCGACTGGTACGCCCGCAGAGGCTTCGCCGGCATCCCCGAGGACCTGCGTCCCACGCTGCCCCTGCCGTACACGCCGGGGACCGACGTGTCGGGCGTCGTGGCCGCGCTGGGGCCGGGCGTCACCGAATGGCAGGTGGGTGACGAGGTCTTCGGCCTGCTCCGCTTCCCGAGCATGGAGGCGAGGGCGTACGCCGAGTACACGACCGCTCCGGTCGGCGATCTCGCCAGGAAGCCCGCGTCCGTCGATCACGTGCACGCGGCGGGCGTGCCGATGGCGGGACTCACCGCGTACCAGTTCCTCTTCGACTACATCGGCCTCGAGCCGGGCAGCCGCATTCTCGTGAACGGCGCGGCCGGCGGCATCGGCCACTTCGCCGTGCAGCTCGCCAAGGGCGTCGGCTGCCACGTCGTCGGCGTCGCCTCCGGGCGCCATGAGGCTTTCCTCAAGGAGCTGGGGGTGGCCGAGTTCATCGACTACACGCAGGTGGCGGCCGCGGAGGTGGTACGGGACGTGGACTACCTGCTCGACACGGTCGGCAGGCAGCAGGCGTACCGGTTGCTGCCTGCGATCAGGGATGGCGGCGTGTACAGCCCTTGCTTCCTGGTGAACTTCGGGGACGAGGAGCTGGCGAGGCGGGGCATCGTCAAGCGTGGGGGCCAGGTGCGCTCGGACGGGACCCACATGGCGGAGCTGGCCAGGCTGATGGAGGAAGGCCGTCTCCGGGTGGAGGTCGACTCCGTCTTCCCGCTGCGAGAGGCCGCCGAGGCCCACGAACGTGCCGAGCAGGGGCACATCCAGGGCAAGATCGTCCTTCAGGTGGTGGCCTAGCGTCCGGCGGCGTACCGGCGCGCGTCAGACGCACCGGCCGCCGGGACGCCGAGGGCAGCCGGGGCGCGGGGGCGTCAGGCCGCGGAGCGGAGGCGGGCGCCGGCCGTCTGACCCAGAAGGGTTCTGGCCAGGGCGTCCGTCTGGCGGAAGAGCGGGGCGTCGGCGCCGGGCCGCGCGAAGCCCGCGGTGCCGGGGCCGCCCACCGTCCACGGGCCCAGGGCGAAGCGGCGGGGATGAGCGGCGCCGGCCCGGTTCACCAGGCGGCGGCTCGGCAGGCGTACGTCGAGGAGGCCCCCCGACTCGCGGCACTCGCCCCGGGCATGGAGCCCGGCGACCAGCGGGTCAGTGCTGCGGGCCACGGCCGGATCCGGCAGCCGGGCCTCCACCAGTGCCCGCGCCACGACCGCGCCCGGCACGGTCGCGCTGACCGCCCGCCACACCCCTGCCCGGTCGTCCCGCACGACCCGCGTCCCCGCCCCCAGGAACGTGACCACGCCCGCCCGCGCCAGCGCCCGCAGCTCCTCCAGCCGGGGCGCGGGCGGGCCGCTGGCGACGTAGTTGTACAGCCCTTGGAACCAGGGGTTCTCGGGCAGCACGCCGCGCAGGGCGGTCAGTCCGTGAATCATCGCCAGGTCCGCGCTGTGCGCCGGGTCGGCCCGCCGTTCCAGGTCGGCCGCCAGATAGCCCGACATCCACCGTCCCAGCCCCGCCAGGTCGCCGAACCGCATCCCGCGCAGTGGCCGCTCCAGCCGCTCCAGGTGCAGCCGGTCGGCGAACCTGGGGACCGACCTGGTGACCAGCGCGCGCATCTCCTTGCCGCCCCACTCGGCCCGCGCGAAGGCGGGCTCGAACTCGTCCCACCCGATCCGGGTGCGCGAGGGGTGCGCGGTGAACAGCTCGCAGTAGTACGCGTACGCGAGCTCCTTGGCCACCGCCCGCCGCAGATCCCCGGCAGGCGCGCCCGGGGTGACGAACCTGGGCAGACCGGGCGGCGGGGCGGTCAGCCGGTAGCCAATCTTGGCGTGGTAGGGCACTCCCCTGCGCGACCCCACGTACAGCCGCGGCTCCGCCCCGCTGGGCACGTAGTGGAGCTCCCCGTCATGCCGGGCGAACCGGCCGCCGCGGCCCGACGTGAGCAGCACCATCAGGTCGACGAACGCCAGCCCGGCGCCCCGTGCGAGCACCGGCTCCCCCGCCGGGACCACGCCCGGGTCCAGGTCGGCGGCGTACCCGGTGGGGAGATACGCCAGGCCGTGCCGGTCGGCGAACGCCGCCTCCGCGGCCTCCGGCGGCGAGGGCAGCACACCCTGGTGGCCCTGCGCGAGCACCACCGCGTCCACCTCCAGCGCCCGCCCGCCGGACAGCTCCACCCGCTGGCCCCCGCGCAGGTCGGCCAGACCGACCGCCGTGTCGCGGTGCAGGTGCACCCGTACGTTGCGGGGTGCGGTGCGCACGGCGCGGTCGAAGGCGAAGGAAAGGTAGCGGCTCAGGACCGGGCGGGGCGCGAAGAAGCCGGGCTCGCAGCCGAGCCACTCGGCCAGCGACGGCCCCGCCCGTACCGGCCCCTCGCAGCGCACCGACGGGTCGGTGAAGACCGTGATGTCACCGGCCGCGGAGTTGGCCCACAGCAGTTCGGGCTGGTGCGCCCGCCAGACCCGGCCCGCGCCGTGCGGGTACGGGTCCACCACGTGCACGTCCAGCATCTGGTCTCCGAGCAGCTCGGAGGCGTTGGCGCAGATCCGCTCCACGAGCGAGGTCCCCGTGGGGCCTGCCCCGATGACGGCGACAGCACCCATCCCGACCACCTCCCCCCACCACCCTGCCATCCCATGGCCTCGCAATACCCCTATAAACAGTAGGGATTACCGGAATGATCGTCAACTCTTGCCCGCCTGGCGGAGCGCGCGGCATCCCGGCCAGGGCGCGGTGCGGGTTCGCCACCCACTTCGCCCGGGGCAAGCACCTCGACCACTGGATCACCGAATACCGGCACGCCGGCGAGCGGTGCGTTCGAGTGGCCGGGTGGCTGGAGAGCACGGACATGATCATGCAATTCGGGAGGCGCGAGCACGCTGCCTGGGGTGTTGAGCGACACGGAATGTCAGTGGCGAACGACAACGGATGACAGTCGGCGCGACACCGATGTCAGCAAGATCCACCACTCTTCGTAGCCTTAGGTCCGCCGCGGGACCTTGAGCGTTGATTGGTTCAGGTCCCGGGACGACCGTGTAAGGAGTAACCCGAGTTCGGCTTCGATCTGATCGCAGATATGGGCCAGCGGTGAAGGGCGGACCCAACTTGGTGGGCGTCAAGACGTGCCCGCAGACCCGGCCGCCCACGAGCCGTGGAGTGGCCGGCCCGTTCGAGACCCCCAAGGGCGATCACCCGCGCGCCTGCCCCCAAACCCGAGCACCCACCACGGCCACCCCGGCGACGGCAGCGGTCACCAACCACAGCATGAATGTAGGAAACAGATAGACCACCTGAACCCACATGATGTCGCCACCCCGCAGAAGCACCCGCATGATCGGGGCAACCGCAAAACACACCGCAAGCGGCACCAAGTACGGCAGATGCCGCCACCGTCCCCGATGCTCAGAAGCCCAACGCCGGGAACGAGCCACACCCCGTACAGCCAGCCCAACAGTTACCACCGTCAGCAGCACGAACAAGATGTCGGTCACCAACATGGGCGGCATTGGGGGGATCTCGGGTCTATCCCCCTCGATCATCGCGACGATGCCGTCCATGAGAGCGTCGGCGTCGCCGAAGGCCGTTCCGGTGTTCGTCATGACCGCTACGCCGTACCCCGACTCAGGCATGAGCAGTTGCGCGGCCGTGGACGTGAACAGGTCCCCGTCGTGCTCGACCACCGGCGTACCGCGCTTGGTAGTGCCGAGCATCCAGCCCAGGGCGTACTCCTTGTCCTGCTCTGACGGCGTACGCAGCTCCTTGACGCTTTCGGGACGAAGGACGCCGTTGTTCTGCGCGATCAGCCATCGGGCCATGTCGTTGGCCGTGCTGAGCACGCCGCCCGAACCGTTGCCGAACCCGGCCGGCTCGGGTACGGCAAGCGCCTGGCCGAGGACGATCAGGTGGCCGCGGGCGCTGCCGGGCAGGTCGCGGTCGGTGTCGACGGTCTTGCTGTGGCGCATGCCGAGGGGCGTGAAGACGTGCGTGTCCAGGTACTCCGCGAATGGTCTACCACTGATCACCTCGACCATCCGCGCGGCGACCTGGTAGTTGGTGTTGTGGTAGCTGAAGGCGGTACCTGGCGGTGTGGCGAGGTTCGCCGTCCTGAGCCGGGCGACGGCGCCTTTGAGCGTGCTGGGCTGGGGGAGGCTCTTCTCATGGAAGGCGGAATCGGCCATGCCGGACGTCTGGTTCAGCAGTTGCCGTACCGTGATCTTCCTGGCTCTCGGGTCGGCCATCTCGAACTCGGGCAGGTAGCCATGCACCGGCCGGTCGAGTTCGATCTTGCCTTGCTCGACCAGTTGCATGACGGTCAGCGAGGTGAAGGACTTGCTGACCGACGCCACAGCCATCGGCGTGTCCGCCGTCACGGGCTCGCCGGACGCAGCTTCGCCGTACCCGGTGGCGAGAATGACCCGCTCGCCCTTGGTGATCGCGACCGCGACGCCGGGGAGGCCCGTTGCTTCACGGTACTTCGTGACGAACGCGTCCACGGTTGATGGGGAGATGTCCTGCGGCGGAGGGGCGAGGGCCAGGAAGAGCGCGGCGACGATGTTTTTGAACACCCGTCAACGCTATGTATAGGCCCCATTTCGCAACATTGCAGAGCTCCTCCGCTTTTCTTATGGGAAACCGCCATCTGCTGGCATCGGTACGGCATGCGCGTGCCGTAGCGGTTGCTAAAGCGGCATTCCGCGCGCATGGCCTGATCGTGGTGCTGCCCCAGGCCCGCTGCTGCGATGCCGGTCGGCATCGAGGGTGATGTATCAATAGTCCGGCAGCGCCGGCCGGGTCGCGGTAGACAGCGCAGCGTTGTCCGCCGATGCGTACGACGGCACCTGCCCCCGGCGCGATGTCGGCGACCGAGTCAACGTGGCCGGCGCGCAGGCGATCTCCGATGAAGTGGCCTGCGGCCTTGGCCTGGAGTTTGACTATGGGGCCGGCTTCGCGCAGGGGGTGCAGCCGGCGAGGATCGTACGGCTTCGCCCACGGCAGGTCGTGGCCGGTGATGAGCGCGGCCAGCAGTATGCCGGACATGACGTGCCCTGAGTATGGGTAGGGGGAACAGAGTGCTGTGATCGTTTCCGGCCACAGCACTTGCGGTACCCGCCAGCCGAACTCGCCGCCTACGCGCCGGCTGGAGTCATCCCGTCCTCAGCCGCCATCCTTCGAGGTGCGTCGGCGCGATGGTGTTCTGCGGGTACCAACCCCACTCCTCGCACCGGTCGCCGGTCGTCGGCGTCTTGTCGTCGCGGCGCTTCACCCGCCAGGCCTCGATGCCGTAGGACACGTTGTACCCTTCCACGCCGTATTCGGCGATCATGCGGGTGTACGGCGGTACCGTCGTGGCCAGGGAGACTCCGATGGAGGTGACGCGGCTCGCCACGATGTTCCGGCTTACGCTGGTGGTGAGATAGGAACCCACGTTCGCGGTGACACCGGTCGAAGCCGAGACAGTGAACGTCTGGGACACCGACGACGAGATCGTGTAGTCGACAGGCCGGTCCGTGTTGTTGTCGAGCAAACGGCCGTCGCTGATGAGGAACTGCGGCGTGACGGACAGCGTCGTGAACCGGTACCCCTCCCAGAGGACCTGCAGGGGACCGCCCCACCCGATACGTCTCCACTCGGTGATGTCCGCGGGGCAGGGGACGATGTTACCGGCATGCGCCGTGCCTGGAGTGAGCAGCCCGGAGAACAGGATCGCGATAGAGGTTATGGCACCGAGTCGGGTGCGCCACCGCCGCCCGACCCGTAAGCGGTCCCGCTCCGCCGGATCGTCCTTCGGTACGTTCACATTGCCCTCCTAGCGCTGATTCGACATGGAAAGGCGTACGACGATCGGCCTGCCTATCGGGCGTCGGCGCGCACAATCAGGGACGTCCGAAGCTCTGCGAACGGTCTGCTCGCCGAGTTGAGGAAGGCCGCTGGCGCCATCATCATCTACCGGCACCCGGATCTTGACTAGGGCCTAGTTTCTGGCCGGCACCCGCGACGGGGCAGCGGGTAGTCGTGGCGCGCCGCTGCTCATAGCGGATGATGCTCAGTCCAGGCGGCAACTGTCACGTTCTCCCAGTCCGCCGGGAGGGTGGCGCGGATGTCCAGCGGACGGACCCGTACCCGCATAAGGCTCTACCAGGGCCTTTGCCTCCAGACGCAAAGATATGGCCACCTCCCCGGCCTCATGCCGAAAATGGAGCCGTTTCGGGATCACCGGCACTCTCGGGCACGTGCCGTGCATGGACGGGGGCGGCAAGGCGTCCTCGCGTGCGCGGCGGCAACCGGCGAGTAATCCGTGGATACGCGTTCACACAGATGCTCTGGAGGCTTGATGCGCCGTTCCCCCCGCGGGCCAGCCCTCGCCGCGGTCTTATCGTTGCTGACCGGTCTACTCGTGTCCGGCGGCGTTCTTGCCGGCGGGGCCACCGCGGCCGCGGCGGTCACGGGCGATCCGCCGGCGCAGACGGAGCGGGAGGCGCTGGAGCAGGCCCACCGCGGTAAGCAGCGGGTGGAGGTGCTCGCCCTGCGCTCGGAGAACCGCCAGGTGTTCGCCAACCCCGACGGCTCGTTCACCTCGGAGACCTCGGCGCTGCCCGAGCGGGTGCGCAGGAACGGCGGCTGGGCCGACGTGGACGCCACCCTGGCCTTCGCTCCCGACGGAAGCGTGAAGACCATGGCCACCCCGCTGGAGCTGACGTTCTCGGGCGGCGGGACGGCCCCGCTGGCCCGCCTGGCGGAGGGCGGTCGCTCGGTCGAGATGAGCTGGCCGGGAAGCCTGCCGAAGCCGGTGCTCGAGGGGAGCACCGCGACGTACGGCGAGGTGCTCCCCGGTGTGGATCTGAAGGTGACCGCGTCGGTGCTCGGCTTCTCCGAGGTGCTGGTGGTCAAGAACAAGGAGGCCGCCTCCAACCCCGCACTGGGGAAGTTCGCCTTCGGCATGAGCGCGAAAGGGCTGTCGGTACGCAAGACGGCGGACGGCGGCCTGAGCGCCGTGACCGGGGCAGGGGCGGAGGCCTTCCACGCGCCCCCGCCCCGCATGTGGGACTCCTCGGGAACGAATCTCGGGCCATCGTCGCCGGTCGCCGAGCCGCGACGCGAGGCCAGGCAGGCCGTCGTGGGCGTCGACGTGGCGCGGGACCGGATCGCGCTCACCCCCGACGACAAGCTGCTGACCGGCGCCGACACGGTCTACCCCGTCTACATCGACCCGGAGTGGTCGGGATCGAAGCTGCACTGGACGTACATCGACAAGTCCTGGCCCACCACGTCGAACTGGGATTCCACCCACAGGCCGGAGGCCGGCTACTACTACGACGAAACCACCGGGGCCTCGGGCGTCAAGCGGTCGTTCTTCCGCATGGACTCCGACAACATCAACGGCAAGCACGTCCTGAAGGCGACGTTCCGCATCACGCAGACGTACTCGTATGGGTGCACCTCCGACCCGCAGGCCGTGCAGCTCTGGCTGACCGGGGGGATCTCCAAGTCCACGACCTGGAACCACCAGCCGTCCTGGGCCGACCACCTGGACAGCGTCGCCTCCGACGCCGGGCACGGCTCCTCCTGTCCTGACAAGGGCCTCGAGTTCGACGTCACCAGCGCGATCGTCAAGGCCGCCAAGAGCGGCTGGTCGAACACCACCTTCGGATTGCGTGACTACAACGACGACGCCAAGAGCCGGTACGGCTGGAAGGGGTTCAGCAGCTCGCCCAAGCTCGTGGTCGACTACAACACCCCGCCCGCCGCGCCGTCCGGAGTCGGCACGTACCCGGGCACGCCGTGCGCCACGGGTGCCGGCCGGCCGTCCGTGAACGCCGGGGACGCCGAGAACCCGATCAAGCTGAAGGCGAAGATCTACGACCCGGACAAGGCGAACGACGGCGTACGCGCCGAGTTCGTGATGAACCACTACAACGCGGCCACCGGCGCGTGGGAGAACGTCACCTCCTCGCTGCCCGGAGGTGGCAAGACCGCCTACAAGTACACGACCACGGCGACCGACCACGAGATCACGCTGTCCCGTCTGGCCACCGGCGAGTCCTACTCCTACAGGGTGCGCGCCTTCGACGGCACCGACGCCAGCGCGTGGAGCGCGTGGTGCGAGTTCACGGTCGACACGGTCGACCCGGCGAAGCTCCCCAAGGTCACCTCGGCCGACTATCCGGCGGGCACCCCGGACGACTGGAAGGGCGGCGTCGGCCGGACCGGGTCGTTCACCCTCGCCCCCGGTGACGGCGAGAGCGACGTGACGCGCTTCAGGTATGCGCTCGACTCCCCCGCGCTGGCCACGGCCGCGACCCAGGTGAGCGTCCCCGCGGGGCAGACCGCAGTGACCGTCCAGGTCGCGCCGCGTCACGACTGGCTGAACACGCTGTACGTCTATCCGGTGGACAAGGCCGGCAACGTGGGCAAGACGCCCGCCGTCTACAGCTTCTACGTCAAGGCCGGTACGGACGCGATCGGGCAGTGGCACCTGGACGAGACGTCCGGCACCACCGCCGCCGACGCGGCCGCGAACCCGCACCCGGTGACGCTCGCCGGCGCCACCGGCTGGACCGGCGGCCGGGTGAACGGCGCGCTGGGCCTCGACGGCTCCACCGCCTACGGCGCCACCAGCGACCCCGTGGTGCACACCGACAGGGGCATGTCGGTCTCCGCGTGGGTGCGCCTCACGGACAACTCGAAGAACTCCACGGTGGTGAGCCAGGTCGGGACCAGGGGTGCCGGCTTCCAGCTGTACTACTCCTGGGGCTACAAGCGCTGGATCTTCAACAAGTACGACGCCGACAAGGACAACCCCGCCATCGCCCGGGCCTTCAGCGACGCCGAGCCGCAGGTAGGCGTCTGGACCCACCTGGTCGGCGTGTACGACGCCCCGGCGAAACAGCTCCGCCTGTACGTGAACGGCATCCGCCAGTCCACCCCCGCCGCCTACACCTACACGCCCTGGGACGCCACCGGCCCGCTGCAGATCGGGCGCGTCAAGGCGAACGGGACGTTCCAGGAGAACTTCGCCGGTGACATCGACGAGGTGAAGGTCTGGGACCGGATCCTGTCCGACGACCCCCGTACCGTGAACGACCCGGCGCTCGGCAACGAGATCGCCGCCATGGCGAAGCAGCCCCCGGCCCAGTCCGGCCGCTGGACGTTCGACGAGGGAACCGGCACCGCCGCGGCCGACTCCTCCGGCTACGGCAGGACCGCGACCCTCAAGGGGAACGCCGGCTGGTCGGACGACGGCGTCGACGGCTCGAACGTCCTGACCCTGAACGGCACCACGGCCTACGCCTCCACCGCCTCGGCTCCGGTGCGGACGGACCACAGCTACACGGTGTCGGCCTGGGTGCGCCTGACGGGCGACGACAGCTGCGCCGTGCCGGGCCAGAACATGACCATGGTCAGCCAGGACGGCGACAAGTTCAGCGGCTTCTACCTCGGCTACCGCTGGTTCCTCGACAACGGGCAGAAGGTCTACCACTGGTCGTTCGCCACGACGAGCGAGGACGCCGGCACCGAGGTGATGACGCAGACCAAGTCGGTCGACGTGGTCGACTGCATGTCGCTGAACTCCTGGACGCACCTGGCCGGCGTGTACGACGAGGTCGCCAAGGAGCTCCGGCTGTACGTCAACGGCCAGCTCGCCGACACGCGGCCCTTCGCGACGGCCTGGCACGCCGGCGGGCCGCTCGAGATCGGCCGCGCGAAGTACAAGGGCGAGGCCGTCGACTACTTCACCGGCGACGTGGACGACGTCCGGACCTACGCCGGAACCCTCACCGACCGGCAGATCGTCAACCTCGCCATGGGCCGGCCGCTGGACGGCTGACCACGGCCCGCCCCCACCCCCCTTCACCGACGTTCATCCCGGAGGTAAGTCGTGCTCGCTTCTTGGCGAGGCTGGGTTAGGGTCGCCGGACTGCTGGCGGTCGTGGTGCCCGCCACGCTGGCCGTCCGGCTGCCGGTGGCGCAGGCCGCCGGCGACCCGGCGTGGCACAAAGCTCAGGCCCAGCACCCGGTGCCCGGTCACCAGAGCAGGGCCCGTCCCGCCCCGCCTGATCCGGGGGCGAAGTTCGACCTCAAGGGCGCCCCCGCCGTGACATGGCCGCAGCCGGGTACGGCGGTGGCGCAGGCGAGCGCCACGACGAGCAAGTCTCTGAGGGGACGGGCACCGAAGGTCCGGGCGGGGGACCTCCCCGTCTGGGTCGGCCCGCCGTCGTCCAGCTCGGACAAGACGGCCGCCCCGGACAGGGCGGCCACCCCGGACAGGGCGGCCACCTCCGGGACCCCGGCGACGTCCTCGGCCGGAAAGCCGTCCTCCGCGGCGGCGGTGCCGGACGTCCAGGTCCGGGTGCTGGACGGCCGGACGGCCGACCGGTCGCGCATCACCGGGCTCGGCATCCAGCTGACCCCCCAGGGCACGCCGGGCGGCGGGGCGCGGCGCGCGGCGGTCGAGGTGGACTATTCGGGCTTCCGGTACGCCTACGGCGGCGACTGGGCGTCCCGCCTGCGCCTGGTCCAGCTCCCGGCGTGCGCGGCCACCACGCCCGACCTGCCGCAATGCCAGACCCGGACGCCGCTGCCCACCGGCAACGACGTCAAGGCCGGCCGGCTGACCGCCGACATCGACCTCGCCGCCGCCGGGGCGACCACCCTGGCGGCCGAGGCGGGGCCGTCGGGCTCGGCGGGCTCGTACGAGGCGACCTCCCTGTCGCCCTCCGCCACCTGGAACGTGAGCAGCCAGAGCGGCGCGTTCTCCTGGTCGTACCCCCTGCGCCTGCCGCCGACCCCGGGCGGGCCGACCCCCAACATCGGCTTCGTCTACTCCTCGGGCAGCGTCGACGGCCGCACCGTCGCCACGAACAACCAGGCCTCCTGGATCGGCGAGGGCTTCGACTACTGGCCCGGCTTCATCGAGCGCCGCTACAAGCAGTGCGCCGACGACGACGTGAAGCCCAAGCGCAACGACCAGTGCTGGCGCTACAGCAACGCCACCATGTCCCTCAACGGCCAGGCCACCGAACTGGTCCTGGACGACGCGACCGGCACGTGGCAGCCCAAGGAGGACGACGGCACCAAGGTCGAGAAGCTCTCCGGCGCCGACAACGGCGACAACGACGGCGAATACTGGCGGATCACCACCCCCGACGGCACGCAGTACTACTTCGGGCAGAACCACCTGCCCGGCTGGAGCAGCGGCAAGGCGGAGACCAACTCGACGTGGACCGTCCCGGTCTTCGGCAACGACTCCGGCGAGCCCTGCCACAAGGACACCTTCTCCGACTCCTGGTGCCAGCAGGCCTGGCGGTGGAACCTCGACTACGTCGTGGACCCGCACGGCACGGTCAGCACGTTCTGGTACGGCAAGGAGACCAACTACTACCGCCGCGACGTCACCACCCTGACCGACGGCGTGCCGAACGGCACCCCGACGGTGTACGACCGCGGCGGCTACCTCAAGCGCATCGACTACGGGCAGCGCTCGGAGGCCATCTTCTCCTCCGCCGCGCCCGCGCGGGTCGTGTTCGACACCGAGGAGCGCTGCGACCCGACCTCGAGCTTCGACTGCGCCGAGAGCAAGTTCACCAAGGACAACGCGAAGCACTGGCCCGATGTCCCCTACGACCAGAACTGCGACGCCGGCGAGAAGTGCATCGACAAGTACTCGCCGACCTTCTGGACGCGCAAGCGGCTCGCCGCCGTGACCACCCAGGTTCTGGCGTCGGGCAGCACGTACAAGGACGTCGACACCTGGACGCTCCAGCAGAAGATGCGCGATCCCGGCGACGGCACCGCCGCGACGGTCTGGCTCGAGGGCATCCAGCACACCGGCAAGGTCGGCGCCACGGCGGAGCTGCCGTCCGTGCGCTTCGCGGGCATCCAGAAGCCCAACCGGGTCGACGCCCTGGAAGGACGCCCGCCGCTCACCAAGTGGCGCGTCTCCGCCATCGACAACGAGACCGGCGGCTCCCTGTCGATCGCCTACTCCGACCCGGACTGCAAGGCCGGCGACACCCCCGAGCCGGATTCCAACACCCGCCGCTGTTACCCGCAGTACTGGTCGCCCGAGGGTGCCACGTCGCCCAAGCTCGACTGGTTCCACAAGTACGTGGTCACGCAGGTGCGCGCCATCGACCGCACGGGTGGCGCGCCCGACGAGGTGACCTCCTACGAGTACCTCGGCGGCGGCGCCTGGCACCACGATGACGACGACGGGCTGACCAAGGAGAAGTACAAGACCTGGTCGCAGTGGCGCGGCTACGGCAAGGTGCGGGTCGTCCACGGCGAGGCCCCCGAGCAGCGCTCGCAGTCGGAGTACATCTACTTCCGCGGCATGGACGGCGACGAGAAGTCCGGCGGCGGCACGAAGGACGTCCAGGTCACCGCCTCCGAAGGCCCGCCGGTGCCCGACGCCGAGCCCCTGCAGGGACGCATCCTGGAGGAGATCCACTACGACGGGCCCGGCGGGGCGGCCATGAGCGGCGCCATCACCGGCTACTGGACCAAGCAGACCGCCAAGCGGGTCCGCTCCTGGGGCACGACCACCGCCCACCTGGTCGAGGTCGACAAGGTGCGCAGCCGCACCGCGCTGGCCTCCGGCGGCTGGCGGTACACCACGACCGACACCGACTACAACGCCGACGGCCTGCCCACACAGGTCAACGACCTGGGCGACGAGTCGACCGCGAGCGACGACCAGTGCACCCGCACCGAGTACGCCCGCAACGCCGCCAAGTGGATGATCTCGTACGTCTCGCGCGTCGAGACGGTCACCAAGTCCTGCGCGGTCACGCCCGCCCGGCCGGACGACGTGGCCTCCGACGTGCGCAAGTACTACGACAACCAGGCCTACGGCACCGCGCCCGCCAGGGGCGACGTCACCAAGACCGAGAAGCTCGGGTCGTGGAGCGGCGGACCGCGGTACGTCACGGTCGGCACCACCACCTTCGACGTGTACGGCAGGCCGCAGGTCGTCACGGACGCCTCGGGCGGCCGGACCACCACCACGTACACCCCGGCGACCGGCCCGGTCACCCGCACCGAGGTCACCAACGCGGCGGGCCACGTCACCAAGACCGAGGTCGAGCCGGCGTGGGGCATCCCGACCGCCACGATCGACGTCAACGGCAAGCGCACGGACCTCGTCTACGACCCGCTCGGCCGGCTGACCGGCGTGTGGCTGCCCGGCCACGCCAGGTCGACCTTCCCGGATGCCCCGAACATGAGGTTCGGCTACCAGATCCGCACGGACGGGCCGACCACGGTGTCCACCGCGACGCTCCGGAACGACAGCGTCCACTACACCACCGGCTACGCCCTCTACGACGGCCTGCTGCGGCCCCGCCAGACCCAGCAGCCGGCTCCGGGCGGCGGCCGGGTGGTGAACGACACCCTGTACGACACCCGCGGCCTGGCCTACAAGACGAACCAGGACTACTACACCGAGGGCGACCCCGGCAGCACGCTCTGGACCCCGGCCAGCGACGACGACGTCCCGGGCCAGAACGTCACGGTCTACAACGGCATGGAGTGGCCCACCGCGCAGATCTTCCGCAAGCGCGGCAGCGAGCAGTGGCGCACCACCACGACCTACGGCGGCGACCGGGTCAGCGTCGACCCGCCGGCCGGATCCACGCCGATCACGAAGATCACCAACGCGCGGGGCCAGCTGGTCGAGCTCCGGCAGTACAAGGGCGACGGCCCGACCGGCGACCACGACGCCACCACGTACACCTACACCCCGGCCGGCCAGCCGGCGACCGTCAAGGACCCGGCGGGCACGACGTGGACGTACCACTACGACCTGCGCGGCCGGCTGATCCAGCTCGACGACCCCGACAAGGGCACCGCGAAGCTCACCTACGACGACAAGACCGACCGCCTGCTGACGACGACGGACGCGCGCGGCAAGAGCGTCTTCTTCACCTACGACGCCCTCGGCCGCAAGACCGCCGAGTACGAGGGCACCTCGGCCGCCGGCACCAAGCTCGCCGAGTGGACGTACGACAAGCTGTCCGACGGCACCGTCGTGAACGGCCAGCCGACGGCCTCGACCCGGTACGTCAGGAACGCCGCCACCGGGGCGATGGACGCCTACACCACCGCGGTCACCGGCTTCGACGACGCCTACCGGACTCTCGGCACCAAGACCACCATCCCGGCCGCCGAGGGGTCCCTGGCCGGTGTCTACGAGACCAGCACCGACTACAACCTCGACGGCACCGTCCATCGCAACGTGCTGCCCGCGGCCGGTGGCCTGCTCAAGGAGACGCTCCTCTACGGCTACGACGAGCTCGGCAATCCCACCACCACACGGGGACTGACCACCTACGTCACGTCCACCTCGTACTCCAAGCTCGGCCAGCTGCTCGACATGATGATGTCGACCGGCGGCAAGCGGGTGAAGGAGACCAACTTCTACGACGAGGGCACCGGCCGGCTCACCCGCTCCCTGTACGAGCGTGAGACGTCGCCGATCTCGGTCTCGGACACCAACTACACCTACGACCAGTCCGGGAACATCACCAAGATCGCCGACACTCCGTCCGGCCAGACGCCCGACGTGCAGTGCTTCCGCCAGGACTACCTGCAGCGCCTGACCGAGGCATGGACGGCCACCGACGACTGCGCCTCGGACCCCTCGCAGAACGTCGTCGGCGGACCGGCTCCGTACTGGCAGTCGTTCGCCTACGACATCGTCGGCAACCGCACCAAGGAGGTCGACCACCAGGCGTCCGGTGACGTCACCAAGACCTACACCTACGCCGGGGCCGGCAAGCCGCAGCCCCACACCCTGTCCACGGTCGAGTACCAGGGCGGCACGCGCGACGGGCAGATCGACAGCTACACCTACGACGCCGCCGGCAACACCACCGAGCGGGGCTCGGGCCGGGCGCTGGAGTGGGACGTCGAGGGGCACCTCGCCAAGTCCACCGACCCGTCCGGCGTCAGCACCTTCCTCTACGACGCCAACGGCGACCGGCTGATCCGCCGCGATCCCACCTCCACGACGCTGTACGTCGCCGGGATGGAGATCCGGCTCGACACCAAGTCCGGCGCCAAGACCGCGACCCGCTACTACGCCCACGGCGGGCAGATCGTCGCCGCCCGCACCAACAGGGGCGTCACGTGGCTCGGCTCCGACAACCACGGCACCACCGACGCCTCGGTCAGCGACGACGACACCCAGGCCCCGTCACGCCGGTACTTCACCCCGTTCGGCCAGCTCCGCGGCTCACCGCCGTCGTACTGGCCGGGCCAGAAGGGCTTCGTCGGCGGGACCATCGACGAGGCGACGTCCCTGACTCACCTCGGCGCCCGTGAGTACGACGCCGAAACGGGCCGCTTCATCTCCGTCGACCCGGTCTTCGACGCCACCGACCCGCAGAGCTGGAACGGCTACGCCTACGCCGACAACAACCCGGTCACCAAGTCCGACCCTTCGGGCCTGCAACCGGACGGTCCCTGGTGCGACACCTACGGCCGCTGCCACCAGGGCGGGAGAGACCCCGGCGCCGGCAGCAACGGCCCTGGGCATGCTCCTCACCACTCCCCCTCGCCCTCCGGATCGAACGGTGGCGGCGGTGGCGGTGGCGGACACTGCGGCACCTGGGACTTCGGCTGCAAGGCCAAGCGCTTCTGGAACCAGCACAAGGCCACCATCGTCAACGTCACCGTCACGATCGTCGTCACGATCGGATGCGAGGCGGCGACGGCCGGAGCCGGCAGCGTCGGCTGCGCCGCGGCCGGCGGAGCAGCCGGCAACCTCGCCGGCTACCTGGTCTCCACCCCCCGCGACCAGTGGAGTTTAGGCGGGGCCTTCCACGCGGCGGCGGTGGGAGCCGTAACAGGCGCGGCAGGAGGCTTCCTCGGCAAGGCCGCGTCGGCGGTGCTCGGCAAGGTCGCGAGCACGGCGGCCGGCAAGGCGGTCACGGGCGCGGTGGCCAAGGCGGCGGGCAAGGCGAGATCCGCGCTGGGCAAGATGGGCGGCGCCGCCGACGATGCCGCAGAAGCGGAAGGCGCGGCAGCCAGAGCCGGCGGAAGCAAGGCCGGACGCCCGCATGCGTCGTCCGGATCACGCGGGGGCTGTCCCAACAGCTTCGTCGCCGGCACGAAGGTCCAGCTCGCCGACGGCACGTTCAAAGCCATCGAGAAGATCAAGCCCGGGGAGAAGGTCCTCGCGACTGACCCTCACACAGGCAAGACCGCGCCGCAGCTCGTCGTCGCCGCCTTCTCAGGCGTCGGCTACCTCAACCTCGTCCAGATAACCGTCGACACCGACGGCAAGAAGGGCGACGAGACCGGCGTCATCCTCGCCACCGAACACCACCTGTTCTGGGACGCCAAGGACCACCAGTGGGTCCGCGCCGACCACCTGACGAACGCCGACCGCCTCCGCACCCCTGACGGCGCCACCGTCCAGGTCGTCAGCGCCCAAAAGGGGCATAACCACCCGACGGTCTACGACCTGACGGTCGCCGAGGTCCACACATTCTACGTAGAAGCGGGTACCGCGCCGGTACTCGTCCATAACTGCGGTGATGCTGACGATGATCTGCTCGATTTTGCCGATGCGGCGCTGAGTATGGATCCAAAGGTCCGCCCCAACGTGGCTACTAAGATTACTTCCGCAGACGGAGAGCATGTTAGGTTTGCCTATGCTGCGGATACGCGTACTGGCACAATGCCTGGGCAGGTAGCAAGAGCCGTTGCCCAGTCTGGGCATCACGGCGGCTGTGGAGAAGTGGGATGCGCGATTCTATTCGAAGAGGCTGACATTCCGTTGGATGGCGCTACGTTCCAATCAGTAAGAATCGGTGGAGGCGCAAGAGGTAACTCATACCCTCTCGACGAGCATGGTACGTTGATCGCGCCATGCCCTGCCTGCCAGAGGTTCCTTCCCCTCATCGGTGGAAGGGGATGAGCCGGTGTGGACATCCCCCCGGAATTGCGCGCCGCACTCCGAGAGTTGAGGGCGGTGCGCTCGGAGAAGCCGCCTGGTGAGAGAAGTACGGAAGCTTTTGCGGCGTGGCGCGAGAAAATGGCGGAAGCACTGGATGCGCTAGCACTAGTCCTGATCTTCTCCTCCGATCGCGAGAAGGCTGTTGCCGAAGCAAAAGCAGCGCGCGCCGAGGCGGCACATATTCGTGCAAAGCTTAATAAGCCGTCTCCGCCGATCGGTGAACCGTGAAGAGAAATTTCGTCGGCAGCAGGGAGGGGACGCGATAAGTTTTCCTCCAGGCCCTGCCCGCTCGGTATGCCGGCAGCCGCTACGCCTCCGTCCCAGGTGTACAGGGAGAGCGGCAGCCTGTTCGAACCGACCGGTGTGCAGTCGCCGGTCACCGGTTACCGCATAAAGCCGGACTGCTCATGACCGTGTGGTTCGAGCACGTTGGCGCGCACCCGGCTCTCGGCGATCCTCGCCAGGGCCGTACGGGCCTCCGGCCGGCTGCTCGTGGGCGCGGCCGGTCGTACTGGGGCGAAGAGCGTGACCTCCACGGCCAGGTCCCGGGTCGTGGCCACCCGGACGATGGAGGCGAGCAGCGAGTCGTCCCCGACGTAGCAGGCACGGGTCGAGGTCGCCGTCCCCTCGCGGTAGCGGAGCACGGCCGGGCGGACCGGGGCGCCCGCGTCCACGGCCGCCTGGAAGACGGCCGGGCGGAACCGGCCCATCCCGCGGCCGCACCAGGTGGTGCCCTCGGGGAAGGCGACCACGGTGTCGCCCGCCCTGAGGGCGTCGGTGACCGCGGCGACGGCCGACGGCAGCGCGGACAGGCGCTCCCTGTCGATGAACAGCGCGCCCGCGCCGGCGGCCAGCGTGCGGATGAAGGGCCATTCGCCGATCTCGCGCTTGGCGAGCGGTCGCGACGGCACCGTGGCCGCGAGGACGAGCGGGTCGAGCCAGGACACGTGGTTCGCCACGACGAGAGCGCCCGTCTGCGAGCCCGCACCGACTTCCGGCCTCGCCTCGCCGTCCCAACCCGGACCGCCAGCCGGCTTCGCCCGGACGCCCCAAGCAGCACCGGCAGCCAACAGCGTGCCCGCCTCCGACGCCGCACCGACGTTCGGCGGCGCGCCACTTCCCGATGTCGTCGCCTCGAGTCGGACGCCGAGGGCGCGCAGGAGCAGTCGTGCCCAGGCCATCGTGAGCTCCGTACGCCACGTCGCCCGTATCCGCCCCACTAGGGACATCGGCACCCCGGCGAGCAGCACCAGGAACGCCGCGACCAGCCGGGCCGCGAGCTGGACGGGCCCGGCGACGGCAACCGCGGCTTCCACGCACGCCGCCGTGGTGCAAGGGCCGAGTGGGCGCCACGGGTCCGGCGCCTCGGCCAGGTCCGGTGCGTTATGGGGGACCGGCGCCTCGGCCAGGTCCCGTGCGTTAAGGATGACCGGTGTCTTCGACGGGGCCAGCGCCCTCAGGGTGACCGGGGCCTCGGCCGTGTCCGGCGCCTTCAGGGTGACCGGTGCCTTGGAAGGAGCCGGCGCGTGAGGTGAGAGTGGCGTCTCCGGCGCTACGGCGCTCACAGCGTCTCCCCGAGGAAGTACCGCAGGTAGCGCATGTTCACGTTGGCCATCGACAGCAGCACGAAGAAGTCCGCGGTGCCGAAGTCCCGGTCGTGCGCGGGCGCTCCGCACACCCACGAGCCCAGCCGCAGGTAGCCGCGCAGGAGGGCAGGTGGGACGAACCGGTCGGAAGGTACGTCGCCCTCGGGGTGCCACGGCGTGTGCGGCGTTACCCGGTACTCCTCCGGCCCGAGCGGGACCCGCTCCACCACGGCGGCGGCCAGCGTGCCACCGTCGTCGAGCGGCACCGAGCAGCAGCCCGCCAGCCACTGGTGACCGCCGGAGAGCATGTACCGGGCGATGCCCGCCCACATCAGCGCGACCACCGCGCCGCCCCGGTGGTCGGGGTGCACGCAGGTGCGGCCCGCCTCCACCAGGCCCTTCCTGAGTGGCGCGAGGTTGGTCAGGTCGAACTCGCCGTCGGAGTAGAGCCGGTCTGTACGCCCCGGAGGGAGCAGCCGGTACGTGCCGACGACTTCTCTGCCGTCCCGTACGAGGAGGTGGTCGCAGTAGGCGTCGAACCGGTCCACGTCGAGGCCGGAGACCGGGCTGTCGAGCCGCGCCCCCATCTCCCCGGCGAAGACCTCGTGGCGGAGTCGCTGCGCGGCCTGCACGTCGGCGGCGCCGGTGGCCATGCCGACCGTGTACCGCCCGGTGTCCAGAGTGATCGTCATGGGCGCGTCCTTCCACTGAAAGCGTCTCGCGCCTATGTCGACATGCCGACATGACGGCTGTGTCTCTCATCGGGGGCAGTCAGGCGACCGCGTGGTGAACCTCCCCCACGGCCGGAACAAATCGCTTTCTTCGCCCGCCCGCCCCTGACTACACTCGCCACTGATCATCGACGAGGGAGAGGAGAACGGCCGTGCGCCACAGCACCGCTGCCGTCGTCCCCTCGTCGCGCTACGAGGTGATCCTGGTGTCTCCGTCGTCCCGGTGCCGGCTGCGCGGCCGCCACTGGACGACGCCCTGACGAGCCCCCGCTCTCGTCCGGGGAATCGCGCTGTCCCCTTTCTTCTCTGGACCGAAGGGTCATGGGCTGTGCGTGCTCACCTCTCGAAACAAGAACAGGCCAACCTGCTTGCCGTCGTACGGAATCTCGGCATCCTCGCCCACGTCGACGCCGGCAAGACCACCGTCACCGAGCGGATGCTGTACCTCGCCGGCGCCACGTACAAGCGCGGCGAGGTGCATGACGGCACGACCGTCACCGACTTCGACCCCCAGGAACGCGACCGCGGCATCACGATCTTCGCCGCCGCGGTGAGCTGCGTCTGGGACGGGCACCGCGTCAACCTGATCGACACCCCCGGCCACGTCGACTTCTCCGACGAGGTGGAGCGCTCGCTGCGGGTGCTCGACGGCGCGATCGCGGTGTTCGACGCCGTCGCGGGCGTCGAGCCGCAGAGCGAGTCGGTGTGGCGGCGGGCCGACCGGTACGGCGTGCCGCGCATCGCGTTCGTCAACAAGCTGGACCGGGCCGGCGCCGACCTGGACGCCGCGGTCGAGTCGATCCGCCGCCGGCTGCACAGGGCCCCGCTGGTGGTGCAGCTGCCGATCGGGCAGGAGGAGCGGTTCGCCGGCGTCGTCGACCTGGTCAGGATGCGCGCGCTCGTCTGGGAGGGCGACGCGTGCCAGGAAGGACCGGTGCCGGAGGACCTGCTGGACGAGGCGCGGCGGCGGCGCAGGCTGCTCGAGGAGTCGGTGGCGGAGCTGCACGCGGAGGCGCTGGAGGAGTTCTGCGCGCTGCCGTCGATCTCCGACCGGACGCTGGCCGCCGCGCTGCGCGACCTGACCGCGAGCGGTGCGGGCCTGGTCGTGCTGTGCGGGTCGGCGTACCGCAACCGCGGGATCGAGCCGCTGCTCGACGCCGTGGTGGCGTACCTGCCGTCGCCGCTGGACGTGCCCGCGGTGCGCGGCGTGGACGGCGCGGAGCGGGCCGCCGACCCGGAGGCGCCGCTGGCCGCGCTGGCGTTCAAGGTGAGCTCGACCGCCACCGGGCGGCTGACGTACCTGCGGGTCTACTCGGGAACGATGCGGAAGGGGGACGTGGTGCTGGACGCCGGCATAGGGCGCACCGAGCGCGTCAGCCGCATCCTGCGGGTGCAGGCCGACCGGCACACCGAGATGGAGCGGGCGGTGGCCGGCGACATCGTCGCGGTGGTCGGGCTGAAGTCGGCCCGCACCGGGAGCACCCTGTGCGCGCCCGAGGCGCCGCTGGTGCTCGAACCGCCGAGCGCGACGGAGCCGGTGGTGTCCGTGGCGATCGAGGCCCGCCGGAGCGTGGACGCGGACCGGCTGGCCTCGGCGCTGGCGCGGCTGGCCGAGGAGGATCCGTCGCTGGCGGTCCGTACGGACGCCGAGACCGGGCAGACGCTGCTGTCCGGGATGGGCGAGCTGCACCTGGAGGTCGCGGCGGAGAAGCTCCGGCGCGACCACGGGCTGGACGTCGCCGTCGGCCGTCCGCAGGTAGCGCTCCGGGAGACGGTGACGCGCGGCGTGTCCGGGCTGCTGTACCGGCACGTCAAGCAGGACGGCGGCGCGGGGCAGTTCGCCCACGTCGTGCTGGATGTCGAGCCGCTGGAGGTGGACGGCGGGGGCTTCGAGTTCCGGTCGACCGTGGCCGGTGGCCGGGTGCCGCGTGAGTACGTGCGGGCGGTCGAGGCCGGCTGCCGCGACGCCCTGGCCGACGGGCCGCTCGGCGGTCACCCGGTGACCGGCCTGCGGGTCACGCTGACCGACGGGGCCACCCATCCGAAGGACTCGTCGGACCTGGCGTTCCGCACGGCCGGGCGGCTCGCGCTGCGCGAGGCGCTGCGGGCCTGCGCGATGGAGTTGCTCGAGCCGGTGGTGGAGATCACGGTCACCGTGCCCGACGACGCGGCCGGCGGCGTGCTCGGCGACCTGGCGGCCCGGCGCGGCCGGATCTCGGGCTCGTCGGCGCGGGCCGGCACGGTGGTGATCACCGCCGTGGTCCCGCTGGCCGAGGTGTTCGGGTACGCGACCCGGCTGCGCAGCCGCACCCAGGGCCGCGGCACGTTCACCACCAGGCCCGCCGGTTACGCCCCGGCCCGGTAGAGCCACGGCCCCGTTCGCCCGCGCGGGGGGCCGGGGGCGGGGCCCCCGAGGGCGGGGGGCCCCGCG